>DYLN01000026.1:0-24794 GCA_020722085.1 Melioribacter roseus
GCTTTAGCACCATTTTTCGTAATTAATGTGGCTAAAGCTGTCTTTTGGGTGTTCATTAATCCACGAGCTAAAGCTCGTGGCAATTCCAATTAACATTCTGCGTAATGTGAGTAACTAAGTACAATAATTCATAAATATGATAACGTAAGTAATTCTCAATGTTCAATGCTCGCCTCGCAGTCGAAGCGGGTTCAACCTTCAATTATAATATTGATTAACGACAATACAACTACTCTGCCGGAACTTTCGAAAGCCCGATTCCGGGTTCTTCGTTCAAAACAATTTTCCCATCAACTATTTTTGTCCCTTCAAACGGGTCATTACTTATTAATAAATTGCCGTCCAGGTCAGCCCAGTGAACTTCCGGCGAAAGCTGTGAAGCGGCAGAAATAGCACACGATGTTTCGGTCATGCAACCAAGCATTATTTTCATCCCCAGCGATTTTGCAAGTTCGAGCATTTTGTGTGCTTCTCTTAATCCCGTGCATTTCATTAATTTTATATTTATACCGGAATAAACACCGTAGGCTTTCATTACGTCGGGTATTCTTTGCACTGCCTCATCGCCGAATGTTGGAATTGGACTTCGCTCGGTAATCCATGCCATATCGTCAACCTGTTCTTTTGGCAGCGGCTGTTCAATTAGTTTAACATTTCTTTCATTGAGCCAATGAATCATATCGAGTGCAAATTGTTTGTCGTGCCAGCCTTGATTAACGTCAGTGATTATAGGTTTATCCGTAACAGATCTTATTGTTTCAATCATTTCTTTATCGTTATCGCCGCCGAGTTTTACCTTTAAGATTTTGTATTCTTCTGCTTCTTTTACTTTTTGACGTACTACTTCCGGTTTATCAATACCTATAGTAAAAGAAATGTAAGGAGTCTTCTTTTTATCGTAGCCCCATATTTTATACCATGGTTTGCCGAGAAGTTTACCTACAAGATCATGAAGTGCAATATCTACCGATGCTTTTGCGGCAGTATTTTTTTCTTCGATGCCGTCAACATATTCCATGATGTCTTCCACTTCAAAAGGATCATTGAATTGGGAAAGATCAACTTTAGAGAGAAACTTTGCTGCCGTTTCCTGTGATTCACCCAAATATGGAGGCATTGAAGCTTCGCCGTAGCCGATTATGCCGTCATATTCAATTTGTGTTAACATTACCGGTGTTGTGGTTCTTGAGCTTACTGCAATCGTAAAAACATGCTTTAGCTGCAGCGTATAAGGTTTGAAAGTTAGTCTCATTTTTCTGTTTTTGTTTTGTATGGAAATATTTTTTGAAAATATATTTTTGTTAAACCCGCCTAATAAAACCGAACCGCCTACTAGTCCGGAAAATTTGATAAAATTTCTTCTGTTATGTTTCATTAGAAATCTCCCGTATAAAATTTATTATGTTTTATTGTTGTTATGCCGTTTTTATCAAGGGAGTTAATAATTCGTTTTGCTCTAATAAAATGATTTAGTCTGTAGCTGTTGAAGTTAGCAGAATCCTTCTCGAAACTGTTAATCATCACTCTTCCCGAAGCATGGATATATTCGTAATTGCCCTTATAAATTGCTACATGAGTAACCCTTTCATTTTTATCGCCGTTTTGTTTTTCCCCAAAAAACAACAGGTCGCCGGGGCGTAAATTCTCAAATCCATTTTCTGTGTCAACAGGTATACCGGTATTTACCTGCTGCGAAGCATCGCGCTCCAGTACAACACCGTTTAAGAAATAAACTGTTTTGGTAAAACCGCTGCAATCCATTCCTTTTGCAGAAGTCCCTCCCCATAAATACGGAACACCCAAGAACTTTTCTGCGGTAGCTATAATATTTTCTTCTGTGGGTGCAGCATTATTCAGCCAATCTTTTAAAGGCGAGCATTTTTTTATTTCGACGAAAGCAATTCTTTTGTCGGGGTACATAACCTTGTAAAAATTATTTTCTTCCCCGAGATTAATTAAAATATCTCCGGCGACAAGATCAGAAATATGCTGTGAATTCGCATCTGGTTCGGAATAAGAAAAACCGTACTCAACTGTGTAAATAATTCTATCTTCGTTTGTCCATTTATAGATTTTTTCTTTATCCATTAATTCGATACCGCCACCGTCAACCCATGCGATATAATTATCCGGAGTTTGCACAAGATAGAAATCGTCACTTTTTTTCAAGACTTTCAGCGGTGTTCCTAGCAATGCCTGCGTAGCCAATTCCGCAGTATGGCTCGGCTTAGTTCTAATGTTTGCTACAGATAATTTTACTACGCCGAAGATATTTCCGTTTAATTCATTGGAGGGAAGAAGAACAATTTTTTCTTGAAAAGGGATGTTTGTCTTTTCCAGATGTTTAATGAGTTCTTCTTTTGCTTCGGATAAATTTGTCTCGCCCGAAAGAATATAAATACCACCCGAATCTGCAGCGGCAATTTCGAAGACGGCAGTTCTTTTATCGGGGGCGTACTTTGTTTTGATTTCGTTAACAATGTTGTTAATAATATTCATTTTATCTTCCTGAGCGGCTAAGTTAAAAAAGGTCAAAAATAATACAAATAAAGTAAATAATGATTTACCCATTTTTGCACTCAATTTGTTTATAAAAATTGTTTACTCGTTTTTACGTCCGAACTCCGGATCGAGCGGAATAAATTTTGTAATTATAAATGCCGGTATTGTTGCAATGCAGACCCAGATGAAAAAATGTTTGTAGCCTATTATTTCCTGGAGCCATCCGCTGAACATTCCCGGAATCATCATTCCCAGCGCCATAAAGCCGGTTGCAATTGCATAGTGCGAAGTTTTATGATCGCCTTCTGAAATATAAATCAGATAAAGCATAAATGCAGTAAATCCGAATCCGTAGCCAAATTGCTCAACTGCAACCATTAAATTAATAATTAGGAAGTTTTGTGTTTGTGAATAGGCAAGATAGACATAAACAATGTCTGGCAGATTAATTGCAACTAACATCCACCAGAGCCAGTGTTTCAAACCGTTTTTAGCGGCGAGGAATCCACCTAAAATTCCTCCAAGCGTCAGTGCAGTAATTCCTACTGTGCCGTAGACAAATCCAATTTGTCCGGTAGTAAGAGACAATCCCCCCGCTTCGTAAGGGTCGAGTAGAAAAGGAGCAGCAAGCTTCACAAGCTGGGCTTCACCAAGTCTGTACAAGAGAATAAAAGCAATTATTAACCCAATCTGCCTTTTCTTGAAAAATAGGGTAAAGGTTCTGAAGAATTCTTTTAGCACATTTTTTATTGAGCCTTCACTTACAACGGGTTTATCGGTGACAGGATAAGCGAGAATGAATTTATGATAAATGAAAAACAGAATAAACAATCCCGCCATTATAAAAAATGTTATCATCCAGGCAAAAGGAATATTGCCGGATAAGCCTTTAAACTTAGCTGAGGTTTCGGTTTTTAATTTTGGATCTAGCTGAATTACTGCCATTGCCGGAGTGTTCCAGTTAGAGGAATTAAAAACAAAGCGTGTACCCTCAGCAAGAGAAATACTGTTATCACCGGATTCTAAACTGAAATTTAGTACTACCTCTTTCCCTTTTCCCGGTTCTTTAGAAAGTTTGAAATAGATTATCCCTGCATTACCCGCTATATCTTTCTGAGGTACTTTTTTTATTTCCGGGCCAAAATATTTTTTAAGAAAATTTTCCAGATTTTGAACTACATATCTATTCCACCACGACGGTTTTTCATTTGTTTCGGCTGCAGTTTTGATTTCGGTTTCATAGAAATGATGTTTTGTATTCCATTGTCTTGCAAGATTGATTATAGAGTCGGCTTCAGATTTTGCTATTTGAGCAGTGCTGATATATAGTTGGTTGGGATAAGTTAAAAATTGCAGCTTATCAGTTCTTGCAGCAAAACTAATTTTTTCGGGAGAGATAATTTTAGAAATTTCTTTACCGGTAATTGAGTTAACATTTACTTCTATAGGTGGAAGCCCACTGCTGCTTTCAAGATAACCTGCTAAAATTACGAGCAGTCCCTGTCCGGTAATCATTGCCAATCTGTAAAACGTGCTTCTTATCCCTACGAACCACGCCTGTTCATGTTTAGATAAGCCGAGCATATAAAATCCATCTGCGGCAATGTCATGCGTTGCCGAACTGAATGCGAGAAGCCAGAAAAAAGCCAAAGTATACTGGAAAAAATTAGATACAGGAATAGTTAAAGCTACTCCAGCCAAACCGGCACCAATAATTAACTCCATAATTACAATCCAGAATCTTTTGGTGCGGAGTATATCTACCACCGGACTCCAAAGCGGTTTTATTACCCATGGTAAGTAAAGCCAGCTTGTGTAGAGCGCAATATCGGTGTTTGAAATTCCCAGTCTCTTGTACATAATAACCGAAACAGTCATCACAACTATATAAGGGATTCCCTCAGCGTAATATAAAGTTGGGACCCATGTCCACGGGTTACGGAAAGATTTTTTTATTGTCATTCGGATAAAAAATTTTTTTACTCAATTGTCAAATCTTTTGCCATAATAGCGGCGCCGACAGCCGGAGAATTTTCTGCTTCAACGATGCTAACCGAAGGAAGAAATTTTTCAAGCTTTGCTCTGAATAAATCAGAGTAATAATTTTTTACAGAAATTATTCCGCCCGACAGACACAGTTTAGTTTTTTCTTCACCGATAATTTTAATCATTGATTTTACATGAAGAATTAGCTCGTCTGATTCATCTTCCAGAATTTTTTTTGAAAGTTCGTCGCTTTTCTCTGCTGCTTCAATTACTTTTGGTGCAAAAGATGCTATATCGAAATTATTACTATAAACTTCCGTGATAAGACTGGGTGCAGAAGTAATTCCGAAATCTCTTTTTAGCATTTCTGTCAGTTTAGTTTTTTCGCCTCTTCCGTCAAGTTCTTTTGCAACTGAAATTAAACCTTTTCTTCCAAGGCTGTATCCGCTTCCTTCGTCTCCTATAACTCTTCCGAAGCCGCCGGCACGATGAATATTATTAAATTTATCTTTAGCCATAATTACTGAGCCGGTACCGGCAATTAGTAAGCAGCCCGGCTTACCAGAAAAAGCACCTTCGAGAGCAATTCTTGCATCGCTTCTTACATCAAAGGAATTAAACACATAGCCTTCTTTTTTTGCATAGGAAATAAAATCGTTTTTTAATTTTAAAGCATGGTCGGCTCTTCCGGCGCCTGCGGTTCCGATCAAAATTGATTCGACTTCTTCCGGTGATATTTTTGTGTGATTTAATGTTTCTAAGATAAGTGAAAGTACTGTCGATGAAACTTTTTGCGTGCCGAAAATTAAAAAATTGGAAGGACCGCCGCTGCAGGTGTATAATGGTTTTAAATTATAGTCGGTTAACACACAAGTCGTTTTTGTTCCCCCGCCGTCCAATCCGATGAAGTATTTTGCTTTCATTCATTTAATCTCAATTATAACCGGCTTACTTTCATTGCTTATTCTATCAACAGCAGATACTGCAATATGCGTCAATTCAAATTTTTTTACAACTAATTCGCCGCTGTCGTTTATGAATTTATATTCCGAACTAAGAGGTGCAGTGTATGAATTTATATCCGAAGCAACTATTTTATAATCCCATTTGCCGTCGTACTTAAAATAGATAACCCATTTAAAAATGTTATCATTGCTTTTATTGTCCCATGTTATTTTTACACTGTCATTTTCAATTGTAGTTTTGACGGCAGGTGAGTCCGGAACGCTCCCATGAAACCACGGTGTGGAAGGAACGAGAGCCTGCTGTTTATAAGGACCATTTGACAATGCTGCTGCTAATTCCGGCGAATCCTCTAAAGCACTTATGCTGTAATGAATATTACCCGGTGAATCCGGCAGCATGCCCCGTGTTACCATGATTTGATTTGTTACTTCTGTTATGTTTGGATCATTATTTTGTCTTACAATATAAATGCCGGGCCAGAAGTGTCTGTTTAATTTGTTTTGATTTTCCCACCAACCTAAAATTATTGGATAGCTTTGGTGCAGACTGCTTATTTTCCAGTAAAGCTGCGGCGCCCAGTAATCGACCCAGCCGTTGTTTATCCATAATTTTGCATCGGAATATATTTTTTCATACTGATCAAATCCCTCAATTGACGCCGGGTGACCGGGTCTCCAGATTCCAAACGGACTTAAGCCGAATTTCACCATAGGTTTAATTTTTTTTACCCCTTCGTAAACCCTCTCGATGAATTTATTTATGTTCTCCCGCCGCCAGTCTTCTCTGCTTAATTTACCGCCTTTATTTATGTACTCCTGCCAGCTTTGATCATCAGGGAAATCTTCGTTGTTATTATAGGAAGGATATGGATAAAAATAGTCGTCGAAATGGATGCCGTCAATATCGTATCTTTTTGTTATATCCATTACAACATTGTACGAGTAATCCTGCACTTCTTTTTTGCCGGGATCAAGCCACCAATAACCAGCTTTAAGGTGCACTACCCAATCCGGATGCTTTTTAACAACCGAATATTCGCTGACTTCTCCTCCTTTTACGTGATGTGCTCTGTAAGGATTAATCCATGCGTGCAGTTCGAGTCCTCTTTTGTGAGCTTCTTCAATCCAAAATTGAAGAGGATCGTAAAACGGCGAAGGGGCAGTTCCCTGTTTGCCAGTAAGAAAATAAGACCACGGCTCAAGATCACTTTTGTAAAGTGCATCACACTGAGGTCTTACTTGAAGTATAACCGCATTAAAGTTATTGTTTTTTAGCAGATCAAGAAGTTCGACAGCTTCTTTTTTTTGTTCATCAGTTGTTAGATCTATACGGCTTGGCCAGTCAGTATTGTTTACAGTAGCAACCCATACACCTCTGAATTCGCGCTGGGCTTTTGGGTAATCTTTACATTCTTGCCGCAGTGTGTCCGATTCCGATTTGCATGAATCGGGCTGGAATTTTGCAACTGAGGGACAAAAAAAGATAAACATTGAGATAAGAACAATCAATTTTCTAATCAACATAATGTTTCCACAAAAAAAATGATTTTTATGAGCTAATTTCTCTCTTCTTATAATTGAATCAGCTTCTTAAGTTTTTTAATAAAGTTTACTTGAGAAGTTTGCTTTATTATCTACTGGCTTTTTTGCTGCTTAAAATAGAAAGTGGTCACTTATTTTTACTACATAATCGGGTAGTTTTCGATGAAAAAGGGAAAAGGGATTGCGAATTTGCAAATCAGGAATTAGCGAATTCACTAATCCGAAATTAAGAATTGCTTACAATGCATCTTTGAATTTTATAGTCGAATTTTATAATGTCGTCATTGTACAAGAGAAAATTTTTTGAAGTTTTCTTCTTTGTATTTTTAGGCAGCAATTTTTATGCGTCCAAAATAAGTGGTCTAATTTGTTTGGTAACCCATTAAATATTGTAGCAGCTATTAACTATTGTCGTTTTCCTGTCAATAAGTTTCTCCTTTTTGTTTTAATCTTTTTTAGCTGCGGTTTACTTTCAGCTCAAAGTTCAAGGATTTCGTTTGACCGTATCGGAAGAGAGCAGGGGTTAATTCCAGGTAACGTAAATGATATAATTCAAGACAGCACGGGTTTTATCTGGATGGCAACCGAAAATGGGTTATGCAGATATGACGGCTATAGTTTCCTCTATTTTAAAAACGAACCTAATGATACAAACAGCCTCAGCTTTAACCACGTATTTAGTCTCTTAAAAGATAAAAACGGCATTCTCTGGGTGGGTACTTTAGGCGGCGGCTTAAATAAATTTAACAGCAAGACCGGGAAATTCAGAAGATACAGACACAATCCTAATGATCCGGCATCTATAAGCAGCGATATCATCTATAAGTTGTACATGGATACGAAAAACAGAATATGGATTTCAACTTTAGGCGGCGGCTTGAATTTGTTTGATCCTGCTGCCGGGACTTTTGTCCGTTACAAACATAACCCCGATGATACAAATTCAATCAGCAGCGATATGGCAAGCGCAATTTATGAAGACAAAGCACATAATCTTTGGGTGGGCACTTTTGACGGAGGAATGAATTTATTTATTCCCGAGAAAAATAAATTTATTTCTTTTAAGCATGATCCGATGAATAAATACAGCATCGACCATGACCAGGTTATGCAGTTTCTGGAAGATGATAAAGGACATTTCTGGGTTGCAACATTCGGAGGTGGAGTAAACTTATTCGACCGTAAAAAGAAAATTTTTTATAACATAAAAAATGATAAAAATTTTCCGATCATACCCGATCACTTAAATGTAAGAACTTTATATGAAGACGAGACATACATTTGGGTAGGGACTTACAACGGTTTGTTCCTATTTAACAAAGATAATTTTTCAAAGAGAGATATTTATTACAATCCCAACGATCCAAAAACTATCAACAACAACAATATCAGATCCATTTTTAAGGATAGAACCGGAGTTTTTTGGGTCGGAACTATTTCCGGAGTTAACAAATACGATTCAATGAAAAAGAAATTTCGGCTGATAAGTTTTAAGGAAGCTTATAAATTAGCTGCCGGGAATATCCGCTTGTTTCCTTCAAAATATGTTTACGATCAAATACTGTGGGCAAGTTTAAAAAAGCCGGAGCTTGTTGACAGAAAAAACAGAAAGATAAAATTTTGGTGTGAGGCGGATTTTAGCAGAAATTCTACTACTGCTTCTCATAAGAACCCTGTTATGAACGGGCACTCTTCACGAAGCTCTTACTTTGATGAAGAAGGAAATCTTTGGGTCGGAAGTTATGACGGTATTCATTACTACGACAGACAGATTAATGAATTTGTAAATGTGCAATATGCCGATGATGGCACACCAACTCAAGGTAACAATTTTGTGAAATGTTTCTATGTAGATAAACATCATAACTTTTGGGCTGGAACAATGGCTGGAGGACTAACCTACTACAACCCTCAAAAAAAAGAGTATAAAAAATACATCCACTACGAAGATAAAAAAGAAACCATAAGCGATTCCCGTGTGATGGCTATACTCGAAGACAGCAAAGGAACTTTGTGGATTGGTACTTTTGGGGGACTTGACGTTTTTAATAAAACCACCGAAACATTCAAACATTACCAGTCCGTTATAAACGACAAAACTTCCCTGTCAAATGATCGTGTTTACTGTATCTTTGAATCGAGTGCCGGTGAATTATGGATTGGTACTTATCAAGGATTAAACAGATATAATAGAGAAGAAGATAATTTTGAACAATTCAATACTGAACAGGGATTAGCTGATAATACCATATATGGTATTCAAGAAGATAATCACGGCAATTTATGGATTAGAACCAATGAAGGCATAAGCAAATTTAATCCTGAGCAAAAGACATTCAATAATTATAGTGTTAAAGACGGTTTAACCGGTCTGGAATTAAACGGTAATATTTATTTTAAGGACAAAGACGGAAAAATGTATTTCGGTTTTTCAAACGGTTTAATTTCTTTTAACCCGGATGAAATTATTGATAATCCGTACAAGCCTCAAATAGCATTTACAAAATTGATGATAATGGAGCACGAAGTAGAAGCAGGGGAAAATTCACCGTTAAAAAAACCATTGAATGAACTTAACGAAATTAAATTGTCCTATCAGGATAAAGTAATTAGTTTTGAGTTTGCTGCGCTGCATTACGCAATTCCTTCAAAAAACAGGTATGCTTATAAACTGGAAGGTTTTCTCGACGATTGGATATTTGTAGATGCAAATCACCGCTATGCTAAGTTTACTAATTTGAACCCTGGCAGGTATGTATTGAAAGTTAAGGCTTCTAATAATGATGGATTATGGAGCGATACTGAAAAGGCAATAAGAATAATTATTACGCCTCCTTTCTGGGAAACATGGTGGTTTAGAGGTTTGTTTGTAATTACATTTTTGTTTGTCATTTTTTTATTCTATGAAGCAAGACTCAACCGGCTGCTGGAAGTCGAAAGAACACGCACAAGAATTGCAAGAAATTTGCACGATGAGGTTGGAGGTTCTTTATCGAGTATTCAATATTTTGTTAGAGCGGTAAGGAAAAGTTTACCTTCTGAAAACATGGACGGTGTTTCAAAATATCTTGATTTAATTATGGAAAGTTCCGACGATGCACAGGAGAAAGTAAAAGATTTGATCTGGACTGTTAACCCCGAGGAAGACGGACTTGGAAAGTTTTTAATCAAATTTAACAGATATGCTTCCGATTTACTAGATTCAAAAGGGATTAATTACAAAATCGAACTTCCTAACGGAATTGACAACAAATCAATACCCATGGAAAAACGCCAGCATCTATGGTGTATATGCAAAGAAACATTGACGAATATTGTCAAGCATTCCCAATGCAAACATGTGGATATTAAGTTTATTATTAACAATAAAAATCTGGATTTTTATATTTCCGACGATGGTGTTGGTTTTGATGCTGTGCAGAAAAGTTTCAGCTATGGAATTGTAAATATTAAAAACAGAGCAGAACAGTTAAAAGCTAAATATGAACTAAAGACCTCAGTAAATAACGGAACTGGATGGTACTTTTCGATAAAAATTTAATTCTACCTTAATGGGTAGTGCGGATAATTTAATTTATGCACAACTTAATCAAAAAAAATAATGACATGGTTACGGTATCAATTATTGAAGACAATATTTATGCGAGAACTGCATGGGAAACATTACTGAACGGCGAGGAAGAATTTGTTGTGTTAGGTTCGTTCGGCTCGTGTGAAGAAGCAGTTGAATCCGAAGCAATTAAAAAAAGCGATGTTATTTTATTGGATATCGGACTGCCGGGAATTTCCGGAATTAAAGGTGCCGAAATTATAAGCGGAATCAACAGTAATGCTTTGATTATAATGATATCAATTCAGGATGACGATAAAAGTATTTTCGGTTCGCTTCAGTCGGGCGCTATAGGCTATCTGCATAAATCCGTCTCGCCGGAAGAATTAATTGAGTCGATTAGACTTGCTGTAAGAGGTGGCTCGCCGATGACGCCGCAAATAGCACGAAAGGTCTTGAAGTCGTTTCATAAATTTAAACCGGAACACGAACAGGATAGGTTAACGGATAAAGAGATTACGATTCTTAATTATTTGGCTGAAGGTAAATCTTATAAAAAAATTGCCGAGGAAGTTTTTCTTTCCGTTGACGGCGTAAAATACCATATAAGAAGTATATACGAAAAACTTCATGTACACAGCAGGGCTGAAGCCGTAAATAAAGGACAAAAATTGAAGATTCTGCCGGTATTGTAAGTGATTTTGAGAGAGCAATTTCTGTACTGATTTTTCTGCCTGCATTTTTGTAAAACTCATATCTGTCCAAAATAAATTTATTAGAACAATTGCGTTGAATTAAATTATAATAATTAAGTACGTTTTTTTCGTGAAACATAATAAAACAAACTCATCCCCCTTTAATTCCCCCTTCTCTTGTGAAGAGAAGGGGGATAGGGGGTTGAGTTCGAAGAATGACAAAAAAATTAGAAATCTTTTTGTAAACAAGATTTTTTATTGCAAATGAAAAAATCTTGGACAGCAGTGGTAAAACTACACTTTTGTGTAGTGTTATTACTTCATATAGTTCACAAATTGTTAAGGCTTTAAAATTCCGTTATTTAAAAAGGGGAGGCACATTAATGAAACGGATGATATACCTTTCTATATGTGGGTTTAAAATCTCACTCTCAGAATTCAATTTATAGATTATCAAGTGCGAAACTTAGGAGATTTCGAATATGAGAAAATTTTTACTTCTCTCAATTTTAGTTGGTTTAGTTTCTTCACAAATTCGTGCACAGACAGGGAAAATAGCCGGAACCGTTAAAGATGCTGCTACCGGTGAAGCTTTAATTGGTTGTAATGTTGTTATTGAAGGTACTACAATGGGTGCTGCTGCAAACCCTGATGGTTATTATGTTATTCTTAACGTAACTCCGGGTACCTATACCTTGAAATTCTCCATGGTTGGCTACACAACTTATACAGTTAGAGATGTAGTTGTTAACATTGGACAGACAACAACTATTGATGCTCAGCTTTCTTCAGAGTCAGTACAAACCGCAGAAATAGTTGTCGTAGCTCAAACACCAATTGTACAAAAAGATGTTTCGGCAAGCCGTATTAATCTTGATGTTAAACAGATAGAAAGCTTACCCGTTACAAGCATTTCTGGCGTAATCGGGCTGCAAGCCGGTGTTGAGCCGGGACTCGTTATAAGAGGCGGCAGTGCCAATCAAACCGGGTTTGTTGTTAATGGTATGACGTTAAGAGATGAGAGAGACAATTCACCTTTTATGGGCATCAGCTATACTTCAATTGATCAAATTCAGATTCAAACCGGCGGGTTTAATGCTGAATACGGCGATGTGCGCTCCGGTTTAATTAACGTTACGACAAAAGAGGGTTCGCGGGATAAGTATTATTTCAGTTTCCTTGGCAGGTATAGTCCTGCAGCCGCAAAGCACTTCGGTCCCTCACCGAACGACCCGAATACCTATTGGCTAAGACCATACCTAGACGATGCTGTTGCATGGACCGGAACTACGAACGGTGCGTGGGATGCTTTTACACAAAAACAATATCCCTCGTTTGAAGGATGGATTGCCATAGCGAATAAAACACTGCAGGATAATGACCCAAATAATGATTTAACACCTCTGGCGGCTCAAAAACTTTTTCTGTGGCAGCATAGAAGACAACTTGATATCAGGCTGCCCGATTACGATATCGATATGAGTTTTGGCGGACCTGTTCCACTTGTTGGGAAAGATTTAGGAGAGCTTAGGTTTTTCGCATCGTATCGCCAGACTCAGAATGAGTACGTCATACCATTATCCAGAAATGGCTTAAACCAATATTCTGGACAATTGAAATTAACAAGTGATGTAGGAAAAGGTAAAAAACTGATGATTCAAGGGCTGCTTGCTCAGGATATTGGTACTAATGATAATAATGCCGGATTGAATGGATTATTTAGTTCTCCCGATGGCATTGCCAGTGCTTTGAATCAGGTAAGTTATATTGATGCAAGAATGTTTGCAACAGACTATTGGGCGCCAAGCAAAGTTAATTATTTAATGTATGGGGCAAAATTTACAAATGTTATAAATCCATCAACTTATTATGAAATTACTTTTACTGCTTTTGGCTCAAGATATTATACCGGACCCGGACGCAACAGAAATACCGACAGCGTTTATCAGTTTGGCAGCAACTATTTTGTTGATGAAGCTCCGTTCGGGTATTCGGACTTTCCTGTAAGCGGAATAGGCAGTGGTTTAAGAATGGGTGTTGGTTTTAGTAATTCACGCGACAGCAGTAAAATTACTACCTATAATCTGAGAGGAGTTTTTCAGAGTCAGCTCGATGAGCATAATGAAATTAAAGCCGGTATTGAGTTCAATGTGACTGATAATAATGTGCATTATGGTTCGATTGATGAATATCTTCCAAGCGGAAGATCTAGATCAATATGGCACACGTATCCTTCGAGGGGTGCAATTTATATTCAGGATAAATTAGAATTTGAGGGAATGGTTGCCAACCTTGGGCTTCGTGCTGAATATTCCAATCCGGGCGGTGAATGGTATGATTTTAGTAATCCTTATACCCACTCATTATCTTCCACTGGTAAGCTAGATACGGTGGCTCAATCACCTGTTGTTAAACAGTTTACTGTTAGTCCAAGACTAGGTATTTCTTTTCCGATCACTGAAAACAGCAAATTATATTTTAATTACGGACATTTCAGACAAATACCTACGCCGGAAAATTTATATCTGGTAAGAAGATTTTTAGACAACAATGCTGTTACCAGACTGGCTAATCCTAACTTACCTTTACAAAAAACTGTTGCTTATGAGCTTGGCTACGAACAAAATCTGCTCGATATGTTTTTAATTCACCTTGCAGGGTATTACAAAGATGTTTCATTGCAATCGAGGCTTGTTAGTTATGTTAGTCGTGACGGAAAAGTAAGTTATTCAGTAACCACACCTAATAATTATCAAGATGTTAGAGGTTTTGAATTAACTTTAACAAAAAACAGAGGCTCGTGGATTCAGGGTTTTGTCAATTATACTTACGATGTAACAACCTCCGGCAATTTTGCATTCGGTACTTATTATGAAAATCCCGCAGAACAAAAAAGATACGAACTTACAACCAGATCCTATTATCAGGAAAGGCCTGTTCCAAGACCTTATGCGAGAATGAGTCTAAATGTTTTTACGCCTTCTGACTTTGGTCCTAAACTTGGTGGGGTTAATATTTTGGGCGATTGGCTTCTTAACATTGTAGGTTCATGGCGTTCGGGTTATTATTTTAGCTGGGCAAACGGCGGTTCTATTCCAGGCGTCGTTAATAACGTACAATGGAATGATTACATTAATTTTGATATAAGACTCAGCAAAAGATTTAGTCTTGGAGTTGTTAACCTTGAGTTGTTTGCCGATATAAACAACCTCTTTAATTATAAATATATGTCACAGGGCGGTTTTGTAGATGCAAATGATTATTTAGCTTATATGAGATCGCTGCATCTGCCTAAATCATCTTTTGATAATTATCCCAAGAACCCGGACGGTTCTCCTAATGTTGGATATTCAAATACCACCGATCCTAGTTATTTTGAATTTGGCAATGATAGACCTGGCGATTATCGTATAGGAGAATATCACGCTTGGGATCCGAATGCTGACCAGGCAACTAAAGATCAATGGCTGAAAAATAAATCATACATAGATATGCCGAATCAAACATTTTTAACATTCTTGAATCCTAGAGATATCTTTTGGGGATTAAAATTAACTTTAGAATTATAACATTATAGCAACAAATTCTGAGGAATAAATGAAAGTTTTATCAGTTAGAGAAAAAATTAAGTATCTGATAATTATATTGGCAGCTATTGCAATTGTAATTCCGGA
The DNA here is from genome assembly GCA_020722085.1 of Melioribacter roseus. GTDB lineage: Bacteria > Bacteroidota > Ignavibacteria > Ignavibacteriales > Melioribacteraceae > Pyranulibacter. The sequence goes on from DYLN01000026.1 coordinate 14,915, forward strand.
TAGCAGCTTTGCCCAATATAATATTAAGTGGATGACTGCAGGTTCGCTCCAGAGCTGGTTTTCTGAAATCGGCAGTGAAATAGAAGAAGGAAGAGTTAAAGTACAGCAGGACGGCATGCAATGGCCGGCAATCTATGTCAGACAGGATGCCGAGGCGGCACGTGGTTTTTGGATAGGGGCGACAAATTTTACCGACCAGGATGGTGTAAATTATCCTTATAAAGTTGTGCATGTTGGACCCCGCGTTCCCGGTACAAACGAATTCTTCCCGCAGGAATTTAAAATGATTAGCAAATTCGATCCTCCTGTCGTTACAGTTGACGGCATTGTATCATACAACAACCCTACCGATAACGATGAAGTTGACCCGGATATGAAACCCGATAGAATGATTGTTAATGTAGCTAATACCCAGCTTGGTATTACAATGACCCGCAAAATTATCCAGTTCAGCCAGCAATACCACGATAATTATTTTATTTATGATTATACTTTTACTAATACCGGTAATGTGGATGGGGACCCCGAAATTGAATTACCGAACAACACTTTGACAGGAGTTTATTTTTACTGGCAGTACCGCAATGCACTTGTAAACGAAACAAGATACGAAATTGGTAATGCTACCGGATGGGGGATAAATACCATGAATGATACAAGAGGTGATGGCGTAAAAGCAGATCCTCCAGGGGAACAATTCAGAGCACAGTATTCATGGCATGGTCATTATCCTCCGTTTACTGCTTACGACAATATTGGAGGTCCTATTTGGACTCCTGCTACTAACATTTCTCCAGGTGATACTATTGGCAGATTAGGTGCGCCTCATTTTATAGGTGTAGTAACAATACACGCTGATAAATCTGCTACCGATTCTTCAGATGATCCTTCGCAGCCTTCTACCACTTCTTATGAAAGTTCCGACGATCCGCTTAATTCGAACAACGATCCTTATAATATTGCGAAGATGACTACTGAATATCAAACTTTTATAGCTAGAGGACATAAAGCACCGAGACATGCAGATGCTGTACAACCCGATGGGAACTTTATTAATCCTGCAAAATGGGGAGACCCTTCCATGGGTACTTCAGGGGGTTTTTCTTTTGCAAATGGCTATGGACCATATACTTTAGCACCGGGAGAGAGTATTCATATTATAATGGCTGAGGGTGTCTCGGGTATTAGCAGAGAAAGAGCAATTGAAGTTGGTAAACAATACAAACAAAAGAAAATAGACGCTGCTGCCAAGAACGCAATTGTAATGACCGGGAGGGATTCGCTATTCCAAACTTTTAAGAGAGCCCTCGCTAATTATGAATCAGATTATACCATCCCAGAACCACCGCTACCCCCAAAAACTTTTACTGTAACTTCCGGTGGCGATAGGATTTCACTTGATTGGACAGCCGATGCAAGCGACCCTAAATTAGACCACTTTGAAATTTATAGAGCTGTGGGTAGGTATGATAGTACTTACACTCTGTTGTATTCCGCCAGCTCTTCAGAAAACCATTATGACGATTTGACTCCCGTTAGAGGACTTTTGTATTACTACTATATTGTCAGTGTCGGTAAAGCATCGGATAATAATGGAACAGGGTTGACTCCGGCTGGAGCTTTAAAAAGCAGCAGATATTATACTCAGACTTATAATCCTGCAACACTTAAAAGGCAGGCTGGTACCAGTATGGACCAGATTAGAGTTGTTCCAAATCCTTTCTATGTCGGTGCTGCGGCAGAATTAACCTTTGGTGACCAGCAGCCGAACAGGTTAGCTTTTTTTAATATTCCTGGTAGATGTACAATTAAAATTTATACGGAGATAGGAGAGTTGATAAAAACAATCGAACATACAGACGGAAGCGGTGATGCTTATTGGGATTCTGTTACTTCTTCAAATCAAATTGTAGTCAGTGGAATATATATAGCTGTGGTTACAAACCACGATACAGGCGAAAACAAAATTTTAAAATTTGTAGTTATTAGATAGTCAATTAAAGAATAATGAGTATGATAATGAAAAACAAAATTCAACCATTACTTATAATTTTTATAGCTTTTGCTTTGTCATCTAACCATTTTGCCCAGCAAAAGTTAGCACAGACGGGTATGAAATTTCTCAGCGTGTCACTCGATGCAAGATCAAGTGCATTAAGTGAAGCCGTTACATCATTTCATACCGATGCCACTGCGATGTTTTATAATCCTGCAGGTATGGCAAGAATTTCCAATTACGCAAGTGTTGTATTAGGCGCTACAAATTATATTGCAGATATAAAATATCTTTATGGAGGAATTGCATTTGCGCCTTTTGACGGTAACTATGGAGTTTTAGGAATTAATTTTGAATCTGTCGATTACGGCGACCTCCAGGCAACAATAAGATATGACAATGAACAGGGCTTTTTGGACGCCGGCACTTTTTCACCAAATGCAATGTCTGTCGGAGTTGGCTATGCTAAAGCGCTATCCGATAAATTTTCTATCGGCGGCAACGTAAGGTATGTAAGGCAGTCGCTGGGGACTGCTATTATCGGAAGCGTGCAGCTTGATAACAATGGTAATCCGAGTGGCAGAACAGTCGATGCTAAGACCGACGTTCTTGCTTATGACTTTGGGGTTATTTACAAAACCGGCTTTAAAAGCCTCGATTTTGGAATGGATGTACGAAATTTCTCTAAAGAAGTAAAATATGTTCAGGATGGATTTCAGCTTCCATTAACTTTTAAGATAGGTATTTCGTTTGACATGGTCGACCTCATGCAGGATGTTGATAAAGATGCGCACTCATTATTATTATCATTCGATGCATCTCATCCAAGAGATTATCCCGAGCAGGTTGCAGTTGGTGCTGAATATACTTTTATGAAATTACTTTCATTAAGAGTTGGATATCAAACTCCGAACGACGAAAAAGGTATCAGCGCCGGCGTTGGGCTTAAACATTCCTTTTCAGGTTTTGATCTCGCTGTTGATTATGCTTATACGTCTTTCGGTGTATTTAATAATGTGCAGCAGCTTTCAGTACGTTTTGCTTATTAATTGCATTGTAAAAATTATATGGAACTAGTATGAAAAGATTTTACAAAATATTTAATTCTTTGTTGGCAATTATTTTTCTGGCAATTTTCGGATGCAAGGAAGAACCTACTCCAAGTCTATTTGATGGTGTACCTACTGGACCAATAGGAGCAACACCGACAATTACATCTATTTCACCTGCTGATTCTGCCCGCGGTGGTGTTGACTTAATCACAATTACGGGAACAAATTTCTCAGCCGATGTAAACAGGAATTTTGTCTTCTTTAACAATCGTAGTGTTCCGATAGTATCGGCAACTTCCACCAGCTTAGTAATTAAGGCTCCAACTTTATCAAGTGACACTGCAAAATATGAGCTGGGAAAATTTAGAGTTTCTACCTTAGATGCTGAATTATATAGCAATGAAGTTCAGTATAAACTCAAGCCCGTCGTTTATCAATTTTTTAGATTTACACAATATCAGAGACCATACTCGTTTCTGATTGATGCTTCAAGGAATATTTTTATATCTATGACCAATGAAAGTGGTGTTGGGCTCGGAGTAAAGAAACTTTCGCCTGAAGGGCAACTGACCGATTATGCACCCAAGGGGTCTGAAACATACTGGATTGCTATGCGTTTTGGATCGGGTGGAATTTTGCTGACTGTTCGACAGGATAATGTGAGGGCTATATTCCAGATCCCCGCTGGCGGAGGTACTCCTTCTACTTATGTTGCTTTACCGAATACTACAGCTAAAATAGCTTCAATTGATTTCGATGCTAATAACAATTTATGGATTGGAGGTAATAACACTGCTATCTATAAAGTTAAATCTGATAAATCAATCACACCTTATAGTTTTACAGGCAATATTACAGCATTAAGGGTTTTTAATAATGCTTTATATACGGCAGTTAAAACTGATACTTTAACTGTTGTTCAAAGTTTTCCGATTGATGCTAATGGTAACCTGGGTAGTCCATCTGTTTATTTTGATTATTCTAAAAATTATGGCGGCGGAAATATTAATGCTATTGAATTCGCTATAGATGGTACAATGTATCTTGCTACAAATAATGTAAATAGTCCAATTGTAGTTGTTAATCCGGATAAAACTTCGGAAGTATTATTCCCGGGAGTATTAGCCACGGCGCCTGCGCTGTTTTTAGGATGGGGAGAGAATGGCTATTTGTATTACACCAGAGGTCTGAGAACGGATGCAACAGGGGGAGAAATTCTACAAAGTATTTTACGGTTAACTGTACAAAAACAAGGAGCACCTTATTACGGGCAATAACTTTTTTTAAATGAATACCCAATCATAAAAAAAGGAGTAGCATTATGAAAAAAATCGTTTCTATAACTATGTTTTTAACGCTTATTTTTAGCGCTAAAATGTTCTCTCAAACTTGGACTTATCAAGGAGTGTTCCCTCCGGGTGATACTCTTTCTACAGTTTCAGGTGTTCAATTTATAACTGTCGATCCAGATGGTAAAATATGGATTGCACCTTATTCGAATCCTAAGGATTCAGTTTTTATAGCGGATAGCAGTAAATATTTCCCCGCCAAACGCTTGTATGTGTTTAATCCAGATGGTACGCCGTGGGATACAATAAAATCGGCTACTGTCGGCGGTGTTACTTATCCGTTTAGTTCCACAGGATATGGATTGACCAGAGATAACAACGGTAATATTCTTTATTGTAATGCAAGTACTTTATACAGACTAAACTATAAAACCGGTGAGGGAATGAATAGAGTTACACCAGGGATGGGCTCATTAACATCCCCTGCAGTGGATGGAAATGGGAATGTTTATTTAGCCCCTGTTCTTCCCGGAAGGCCTATTAAAATCTATGATACCGATTTAAATTTTATAGGTAACGCTGTGGATACTGTTACCGGTTATGGCAGATGGATCGCCGTTTCGAAAGATGGGAATACATTGTATGTGCCTAGATTTACTGAGAACAAGCTGACGATTTATCACAGGCCAGACGAATTTAGCCCATACGCAAAAGATAGTGCGTTAGCCGGAATTGCTGTAGAATCTGGTACTTGGGATCCAGTAGACGGGAACTTATGGATGAGTGCAGGTAGTTATCAAGCACAGCCTCAGGGGGATTTTGCAGGGAGAGAAGGAACTTGGTTATCATTTAATCCTCAAACCTGGGAAATAAAAGATAGTATTAAATGGCAGTATAATGTTCCTCAAAATGCGGACGAACGCCCTCGAGGTATTGCGTTTAGTAATGATGGAACAACAGCTTATGTTGTAATTTTTGGTACTGGCGAATATCCTCCTGTGCAAGTATTTAATAATCCTGAACACAAAGTAACCGGAGTTAGAGAATTATCAGAACTTCCTGCCGGCTATACGTTGTCACAAAACTATCCAAATCCGTTTAACCCGACTACAATGATTAAATTTTCTGTTCCAGAAACCGGATTTGTTACATTGAAGGTTTATAATACGTTGGGGCAGGAAGTAGCAACACTTGTTAATGAAGAGAAACGTGCAGGCTCTTATGAAGTCGATTTCAATGCTTCTAATTTAGCAAGCGGTGTGTACATGTATACCCTTAGCGCAGGTAAAGTAACACTTTCGAAAAAAATGCTGCTGGTTAAATAGTATCAAGTAACTAACCATTAGAAGGATTGGCTGTAGGGGCGAGGTCTCCTCGCCCAGCTGTCTCATCTCGCAAAACGAGAGAGACGAGCCTTGACTTTGTCGGGTCGACAGACTTCGCCGGACTCTGGCGAGAATTAGTCGTAGTCTGTGATCAGCCTCTACGGCGTGACCGGGAATTTTTCTAAAATGAATTACAGAAACTTCGTTTTTATTACTACGGACTATGAAAAAATATCTACTACTATTTTTATTAGCTAATTCAGTTTTTGCTCAGTTTGAATCACCTAAAAGTGAATTAAGAGGTGTATGGATTGCTTCTCTGGGCATCGACTGGCCTTCTACTCAAGGGACAAGTGCTGCTGATATTCAAAACCAGAAAAATCAGCTTGTTGGTATTTTTGATTCTCATAAAAGCTACGGGTTAAACGCGATATTTTTCCACGTGCGCCCCATCTGCGATGCAGTGTATAAAAGCAATTATGAGCCATGGTCAAATTTTTTAACCGGCACTCAAGGTGTAGCCCCCTCAGATACAAACTATGATCCTCTTAAATTTGCGATTCAGGAAGCTCATAAAAGGGGAATGGAACTCCATGCGTGGTTAAATCCATATCGTGCAGAACTATCGGGTGGAAGCCAGGTGTCTGCAAACCATGTTATAAACAAACATCCTGAATGGATTATTAAATGTAATGGCAGTGAGTACCGCTTTCTTAATCCAGGCTTACCCGAAGTTAGAAATTATGTTCTAAGAATTGTTATGGACATTGTTGAAAGATATGACGTAGATGGGATTCATTTTGATGATTATTTTTATCCGTATTCATCTTACGGCACATTTAATGATGATGCAACATTTGCACAATATCCTAACGGATTTACTGATAAAGCAGCCTGGCGAAAGAATAATGTAGATTTGCTTTTAAAAATGATTGACGACAGCATAAAAGCAGTAAAACCATGGGTAAAATTTGGTATTAGCCCTTCCGGCAATCCGTCGGTTAATAGCAGCATATACATAAATCCTGGAGATTGGTTAGCCGGGAATTATACTGATTCCACAGGCACATCGCATACCGGTGAACCTTATATTGATTATATAATGCCCCAACTTTACTGGGCTAATTACGGCGGTTATTTATTTAATTGGACAGGCCCTTCATTTCTTAACGGAAGACATTTATATATCGGGCAGGCTGCCTACCGCTATTCGGAATCCGGGTTCCCTTCGAGTGAAGCTGCATGGGAAATTAATACAAATAGAAATACTCCTGCAATCAATGGCGGTGTTTATTTTAGTTCAAGGAGTTTAACCGTATATAACTATAATTACATTACAGATACACTTAAATACAGATACTTCACTCATCCTGCTATTACTCCTAAAATGGGATGGAAAGATAATGGTGTGAACAAACCAAATCCACCAACCAATCTCAGATTTGAAATTAATTCATCAACCGGCAAATACGAACTGCATTGGGATAAACCACTTCCAACTGATAATGGAGATACTGCTTTTTTCTATGTCGTATATAGATCCGAAAATAGTTCGCCGGATATTAAAGACTCATCAAATCTTTTTGGATTAACAGGCAAGACTTTTCTTTCTGCCAATGATTCAAAGTATTCGGTTACAAAAGGTAGTTATTATGTTGTAACTGCTATTGACAGATATTCAAATGAATCTGAAATTAGCAATGTTGTATCACTGGATTTGCCGTCTTTAATTCCTAACAAACCTGTACTTGTTTCTCCATCTAATGGCAGTCATGATTTAGGTTTGTCGGCAACTTTAACGTGGACAGGCGATTCCAATTCGGAAAGGTACATTGTACAGGTTTCTAAAGATTCTTCTTTTAGTTCTAATCTTGAACTTTTTGTTGCTGAGTACAAAAATACACAGTTGAGTTTTAGAAATATTGTCCCGGGTGAAATCTACTACTGGCGTGTTAAAGCTTTTGGCCAAGTTGGTGAAAGCCAATATTCCGATGTATTCAGTTTCAAATCTGGAGTACCGTTGCCCCCGGTTTTAATTTCTCCTGCACATGCAACTTATAATGTTTCATTATCGCCTGTGTTCACATGGCATCCTTCTGAGAATGCTTCTTCATATAGAATTCAGGTATCAACCGTAGCTCAGATTAATAATTATTTCGTTATTGATACTACGGTTACAGATACAACTTTAGCATCAACTATAATTCTACTGCCGAATAAAAAATATTACTGGCATGTAAATGCACAAAATAATTACGGCACTAGTTACTGGTCGTCTGGTTTTGGGTTTCAGACTACTGTTACATCAGTTGACGACGAAAATATTCCAACTGAATTCAGTCTGAAACAAAATTATCCCAATCCGTTTAACCCAACAACTATAATTAGTTATCAACTGCCAATTAGCAGTCATGTTACATTGAAAGTTTTTGACTTGTTGGGGAGGGAAGTTGCTGTTTTGGTTAACGAGGAAAAATCTCCAGGTAATTATGAGGTGAAATTTAATGGGAGTAATTTGGCAAGCGGAATATATTTTTATAGATTAAATGCTGGACAGTATTCTCAAATGAAAAAAATGATTCTTTTAAAATAATTCTTCATAGTGCCTCCGTATACAGTAAATAAGATTCCCCTTCTGAATACTATTTGGAAGGGGAATTTTTTAGATTTTGTCATGTAATTGAATTTTTTTTGAGTATTGGTACTAAACTATAGGTATAAAACAAATGATAACAGCTTTTCTGCCTTACAGCGGCTCCGAATACAGCAAGTCTGCAATTGATGCGTTGATTTACAACAAGGAAATTTCAAAAATTTATTTGCTGACAACAAGTGAATTTAATTCTTCAATAACCGGCTGTGAGTTTTTGAAATCCGATAATTTGACGAGCACTCAATTAATAAATTCAATTATAGAAAAAACAGAAACCGAATATGTGCTGTTATTCACACAAGATAATAAATATGAATTTAGCCAGTTTGCAATTGAAAGGTTTTTGAATGTTATTGCTTCTACAGGTGCTGGGTTAGTTTATTCCAACTATAATACAATCAAAGGAAATATTTTAGAGCCTCATCCTGTCATCGATTATCAAATCGGAAGCGTAAGGGACGATTTTGATTTCGGACCTGTGCTGATGCTCAATTCCGAATTTTTGAAATCATATAAGAGTGAAAAAAATTACCTTTTTGCGGGTCTTTATGACTTAAGATTGCACATTTCGCGAGTTGGCGAAATTTTGAGAATCCCGGAGTTTCTGTACACAACCATTGAAACGGATACTCGAAAAAGCGGAGCCAAACAGTTCGATTATGTCAATCCCAAAAACAGAGAAGTTCAAATCGAAATGGAGGCAGCCTTTACGGAACATCTAAAGAAAATCGGTGCGTACTTAGAACCTTCTTTTAAAGAAATTGAATTTGATGGAGAGAATTTTGAATACGAAGCTTCCGTTGTTATTCCGGTTAAAAACAGAGTAAAAACAATCGGCGACGCAATTGAATCTGTGCTATCCCAGAAAACCGATTTTAAATTCAACTTAATTGTTGTTGATAATTATTCATCCGACGGCACAACCGAAAAAATTAAATCTTATGCTGAAAAAGATTCGAGACTAATTCATTTAATTCCGGACAGAAAAGATCTGGGGATTGGCGGTTGCTGGAACGAAGCGGTGCACAGCGAAAAATGCGGAAAGTTTGTTGTTCAGCTCGACAGCGACGATATTTACGCAAATGAAAATACTTTGCAGAAAATTATAAATCTCTTTTACAAAGAAAAATGTGCAATGGTAATCGGTTCTTACCGGATGACTAATTTTAAGTTGGAAGAAATTCCTCCAGGAGTTATTGATCATAAAGAATGGACTGACGACAACGGGCGCAACAATGCACTTAGAATAAACGGACTCGGTGCACCTCGTGCTTTTTATACGCCGCTTTTGCGCAAATACAAATTTCCTAATGTGAGCTACGGTGAAGATTATGCAATCGGGCTAATGATATCAAGAGATTACAGAATTGGAAGAATTTACGAGCCTATTTATCTTTGCAGAAGATGGGAAGGGAATACCGATGCTGCACTGGAAATAGATAAACAAAATTATTATAACCTTTATAAGGATAGGTTAAGAACTATTGAAATACTCGCCCGCCAAAGAACGGCGAGGTCTAGCGACCCGCCAGAAGACGGCGAGGTCTAACGACCCAAGAAGGAAG
>DYLN01000026.1:24894-32982 GCA_020722085.1 Melioribacter roseus
GCGAGGTCTAGCGACCCGCCAGAAGACGGCGAGGTCTAACGACCCAAGAAGGAAGAACAAAAATGAGAGTTGAATCGGAAAAGAATAATCTGTTCTTAATCGAAGATTACATAGCAGCCGAATTATCATGGAAAGCAGAGAGATTATTTAAGCATCAAATAAAAAATTGGAAGCTGGCTTCAGATAACTACGATGCCTTGAAATCAGTCCGGGTAAAAAAATTTGAGTTTGATAATTTTATAGTTGAAGCCCATTTTAATCCCGGACGTATTATTTCATCATCGGCAAAAGTAGATACTAAATCAATAAGTGAGCGTCCTTGCTTTCTTTGCATTGAAAATTTACCTCCGGAACAAAAGGCAGTTAAAGCGCTGGGAGATTATATTATTTTGGTAAATCCCTTCCCGATTTTTCCCGAACATTTTACCTTGCCTTCAATAAATCATGTACCGCAGTTAATAGAAAGCGAGTTCAAAAATTTATTGCTTTTGACAAAAGCGCTGGGCAAAGATTATACACTTTTTTATAATGGTCCGAAGTGCGGTGCCTCGGCTCCCGATCATCTTCATTTTCAAGCCGGCAGCAGCGGTTTTATGAAAATTGATACCGAGTATGACAGCATTATAAAATTATTGCACAGCGATGCAATAACCGGAGAAATTATTTATGAAGAAAATGATTTGAAAATTTATTTGGTAACCGGTTATTTGAGAAATTTCATCTCTCTTGAATCAAATAATATTGAAAGTTTAGCCGGCAACTTTAGTATTATTTACAAGCTGCTTAATAATGGTAACAAAACCGATGAACCGATGATGAATATAATTAGCAATTACGATAATAGGTGGAGAATAATTATATTTCCGAGAAGCCGACACAGACCTTCTTACTTTTTTGAAGAGGGGGAGAAAAAGATTATAATAAGTCCGGCTGCAGTTGATTTAGGCGGCGTACTTATTTTTCCACGTGAAGAAGATTTTGAAAAAGTTAATAAGGATTTAATAATAGATATTTTTAGACAAGTGACAATCAGCAATGAGAAAATGCTGTACATTGCTGATGAACTAAAGGAGTCCGTTTTTCGGCGGCACAAAAGAAGCAGCACTGTTTAAAATATTGTTTCTCTGTGCCGCTGCATATTCATAGAATTACATGGACAACTATCAAGTCTAAAAAATACCGTAGAGGTTAAAAGCTCAATTTTCAATTGTCAATGTCCAATGGGGAGTTAAAGAAAGGATATGGAACGAAATATTGTTGATAATCTAGAAAAATTAAAAAGTAATTTTCACGGCGATATTTTAATTGATGAATTAACCAAAATAATTTACGCAACGGATGCGTCCGCTTACAGAGAAAAGCCGCTGGCTGTTGTTCTTCCTAAATCTGTAAATGATATAAAGGAAATGGTAAAGTTTGCTTCCGAAAATAATATTTCAATAATTCCGCGTGCAGCGGGCACATCGTTAGCCGGACAAGTTGTTGGCAGCGGTATAGTCGTCGATATTTCCAAGTATATGAATAAAATACTTGAAGTAAACGAAAAAGAAAGATGGGTCAGAATTCAGCCGGGAGTAAATCTTAATGAGTTAAATATTTATTTGAAAAAATACCGCTTGTTTTTTGGTCCTGAGACAGCATCCGGTACAAGATGTATGCTGGGAGGAATGTTCGGGAACAATTCATGCGGTTCACATTCAATTTTGTACGGCTCTACTCGCGATCATGTAATTGAAGCAAAAGTAATTTTAAGCGACGGTTCGGAGGCATGTTTTAAGCCGTTAACAAAAAAAGAATTTGAAGAAAAATGTAAGGGTGATTCTCTCGAAAACAAAATCTATAAAAAGATAAACGAAATATTATCTGATCCTAAAAATCAAAAAGAAATATTTGCGGAATATCCGCACCAGGAGATTAACAGAAGAAACAACGGTTACGCAATTGATCAGCTTTTAAAATGTAATGTATACGGTATAAGCGATGATGATTTCAACATGTGTAAACTCTTAGCCGGTTCCGAAGGAACTTTGGCTTTTACGTACGAAATCAAATTAAATTTGCTCCCGCTGCTTCCTAAGGTAGTCGGCGTTATTCCGGTTCACATGAATTCTCTTGAAGAAACTTTTAAGGCAAATTTAATTGCTCTGAAATATAAGCCGGGGGCAGTTGAATTGATTGACGATAAAATTCTTGAATGTACAAAAGTTAATATCGGACAAAAGAAAAACCGCTTTTTCATAAAAGGTGATCCGGCTGCACTTCTCGTTGTGGAATTTGCCCGCGATAGAAAAGAAGAGATTTTGGAGATTGCCGAAAAGCTCGAACATGAAATGCGTTCGGAAGGCTACGGCTTCCATTTCCCGGTGCTCTTTAACGATGATGTTGAGAAAGTCTGGTCGCTGCGTAATGCGGGACTCGGGCTTTTATCAAACATTCCCGGTGACAAAAGGGCTGAACCTTTTATTGAGGATACATGCGTTCGACCGGTTGATCTTCCCGAATACATGAGAGAGTTACACCAAATTTTAAAAGAAAAAAATCTCGACTGTGTTCATTATGCACATATCGGTTCGGGAGAATTGCATCTGCGTCCAATGCTTAATTTGAAAGATTCTTTCGATGTAAAATTATTTCGTCAAATTATGGAGGAAGTAGCACATCTTGTTAAAAAATATAAAGGCTCGTTAAGCGGCGAACACGGTGACGGCAGACTCCGCGGCGAGTTTATTCCGATTATTATCGGACAGCATAATTATGAATTGTGCAAAGAAATAAAAAAAGTGTGGGATCCGAGGAATATTTTTAATCCCGGCAAAATTGTCGATACACCGAGAATGAATACGTCTCTCAGATATGAAGTAGATAAAGGTACAAGAAATATTGAGACTGTTTATGATTTCAGCAGCACAAAAGGAATTTTGAGAGCTGCGGAAAGGTGCAATGGTTCGGGTGACTGTAGAAAAATCGATATTATCGGCGGTACTATGTGTCCAAGTTACAGAGCAACACGGGATGAAAAAAACACTACACGCGCACGTGCAAATACACTTAGGGAAATTTTAACAAGATCAACGAAAGAAAATCCTTTTGACCATCAGGAAATTTATGAGGTAATGGATTTATGCCTTTCATGTAAAGGCTGCAAATCGGAGTGCCCGTCAAGTGTTGATATGGCTAAACTGAAAAGCGAATTCCTTCAGCATTATTATGATGCGAACGGTATTCCTTTACGGACAAAATTAATTGCCTATCTTCCCAAAATAAATTCTGTTGCTTCAAAGTTTTCCGGACTGATAAATCAATTTCTAAAACTGAAATTAACCAATAAATTAATAGGATTCTCTACACATAGGAGTTTGCCTTTATTATCGAAACAAACTTTTATTAAATGGTATAAAAAGAATAATAAGAATAATAAGAATAAAAAATATCGAAATGGAAAAGTTTATCTTTTTGTTGATGAGTTTACAAATTATAACGAAGCTGAATTGGGAATAAAAACTTTTCTGCTGCTTTCCAAACTTGGTTACGAAGTTTTAATTCCGAAACATGTTGAAAGCGGAAGAACATTTATCACAAAAGGACTTTTAAGAAAAGCCAAAAGTATAGCGAATGAAAATATAAACCTGCTCAGCAATTTAATTTCGGCTGATACCCCTCTTGTCGGCATTGAAGTTTCCGCGATACTTTCTTTTAGAGATGAATATCTTGACCTCGTTGACCCCCGCTTAAAACCTGCTGCAGAAAAAATAGCCGAATCTTCTTTTACGATTGAAGAATTTCTTTCTTCCGAAATTAAAAAAGGAAAAATTACAAAAGATTTGTTTACCAGCACTCACAAGAAAATAAAACTACACGGACATTGCCAGCAGAAAGCAATTGCATCAACAAAAGCAACTTTGGAAGTTTTATCGTTTCCTGAAAATTACGAAGCAGAGGAAATACCTTCCGGCTGCTGTGGAATGGCAGGTTCATTCGGCTACGAAAAAGAACATTATGATTTATCAATGAAAGTAGGCGAGTTGGTTTTATTTCCGGCAGTTCGAAATACGGAAGATGAAACATTAATTTGTGCACCCGGTACAAGCTGCCGCCATCAAATAAAAGATGGTACACAGAAAAAAGCACTTCATCCGGTCGAAATAATTTATGACGCATTACTTAAATAACAGAATTAGGCATTGAAAATTGAGAGTTGAGAATTGAACATTATTTTTACCTAAAAACAAAAATTATATGGTTATAGGAATATGCGTCCAACTTATTTAATGGAAAGTGCGCCGGGAGCTTTAACAATAATTAACGGGAAAGAATTTATTTATTTCGGCGGCACAAGTTATTTTGAACTTCATAACAACAAAGAAGTAATTAATGCCGCAGCCGAGGCGCTAAAAAAATACGGGATAAACAGCTCGTCTTCGCGCACCAGTTATGGGACAACTCCTCTTTTAGTTCAGGTCGAAAAAGAAGCTGCTGAATTTTTTGATTGTGAAGATGCGGTTTATTTAGCATCCGGATTTTTGAGCGACATTGCAGCAGTCCAGGCTTTTATAAATATGAATCTTTTTGACGTAATTTTTATTGATGAAATTTCTCACTATAGCAACAATTATGCAGCAAAATTAAGCTGTAAGATTAGCCATAAATTTTCTCATGCCGACCCTATTGACCTTGAAAAAAAAATTAAAAAGAATCTGAAACCCCGTGAGCGTCCTTTAATAATTAGCGACGGCATTTTTCCGATTCCCGGTAAAATTGCTCCGCTGCCGGATTATCTCAAAATAGCTGAAATATATAACGGAATTTTATGGGTCGATGATGCGCATGCTTTTGGTGTCATTGGGGAAAACGGCAGAGGAACTGCCGAACATTATAATTTAAAATCAGAGCAGCTCTATTCTGGCGGCACAATGTCCAAAGCGCTAGGTGGTTTTGGCGGAATTATTCCGGGCAGAAAGGAATTTATCGAAGAAATAAAACAGAGTCAGACACAATACGGTTCAACTCCGCCGCCATCTTCCGCAGCGGCTGCAAGTTTAACTGGAATGAGAATCTTAAAAGCAAATCCCCAAATGAGAATTAAACTTTGGGAGAACGCTGTAAGATTGAAAAATGGTTTGAAAAAATTAGGTATTGATGTTGACGATACCAATGTTCCCATCGCATCTTTTTCATTAAGCAGTTATGAAAAAATGCGCAGGCTGCATGAGAAATTGATGGAGAAGAATATATTGATTCAATTGATTAATTATGTAGGGGCGGGGGAGTCCGGCTCGTTAAGAATTGTGGTATTTTCAACCCACACCGCCGAACAAATAGATCATCTTATTTTTGAACTTGGAAAACATCTCTAACGAAGATAAAAATATGTCAAACATCACTTCCGAAGAAAGAGAAAAATTGCTGGAATATGCGGTGAAGTACAGCACGCCGCTTTATGTTTATAATGGTGATTTAATAATCCAAAGATATAAAGAGCTGTATGAATACATAAAGTGGAATAAGCTGAGAATATTATATGCCGTAAAAGCAAATTACAATGTAGGCATTTTAAAATTACTGAAGAGCAGCGGTGCATTTCTTGATACTGTGAGTCCCGCGGAAGTTCATCTTGCCCTGAAATTAGGTTTTGCAAAAGAAGATATTCTATATACAGCAAACAATATTACAGACCAAGAAATGCATGAGGTAAAAAATCTTGGCGTGCTTTTTAATCTCGGCTCAATATCAAGGCTAAAAAAATATGCACGTGCTTATCCCGGCACGGAAGTTTGTCTGAGATTTAATCCTGATGTAGTTGCAGGTGCGCATAAAAATGTGATGACTGGAGGCGACATTACAAAGTTTGGAATATTATTATCTGAAGTTGATGCGGTAAAAGAAATTGTGAAAGAGTATGACTTAAAGGTAATAGGACTTCATGAACATACTGGTTCGGGTATTGGTGAGACCGAAAAAGTGTTTACCAGCATGAAAAATTTACTTGGCATTGCCAGCAGAGAAAATTTCCCTGGACTGCAGTTTATCGATTTTGGGGGAGGGTTTAAAATCCCGTATAAACCCACAACACCAAGAATTGATTACGCGAGTTTTGGCGAAAAAATTGGTGCAATATTTACAGAATTTTGCGAACGATACAGGAAAGAATTGTACATGTACTTCGAACCCGGGAAATATATTGTTTCGGAAGCCGGCATTTTGCTTGTAGAAGTAAATACGTTAAAACAAAACAGAGAAAGATTGATTGCAGGGACAAACTCTGGATTTAATCATTTAATTCGTCCTATTCTTTACGGTTCATATCATCAAATTGAAAATTTGAGCAATCCTGCTGGCAAACCAAAAGTATACGATGTTGCCGGCAATCTTTGTGAAACAGGTGATTATTTTGCCGAGCAAAGAGAAATTCCTGAAATCCGCGAAGGTGATATACTTGCAGTTAAAAACAGCGGCGCTTATGGTTATTCCATGGGAAGTTTATACAATCTTCGGGCTATGCCGGCAGAAGTACTTGTAATCAATGGAGAAGATATTTTAACAACGAAACGATTATCAAATAGCGAATTAGCGGATCGGTTAATTGATTCGTATTTAAAATGAAATGGTCGAAAAATAAACTATTTGTAAACGTTGTGTTCGTTTCCCAGGAGTCGAAATGAGGATTATAACATTAATTTTGTGGATTGCTTTTATTATTCCGCTATCTGCACAGCACCAAAAATTTCCTGTGCTCGAACTTGACTATCCTGATAGTTTACATGTTGTAAAAAGAGCAGAATGGGGCTCGGTTCCGCTGCTGGATACAATAAAACAACAACACGAAATTAAATATATAACTGTACATCATGCCGGTGTTGAATTTTATGATGAAGATAAAGCTGCAGAAAACATTCGAAATTTACAATCGTGGAGCCGCAGTGAAAAAAAGTGGATTGATATTCCTTACCATTTTATGATTGATTTGGAGGGTAAAATTTATGAAGGAAGACCGCTTAATTACCCCGGGGATACAAATACCGAATATAACCCGTTCAATCATGCTTTAATTGAAGTGATGGGAAATTATGAAATTCAGCAGCCTAATGAAAAACAGTTGATCTCTCTGATTAATCTTATAAGTTTTCTTGCGAAAAAGTTTCATGTATCAGTAAACAATATTAAGACTCACAAAGATTATTCGAATATGACTGTTTGTCCGGGCAAAAATCTTTACAAATATTTTGAGAACGGGTTCATAATATCTTCTGTGAAAAGAATATTGGCTGGAAAGAGTAAATAAGCATAAATGAAACACAGCCAGTCATACATCCGGTTAAAGCAAAAACTTGATTATCATTACAAATATTTTGACAAATCGCAGATTTCACCCGACCCGCTGCAGTTTCTTCATCGATATAAAAATTATTATGATATTGAAATAGCCGGAATTCTCTCTTCGGTGTTTGCATACGGCAGCGTTAAGCAGATAATAAATACGCTTGAAAAAGTTCATCATATTATGAATAATGAGCCTTATGATTTTATTATGAATTTTAATGAGCAGAAAAGCACAAGAGCATTTGAAAACATAAGGCATCGCTTTTATACAACGGATGATATATCCAAATTATTTTCAGCTTTGAATACTATTTACAAAAACTACGGCTCGTTGAAATATCTTTTTCTTCTCTATTATTTCGAAAAAGAGAATAATCTAAAAGAGGCTTTATCGCTTTTTTCTCAGCATATTTTGAAAATTATTTCTTGTGAAAATTCGATCAGCAGCGGACTAAAATTTATGTTTCCCGATCCCGGAAAAGGAAGTGCATGTAAGAGGATGAATTTATTTTTGCGATGGATGGTACGGGAAGATGAACTGGATTTCGGGCTTTGGAAAGAAATCTCGACTTCGCAATTAATAATTCCGGTTGACACTCATGTAGCTCGAATCTGCAAAGAATTAAAGTTAACTAAGAGAAAAAATGTATCGTGGCAGATGGCTGAAGAAATAACAGAGAACCTAAAAAAATTTGATCCTCGCGATCCAGTTAAATATGATTTTGCTATTTGTCATATCGGTATGCGGGGAATGAGGTTTTAATGACGGTA
>DYLN01000159.1 GCA_020722085.1 Melioribacter roseus
TTTATAAATATATATTAGATCAGCAATGGAAGAACAATTGTCGAAAATATTAACGGGCAGCAAATTACTTAAAAATGTCGATTTCTCTAAAATTAATCTCGACAAAATAAAAGGAAAATTAATAACACTTTCCGAAGGGGAAATTTTATACAAGGAAGGTGATTCTGCCGATATTATTTATTTGGTTGTCAGCGGTGAAATAAATGTTCTAAAAAAGAAACTGCTTGGTAAATCTAAATCTCTTATTCTCCATTCGAACGATTTTTTTGGACAGGATGAGTTTTTCGAGGAAACTTCGCGCACATCTACAGCAGTAGCTTTACTTGATTCTTACGTAATTGCACTCACCAAAGAAGAAATTGACGACATGATTAAACAGGATGATCAAGTATACGTCAATCTTAGGGAACAAACAGTTGAAATAAATCTAGATGAAATAGATACAAAAATAAAACAGCAGCTGCTCTTTAGCAGTATTAACAGGAAAGCGAATACACCCGCTAAAGATGAAGAGAAAAAGGAAACTGAAACAGGGGCAAACGCCCGTCTTTTTGGACTGAATTTCGGACAGCCTGATGAAGAAGCTAAAGTAGAGTGGGATGATTTTATAACCGATAAAGAAAACTTATCTGCTTTTGAAGCCGAAAAAGAAAAAGATGATAACTCGGGGAAAGAAGACTCCGGCACAAGCGAAGAAACCGAAGGTTCTGAAGATAAAATTGAAGAAGATAAAACCTTCGGAGAAGAAGAAAGCCTAAGCCGGTTTACAAAAACCATTGTGGAAGAATCCCACGATTTGAACGATGCATTATTTAGAATGCTGAGTACTCAAGAAATGCCCGAAAGTACGGGCGAAAGCGATCATGAGCCGGAAGTTGGCGGTCAGAAGTCGGAAATCAGCAGTGGTGAATCAGCAGTCAAAGATGAGCCGCGCCAACCGTCCAAGGCGAGTCTCGTTGAAAGCGGGAGACAAGCCGGAAATGGAAAGACAGAAGGAACTCATGATGAATATAGTGAGGAAAAATACTTAAAAGATGAAACCGTATTTGAAGAGCCGTTGTCGGAAGATGTTGAATTTGGCAGCGGCGCGGAGGAGGAAAACGAAATGGAACAAAAAAACGAGAACAAAAATTTGAGTTTGACGGATATGGAAATTATTAAAGAAGTTGATGAAAAATTGGCATGGATTGAAAAAGTTTCTTCGCAAAATTCAAATCAAACACAAAATGCTAACAATGCAGTAAAAATTGAACAACTGAAAATGATTATTGCTGCTGCTGAATCGGTAAATTCTACAATAAAAATTGACGATGTTCTTCAGACGATTGTTGATACTGCATGCAGTCTTACAAGTGCCGACCGCGGAACGTTATATTTAGTCGATAGAGAAAAAAATGAGATTTGGTCTAAAATTGCAGTTGGAGAAAAAACACTGGAAATTCGTCTGAAATTAGGCGAAGGACTTGCGGGTCATGTTGCGAAAACCGGCGAAATAATTAACAGCAAAAATGTCCATAATGATCCGAGGTTCAATACTGATTTTGATAAAATCAGCGGATACACGACTCGCGATATGATCTGTTTCCCGATTAAAAACCGCCTGGGCGAAATAATAGGTGTTATTCAATTGCTGAATAATAAAAGAGGAGAGTTCAGCAAAGTAGACGAGGAATTTCTTGAAGCTTTGTCGATTCATTCTGCCATTGCAATTCAAAATGCCGAAATGGTTGAGAAACTCCTTGAGATCGAAAGAGGACAAACACTTGGCAAGATGGCTAATTTTCTTATTCAGGATATTAAAAAACCGGTGCTGGTCAGCAAAAGGTATGCGGAACATCTGGCAAGCAGGAATGTTACTCCTGAGATTAAGCAGGTTATTGATATGCTTCTTGAACAGTTAACTCAGGTATCCGATCTTGTTCAAACAATATCGAGCTATGCTTCGGGTAAAGCAATTTTAAGAACTATTGCAGTTAGTTTAAACAAAACATTAGACGATTACGCCTCGCGGATGAATTCGTTCGTTCAATCGCGGAATTGTGTGATCGAGAAAGAATATGATAAAGATGTTCATGTAAAACTCGATACCAAAGAATTCTTCTTGTGTTTTCAGCATATTATTAAAAATGCATGTGATGCTATGCCTGAATCAGGCAGAATTTTAATATCTACAAAACGCGACGGCAGTAAAGTAAAAATTTCTTTTAAGGATAACGGATTAGGAATACCCGAAGGCGTAAAGGACAAAATTTTCGAACCTTTTATTTCGCACGGCAAAAAAGAAGGCACGGGTTTAGGATTAACAATTACAAAAAAAATAGTTGAAGCACATAACGGCGTTATCGAAGTCGAGAGCGGTCTCGGCGAAGGAACAAAAGTCACAATTACACTGCCTGCTGCCTCCATTTATTAACTTACATGAATTATAACCTGATCACTGTTTTAGGTCCGACTGCTGTCGGTAAAACACGACTCTCTGTTAGACTTGCAGAATTTTTCGAGGGTGAAATTATTTCTGCAGATTCAAGACAGGTTTATAAGAGGATGGATATCGGCACCGGAAAAGATATTGAAGACTACACGGTTGACGGGAAGAAAATCCCTTACCACTTAATTGATGTAATCGAGCCTCGCGAAGAATTCAATTTGTTTTTGTTTAATGAAATGTTTTACGATGCTTACGAAAAAATTATTTCAAAGAATAAAATTCCATTTTTAACCGGAGGTACCGGATTATACCTTCATTCTATCTTAAAAGGATATGAACTTATGAAGGTTGACAAAGATCGCATTCGTTATGAGGAACTCTCAGAATTACCGCTTGATGAACTTGTTTCTGTTTTGAAAAAGCTGAAAGCAAGTTTGCATAACACTTCCGACTTAAAAATAAAAGACAGGGTTATAAAAGCAATTATAATTGCCGAGAACAAAGGCTCGGGCGAAAAAACTAAAAGAAATGAAATTAAATCACTGACAATAGGAGTTAAACTTCCGAGGAATAAAATAAAAGAAAATATTACAGCGAGATTAAAACAAAGATTGAAAAACGGAATGATTGAAGAAGTAGAGAATCTGCTTGCAGAAGGAATATCTTTTGACAAGCTGGAATTTTTCGGTCTTGAATATAAATTTCTCGGAAAGCACCTCAAGGGCGAATTGAATTATAACGATATGTTTCAAAAACTGAACAGCGCAATTCACCAATTTGCTAAAAGACAGATGACATGGTTTAGAAAAATGGAAAGGGAAGGCATTAAAATTCACTGGATCGAAGGACCGGACTTTGAACGTGCAAAAAGGATTATCGAAGAAAATTATTTCTGATTAAACTTCGTGACACGATGAATGGTAATCTTAACGTACGGGTTAAAAAGTATCTGCTGAAAAACCTAAACTTCGTTTGGCAGCTTGAAACCGGCACAGAAAAATTATATGATAATATTATAGTTGTTCCGGCAATTCAGGAAAAAGAAAATATAAAACTGCTGTTAAAGTCGTTGTCCAAATGCGATAATAAATATTTTGATTCAACACTAGTTGTTTTTGTAATTAACGCTGTTTCAAATTCTTCTGCGGTGGTCTTGGATGAAAGCGCAGAGACATTGAATTGTTTAAGAGGATTGATACATCAAGATGTTCAAGGAGATGAAACCCTAAGCAGCGTAGTTTCTTCCAGATTAAATATCGGTGTTATTGACGCTTCAACTGGCAATAAAGCGATGCCGGAAAAAGACGGCGGCGTGGGACTGGCAAGAAAGATCGGGATGGATTTAGCACTTCAATATTTTGATTATAACTCTCTTAATAAAAATCTGTTAATTTGTCTTGATGCAGACTGTACGGTCGAGAAAAATTATCTCACCGAAATTGCGGATCATTTTAAAAAAAATTTCTGCGGTGCGGCAGTTGTTAATTTCAAACATCCGCTTTCAGATGATGAAAATGAAAAACTTGCAATCATTAATTATGAAATTTTTTTACGTTACTACGTACTCGGTTTGAAATATGCGGGGTCTCCTTACGCATTTCATTCGATCGGATCGACAATTGTTTGTGACGTGGAGAGTTATATCAAGGCGGGCGGAATGAATAAAAAGAAAGCCGGGGAAGATTTCTATTTTCTTGAAAAGCTTGCTAAGATTACAAAAGTAGGCAGGATAAAAACAACGCTGGTTTATCCGTCAGGGCGCCCTTCGTGGCGAGTACCGTTCGGCACCGGCAGAAGTGTAGGTAAATTTCTTTCGAATGTTCAAAATAAATTATCATTGCATGATGAATATTTACTCTATTCACCCGAATCATTTTTTATCTTAAAAAAATGGCTGAAAGAATTTCATTCTGAAAAAATTTTCGATGCAAATTATTATATGAAGTGTGCTAAAGAAATTAATCAATCATTGTTCGAATTTCTTAAAGAGAACTCGTTTGAACAAAGCTGGCAGAAAATCTTGAAAAACTCATCTGATGCAGGACAAATTAATATTCAGAAAAAACTTTGGTTTGACGGATTCAGAACGCTGAAATTAATTCACTATTTGCGTGATAATTCCTTTCCTTGTGTAAATATGTTCGATGCGCTGGATCAAATGTTAACAGTATTTGGATTGAACGGTTTTAGAACCAGTAGCGAGGAAATACCGCCAATCGAAATTCAATTAAAATATTTGAATAAACTGTTTGAACTGACATAATGCCGTTGCGTGGAGTCGGGGTTACCCCGGCCCTACAATTTATAGATGAACTTTACTATATTTTCACCCCTATTTTGAGGAAGCGATGGAATTTTTGGAAAAACTGAAAAACGTGAAAGATAAGTTTGATAAAATAACCGAGCAGCTTTCGGATCCGGTAATTTTGGCAGATCAATCAAAACTTGTAAATCTTAGTAAAGAAAGAAGCGAACTGCTTGAACTGGTTAAAACGTATGAAGAATACAGTAAATTAGTGGCGGAGTTAAAAGGTGCTCAGGAAATAATCGATACTGTTGATGAAAAAGAATTGGTTGAAATTGCCGAAGCTGAGTTAAAAAAGTTGAAAGAAAAGAAGATTGAACTGGAAGAGAAAATCAAATTGCTTCTGATACCAAAAGATCCCGATGATGATAAAAACGTTATTGTAGAAATTAGAGCTGGCACGGGCGGGGAAGAAGCCGGACTTTTTGCAGCGGATCTTTATAGAATGTATTCCCGCTTCGCCGAATTGAAAGGCTGGAAAAGGGAAGTAATTGATTTGAGCGATACGGGCTTGGGCGGCTTGAAAGAAGTTGTTTTTAGTTTATCGGGCGAAGGCGTTTACGGTGATATGAAATTTGAAAGCGGCGTGCACAGAGTACAAAGGGTTCCTCAGACCGAGGCGAGCGGGCGAGTTCATACTTCTGCTGCGTCTGTTGTTGTTCTTCCCGAAGCTGAAGATGTAGAAGTTGAAATTGACCCCAATGATCTTCGTATTGATGTTTACAGAAGCGGGGGTGCCGGGGGTCAAAACGTAAATAAAGTTGAAACTGCAATTCGTATAACTCATATCCCTACGGGAATTGTCGTTCAATGTCAGGATGAAAGGTCACAATTAAAAAACAGGCAGAAAGCTTTGAAGGTCCTAAAAGCGCGTTTGTATGATATGAAAATAAGTGAACAGAATAGTGAAATTGCCGCAGCAAGAAAATCAATGGTAAAACGAGGCGACCGGAGCGATAAAATCCGCACATACAATTTTCCTCAAAACAGGGTAACCGATCATCGAATTAGTCTCACACTTTACAACTTATCAGAGATCATTGAAGGCAAACTTTTCGAATTGATAGAGAAATTAAAAATTGCCGACAGAACAGAAAAGCTTAATGCAGCAACTTAATTAGGGAACCAGCCTTATTTCTTCATATAATCTACTTTTTCAACATGAAATTTCTTGTATTAGCAATACAATAAAATAGCTTTTTTATATTATAAAT
>DYLN01000160.1 GCA_020722085.1 Melioribacter roseus
TCCTCGATTTTTTCGACCCCCGGCAAAATCAAATTAGATCAAATTTCCTATCAGTTTAAATCAAATTTCCTATCTGTCCTGCACCGGGCTGCATTCGATCCGCCCGGATTTTTTCAGGACGATGTGTGCCAGGATTCCCGCATCCGGGACCTGGGTGTTTTTTCCCAATGGCACCAGCGGCTTAGCCAGAAGGTTCTGTCGGCGTGAGGGCGCTGTTGGACTTTGTGATGCGAAGCTGGTCACATCACCGCCCAATTTCCGGATGCTTGTGGGAAAATTCCATCACGGAGAGAGCCCAATCTAAACCTGACCGCGTCAGTTCATTTTCGGCTAACCTCTGCCACCCACTTAAATGTGGCCTTTGGTCGTGGCACCCGCACCCCAAACCTGATCGAACGCTACAGTACATTCATACAGAAAAAATCTCTATGCAGAAAAATTTCTTATTGACAAAAAAAGAAAATTTGTTATCTTAATTATGACCTTATAGGTAATTTTTAAACGATGCGAAGAAACAGCTTTATTTCACGCGAACAAGATTATGGTTTGCGTATCACTGCTTACTTGGCAGGTTTACCTAAGGGGGAATTTATCTGTGTGCCAAAGCTTGCCGAAAAACTTTTTATCCCTTCGAAATTTGCCGCTCGTATTATCCATAAATTAAAAAAAGCCGGTATAACAGGTTCCATTAGAGGGAAGTATGGAGGTGTGTTCCTAAAATCCGAACCACAAAATCTTTCTTTGTATGATGTACTAATTACAATTGGATTTAAAGCTAAGCTTAATGACTGCTTAAATGAAAACTTTGTTTGTGAACTAACATTTGGATGTAAATTCCATTCATTCTTTGTCAATGAAGAAAAATTGTTAATGGAAAAATTGCAAAAGACAAAAATCTCAGAATTCATCTTGCATGAATTATAAATAACTATAATCTTACTCAATAAGTAGGAGGTAAAAGATGGATGTATTAACATTAGCAAGATGGCAGTTCGCTATTACAACTGTCTATCACTTCTTTTTTGTCCCTATCACTTTAGGTCTGTCTATTGCGGTGGCTATTATGCAGACTGCATATTACAGAACAGGTAATAAGGTGTACAAAAAAATGACCAAGTTTTGGGGGAAACTTTTTCTGATCAACTTTGCTATTGGTGTTGTAACGGGTATTGTACTTGAGTTTCAATTCGGTATGAACTGGTCTGAATATTCTAGATTCATGGGAGATATTTTCGGTGCGCCTTTAGCAATTGAAGCATTACTTGCATTCTTTATGGAATCAACTTTTCTTGGGGTCTGGATATTCGGTTGGGATAGAATCCCTAAAAAAATGCATTTAGCTTCGATTTGGTTAGTTGCCATTGGTTCCAATCTTTCCGCTGTATGGATTTTGGCCGCTAACTCATTTATGCAGCACCCTGTGGGTTATGCTATCAGAAATGGAAGAGCTGAAATGACAGATTTCTTCGCATTAATAACAAACGGACATCTTTGGGTTCAGTTTCCACATGTATTTCTTGGAGCAGTTGCAACTGCTGGATTTCTAATTCTTTCAATTAGTGCTTATCAGCTTGTTAAAAAACAAAAACACGAAGTATTTATAAAGTCATTTAAATTCGGTGCGGTTTATGCGTCAATAGGTTCGTTACTGGTAATTTTGCTTGGTCATACACAGGCACAGTATATGGTAAAAATTCAACCGATGAAAATGGCTGCTGCCGAAGCTTTGTGGGATTCTGAAAGCCCTGCTGCTATGTCTTTATTTACTGTTGGTGATGAAAAAAATCTCAAAGATGTTTTTGCTATTAAAATTCCAGGTTTATTAAGTTTTCTTGCATACAACAAGTTCGAAGGTGAAGTAAAAGGAATTAATGATCTACAAAGCGAAGATGAAGCGAAATACGGACCGGGAGACTATGTACCTCCTGTTGCTGTTTCATACTGGACTTTTAGAATTATGGTTGGTGCGGGCGTTCTTATGTTGTTAATCGCATTCCTTTCTACTTTAAAAGCACTGAAAGAAAACTATGAATTCAAACCGCTGTGGTATAAAGTTGTATTTTGGTCAATGCTTCTGCCTGTTATAGCGAATTCTAGCGGTTGGCTATTTACCGAAATTGCGAGACAACCTTGGACTGTCTTTGGGTTATTCACAACAGCTGAATCAGTTTCAAACACTGTAACGGCTGGAGAAGTTCTTTTCTCCTTAATTGCTTACACATTAGTTTACGGTTTAATGATGGTCATCATGATCGGATTGATGACTAAATATGCAAAACAAGATGTTGATGAAATTGAGAAAGAAGAAGAATTAATTGATGATTCAATTTTAAGCAACGCTTAGGAGGACAAAATGGATCTCAACACACTTTGGTTTATTCTTGTAGCCGTTCTCTTCATAGGCTTTTTCTTCTTGGAAGGTTTTGATTACGGCGTTGGAATTCTTTTACCATTTCTTGGAAAAAAAGACTTGGAAAGAAGAGCTATCATCAATTCAATAGGTACTCATTGGGACGGAAATGAAGTTTGGATGATCACTGCAGGTGGTGCTATGTTTGCCGCATTTCCTAATTTGTATGCTACTTTATTCAGCGGATTTTATTTAGCACTTGTTGTAATGCTTTTAGCTTTAATTACTCGCGGTGTTGCATTTGAATATAGAAGTAAAAAAGAGGATCCTGTTTGGAGAAATAGATGGGATTGGGCAATCTTTGTGGGAAGTTTTATTCCTGCTTTGCTTTGGGGAGTTGCAATATCTAATATTATCAGAGGTGTACCAATTGATGAAAATATGAATTTCACCGGGAATTTCTTTACCCTGCTAAATCCATATTCTTTGATTGGTGGAATAGCTTCACTCTTTCTTTTTACTTTGCACGGTTCAATTTTCTTATCATTAAAACTAACGGATAACCTTTTAGACAGGGCAAGAAGCATTGCCGGAAAACTCTGGCTGGTAGCAACAGCCTTGCTTTTTATCTATGTTATTTGCGGATACTTTTATACCGATATGTTCTCTAAACTTGGTGTTAACCCTGGGGCAATTCCCATTTTAGCCGGATTGGCTATCCTTTCAGTTCGTTATTTATTAAAAATTAAGAGAGAAGGATGGGCTTTTGTAATGACAGGAATTACAATTGCATTCTCCACAATAACTATTTTTGTGGGATTATTCCCTCGTCTTATGGTTTCAAGTACAAACCCGGATTGGAGTTTAACAATATACAATGCTTCATCGAGTCCATACACCTTAAAGGTAATGAGTATAGTGGCGGTTATTTTTGTTCCCATTGTTCTCGCTTACCAGGCATGGTCTTATTGGATGTTTAGAAAAAGAATCTCAACTAAGCAAAAAATGGAATATTAAAAAATTAATTTCTCTATGCTGTCATCCTGTCTTTCTGCAGGATGACAGTTACTTTAAACAAATGGAAAAGACAAATTTTGATTCTTTAAACGTGGTTGAAAACATAATCTATTTCATTGTTGCACTATTGCTTGTTGCAAGTGCAATATTGCTGATTTACAATGAAATAATTTCATTCCCTGCATTTTTCAAAGCTGAAAATCAGGTACAAACCATAATAGAAATAATTTCTAAGACTCTTCTGCTGATTATGGTTATTGAAATATTATACACAATTCGAATTACAATGAAAGAACATGTGCTTTGTGCTGAACCGTTCCTGATTGTTGGACTGATAGCTGCAATTAGAAGAATTTTAATTGTAAGTGTTGAGACCGCCTATTATCAGGAAAAAATTAATATGTACATGCTTGAAATTGGTGTGCTCAGCGGCATGATTTTAATTTTTGTGTTTTCAATATTGCTTTTGAGAAAAACAGATAACAAAAGCAAATAAAGGAAAATATAGTATGTCACGACTCCTTATTCTCGGAGCTGGAATTGCCGGGCAAACGGCAGCACTTCATGCACGCCCTAGATTAAGCAGGAAACACGAGGTCGTTGTAGTATCACCAAACAGCAAATGGAACTGGATTCCGTCAAACATTTGGGTTGGTGTTGGCTATATGAAAGCGGAACAAGTTACCTTCTCTTTAGCTCCGGTTTACAAAAAAACCGGCATAACATTTCATCAGGCAAAAGCAATAAGCATTCATCCGGAAGGTGATTCATCATCATCCAAACCTTATGTTTTTATTGGACACACAAGCGAAGATAAACTTGGACAAACAGAAAAAGTAAGTTATGACTACTTGATTAACGCCACAGGGCCAAAATTAAATTTTGAAGCGACCAAAGGTTTAGGCCCGGGCAAAAATAGTTTATCCGTTTGTACTTATTCTCACGCTGATGAAACTTTTAAACACCTTGAAGAAAAAATTGAAAGAATGAAAAAGGGGGAAGAACAAACTTTTATTGTCGGAACCGGTCATGGACAAAGTACTTGCCAGGGGGCAGCGTTTGAATATTTGTTAAATTTAGAATTTGTATTGAGGGAAAATAATGTTCATGATAGAGCTAAAATAATCTATCTAACAAATGAATTTGAGGTGGGTGATTTTGGAATTGGTGGAATGTTTTTGAAACAAGGTGGATATATCACCCATAGCAGAATCTTTACAGAATCACTTTTCACTGAGCGAAGTATTCAATGGGTTACCCAAGCTCATGTTAAAGAGGTTACTCCGAACGAAGTCATTTATGAAAATTTTGATGGGGAAGAAAAATCAATTAAAGATGATTTTGCTATGTTACTTCCACCATTTAGTGGCATCGGACTGAAAGCTTATGATAAAAATAATGTTGATATCACTTCTCTGCTTTTTGCTTCAAACGGATTTATGATTGTTGATGGTGATTATTCTAAAAAAACATACGAAGAATGGAAACCATCTGACTGGCCTGAAACTTATCAGAATCCAAAGTATAAGAATATTTTTGCAGTCGGAATTGCATTTGCACCGCCTCATTCAATTTCCAAACCAATGATAAACCCCAATGGAATTCCGATTTTTCCGACTCCACCGCGGACAGGAATGCCTTCGGGAGTTATAGCTCGACAGGTTGCTTTGAATATTGTTGATATGATAAACGGTAAATACTCGGAGCCGAAACGAAAAGCTTCTCTTACTAGAATGGGAGCTGCCTGTATAGCAAGTGCTGGCGCCAATTTCTTTAAAGGTACTGCGGTATCATTGACTATGTACCCGATTGTCCCGGATTTTCAAAAGTATCCTGATACCGGTAGAGATTTGAAATATACTTCGGGTGAAATTGGATTAGCAGGACATTGGATTAAGCTTTTTTTACATTACGCATTTATTTATAAAGCAAAAGCTAATCCGCTTTGGTTTGTTGTTCCCGAATAAACAGGGAGATTACTATGAGTCTTAGAAAGCCATTTGAACAAAGTTATTACCCTCCGGTACCCACTAAACTTACAAAGTTTTTGAGAACTAATTTTGTATTTCAATTCTTTCGGTTTACCATCTTAAATTTTAAAATGTTGAGGATGGTTAGAAAACATTAATAGAATTCACTTTGATAAGCAACTACTTTAAAATTGAAGTAGATTCGCTGACAAATTGCTTAAATGTGGAAAATATTTATCATGCAAAAATCGGTATTATAGCTATCGGCATTTTTGGTAAACCAAATAAACCAGATTATAAATTTCCTCATTCGCTAAGAAACAGAACCCTTTTTGATGCAAATTCGGCAAAAATAACTCAAAGGTATCTGTTGTTGGGGACGGCGATTCTGCATCTGAATCCTGCCAGTATCTTGTTCAAAATGAAAATAATGTTACTTTGAGTTATCGAAGAGACGATTCTAACAGAATGAATGAGATCAATCAAAAAAGTATTTCTGAACCTGAAAAAATTGGCAAGCTTTAAATTTTAAGGAAAAGTAATAAGGTCAAATGATCTGTACTCTGCCGCTTTTTGCGGGGTCGAGTCCTGTTGCTATGGTTTACT
>DYLN01000027.1:0-23423 GCA_020722085.1 Melioribacter roseus
CAAGGCAGGTAAAATGGAGCAGATAAACCGGTTCAAGAATTTTTTTTGCGTGAGAGGAAAAGGGTTTGGGAATAAAAACATTATTTCTTCTGGGAGTATCCCCAAATTTTTCAACGGGATGTTTATTCTTCTTAAATCCAAAAATGCATACGCCAGTACCCCCATTGCTGCAATTACGTAAAATGGTTTTACAGCAATATGCAAAGTTTCCTCACGATTTTCTTATTATTGCAGCCGATGCAAAAAGAAAAAGCCATGAGAGAGGATTGACGGGGGAATTAATGCAGAACTTAGAATAAAGAGTGCAGAATTTGATTTGATCAAGCAAAAAATCTAATGATTTTACTTTTATCTTTTGTCTTTGTTCTTTTATCTTATAGTTTTGAGGCGCCGGTCGGATTCGAACCGACGAATAGAGGTTTTGCAGACCTCCGCCTTAGACCACTTGGCTACAGCGCCGTTAATTGCCCTACATTTCAAGGCTGACTAAAAAGTAATTATTCTCCAACAAGGGTCCTACGGACAATAGAATAATTCGTATAAATTCCTCGTAAAATACGTGGGCAAGTTGTGCAATTCTGCCGTAGGCATTCCTTACGAAAGCGGCTATTCCTATGAAAAACATTACATTTTAGACAACCTCTATAATAAAAAAAGCCCTTCCTGCAGAGTCCAGTGACCTTAGGGAAGTATCTATGATGGGCTTTTCTGAGCGGGAAACGGGACTCGAACCCGCGACATCAACCTTGGCAAGGTTGCGCTCTACCAACTGAGCTATTCCCGCATAGGTTAATTATATTTAAGAACTTAAAAAACGTGGGTAAATATAATACAGCGGACTTTATATAGCAAATGGAACGAATTCTTTATTTTCTCGAACCGTGAATAAATCCTCTATATGGTCTTGAATGCTGAACAGTAATAAATGCTTTTGGGTCAATTTCTTCTATTTTTTTCATTACTTCCTTAAAGTCTTTTCTTCTTATAATAATAATTAAAATTGATACTCCGCCGGAGCTTCCTTCCCCTGGTAAAATTGTAACGCCGTGTTTTAATTTTCTTAACATATCGGCAATTTTATCTGCATAATGTCTGGAAATAATATTTATTTGAACATAACCAAAAGCAAAATATTGTTCGAGTGTAATGCCTAAAACATTCCCTGTCGCAAATCCGGCTGCATAGCCGATTAAGTTAATTGTGTTATCCATGTGCTGCACAATATACCGCATTGCGAAAATCCAGATTAATACTTCAAAAAAGCCGGCTCCTGCTGCCGCATATTTTTTACCTTGAACGACAAGCAATGTTCTGAATGTGCCTATTGTAACATCACAGATTCTCATGATCATAATTAACACGGCACCGTAAAAAAGATCAAACATTTCTTTCCCCTAAAATTTATTCGTCATAATTTTATTTTATCTTTATGGATTCAAAATTAAGACTATTTATAAAATGTATGAACAGGAAAGACAAGATTTAGTCGAAAAATTAAGACAAAAAGGAATAAGAGACGAACGCGTGCTTCAGGCTCTTCTAAAAGTTGAAAGACATCTTTTTGTTCCCGAAGTGATGAGACCAAATGCCTATAACGATGTTGCTCTTCCGATCGGCTATAATCAAACTATCTCCCAGCCGTATACCGTTGCTTTAATGACTTCTGCACTGAATCCAAAGCCTGGTGATAAAGTTCTTGAAGTTGGTACCGGCTCTGGTTACCAAGCAGCGGTTCTTTTTCAATTAGGTGCGAAAGTCTATACTATTGAGCGGAATACGAAACTCTATAACCGGGCGCTAAAATTGTTTGACGAACTTCAGCTGCGAATTGCTGTTAGATGTGCTGACGGCACGATTGGATGGGAAGAATTTGCTCCCTTCAATGGAATAATTGTAACTGCAGGCAGCCCCGAAGTCCCGGTCAGATTGAAAAAACAATTGGCAGTCGGGGGCACGCTTGTTATTCCAGTGGGTGACAAAAAAACTCAGGTAATGAAGATACTTAAGAAAATCTCCGAGGATGAGTTCGAAACCGAAGAAATTCCTTATTTTGCCTTTGTACCACTTATAGGTTTGGAAGGTTGGAAAGAAAAGTAATTATTATAAGCGGACCAACTTGCACGGGTAAAACACGTCTCGCATTATTATTGGCTGAAAAACTTAATACGGAAATAATTTCTGCCGACAGCAGACAAATTTATAAATATCTTGATATAGGGACAGCCAAGCCTTCCGAAAGCGAACTAAAAAAAATCAAACACCATTTTATAAATATTCTTGAACCGGATGAAGATTACAACGTCAGCAGGTTTGAAAAAGATTCGCTGGCTGTCATAAGGCAAATGTTACAAAGAAATAAAATTCCAATTGTAGCCGGCGGATCCGGTTTGTACATTAAAGCAATTGTAAGTGGAATTTTTGATACTGCTGATACCGACGAAGAATTTAGAACCCAGTTGAAAAATTTGCACGAAAAGCACGGCAGCAGTTATTTGTATGAACAGCTAAAAAAAGTTGATCCTGTAAGTGCATCGAAAATGCTTCCTCAAAATTGGAAAAGAGTAATGAGAGCACTGGAAGTTATTCATTTAACCGGCAAGCCTATCTGGCAGCATCAGCAGGAATACAAGCGCGAAATTGATTTTACTTTTCTTCAATATGGATTGTTATGGAACCGTGTATCACTTTATAAAAATATTGAAAGAAGAGTTGATAAAATGATTGAAGACGGTTTGGTTGAAGAAGTAAAAAATATTTTATCGAGGGGTTATTCGAAAGACTTGAATTCATTGAATACTGTAGGATATAAGGAAATTATTGCTTTTCTTGATGACCAAGTTACTCTTCAACGAGCAGTCGAACTTATTAAGAGGAATTCCCGGAGATATGCCAAACGTCAGATTACATGGTTTAATGAAAAAAAGGACATAGTATGGTATACAATTGATGAAAAAACTTCTTTCGAACGGCTAGCAGATAACATCATAAAAAAGCTGTAGGAAATTGAAAAATCTATGCTTAATATAATTATGTTATTATAATTCATTCTCTTTTTTGCCGTACCACTACAATTTCGGTCGTTTGTTGACCTTTTAATATAAACAAACATCAGGTGTCAAATGATTGGAAGAGTCGGGTACGGTACATACCTTTAGCGTTGCCGCATTAAAGCAATGGACTTATTTTTAAGGCAACTAATCAAATAGAGAAAATAAAAAACTTGGCTCCTAAGCTTAGAGACATGCCGGATAAAAATAAAATTTACCTCAACTGCGGTGAATACGCAAAATTCAGAAATAAAATTATTCTTAACGAATAATGGAGATTAAAATGAGAGATGCAGCTGTTATAGGTGTGGGCATGACAAAATTCGGTGAACTCTGGAAACAGTCATTTTGGGATATTTTTGTCGAAGCATCGTTAAAAGCAATTGAAAATGCCGGAGTTCGACTAACAACACAAATTACGGATTGTGATATTAATAAAATTGAGATCGGTCAAAAAGTGCGGTTGGTTTTTCGGAAGATACAGGATGAAGGAAGATCCAATTTGCATTGTTATGGGTACATAGCGGTGGTGATTGAGTGAAGCAAAAGGTGCATTTACTTTACTGCAAAATATTAGTAATCTTAAAAAGAAGCTTTGTTATTTATTTGCGGAGGATAGTGTTGACACCAGTAAAACTTATAAGCATTTCTTTATTTTTTTTTCTTATTGGTTGCAACGAAAATCCGGTTGGACCTGCAGGTGGAAATTTATTTTTCCCAATTGCTCAAGGTAATAAGTGGTATTATCGAAGTTATTATATGAGCGGAGACACTATAAAGTTTTCAAACCCCGATAAAGAATATGATATCACTTATGAGATTGTTGGCGAAAAAGAATTTGATGGCAAAAAATATTTAATATTTGAGAGAAGATCCTATCTTATGTATTCAAGTGCCATAGATACAACTTATTACAGAACAGAGGGAAATAATTTATTTTGGTTATGGAGGGTTGGGACTAATCGATATGCAGGTGGGCTTATTGCAAAGTTTGAGTTAACAACCGGCGATACTTTTAGCGCATACCAGCTTGATGTTTTTCAATATATCGGTGTAGTAGTTGAAAAATCTTTTACTTCAATAAAATTCCATTATTATATACCCGGCGGGGCAGATGAAGATTTTGAATTAACCTTTCAGAGAGGTGTTGGACTTGTAAATACTTACTCGACAGATTGGCTGATAGGTTCTATACTGGTTAAAGCTGAATTAAAGTGATTTCTATGCAGCAATAGTTCCCTAATAAAACAACCATTTTTATTCCATCCTTTCCTTTCCTATCTTTGCACTGAAAAACTGGAGCTTTTTTGAAAGAAAAAATCAGAGTTGCGTCTGGACAAGGATTTTGGGGTGATCTTCAATCTATTCCGCTTGAACAGGTAAGCAAAGGTGAAATAGATTATTTGATGATGGATTTTTTGGCTGAAGTAACAATGTCCATTATGCAGAAACAGAAAAAAAGAGATCCTAATGCTGGTTATGCAAAAGATTTAATTCAAATACTTAGCGATATTTTCCCTTACGCTGTTGAAAAGAATATAAAAATAATTACAAACGGCGGCGGTGTTAATCCTAAAGCTTGCGTAGATGATATTATCAAATGTGCTCATAAACATGGAATTCGTGGTGTAAAAATTGGGGTGGTTACCGGCGATGATATTCTGGATTCAATCGAGGAACTGCAAAAAGAAGGTGCTCGTTTTGACAATATGGAAACAGGACAGAGTATTGAATCAATCAAAAGTAAATTGCTTAGCGCAAATGTTTATTTCGGCGCCGTGCCTATTGTTGAAGCACTAAAAAAAGGTGCGCAAATAATAATTACAGGAAGAACTACAGATACATCACTTACTTATGCACCGATGATTTATGAATTTGACTGGAAGTGGAATGATTGGGATAAACTTGCAGCAGGTGTTGTTGCCGGACATATACTTGAGTGTGGGGGACAGGCAAGCGGCGGGAATTTTTTGGGTAACTGGAAATCTATCCCTGACCTTGCTCATATCGGTTTTCCAATTGCAGAAGCTTATCCAAACGGCGAATTTATTATTACAAAACATGATGGTACTGGAGGCTTGGTTTCAATTGAAACAGTTAGTGAACAATTATTATATGAAATCGGGGATCCAACTAATTATATTACTCCGGAATGCATTTCCGATTTTACTTCGATAAAATTGGAGAATGCCGGAAAAGATAAAGTCAGAGTATTTGGGATAAAAGGTTCACCGGCAACAGATTTTTATAAAGTTTCAATGGCTTACAGCGATGGTTATTCTGCTGCAGGCACTCTAACTTATTCTTGGCCCGATGCGCTTGAAAAAGCTAAAAAAGCAGATGAAATAATAAGGACAAGACTTTCGGATTTGAAATTAAATTTTGATGAAATAAGAACTGAATTCCTTGGAGTGAATTCGTGTCATGGTCCCTTAGCTCCAATTCAAAATGAAATAAATGAAGTTGTTTTGCGGATAGCAGTTAGAGGGCATAGTTATAATGACATTGAAGCTTTCGGTAAAGAATTGGCTCCGTTAATTTTAACCGGTCCGCCGAGTGTAACAGGCTTTGCCGGAGGAAGACCAAAGCCGGCCGAAGTTGTGGCGTATTGGCCGGCATTAATTCCCAAAAAATTAGTTGAGCCGAAAGTAAAAATATTGGAAACTTAGCGCCTTAGCGGTTAAAAGATTTACCGCAAAGTACGTAGATGTTTTTAAACAAAGAGAGAAATAAAATGAAAATAAAATTAATAGATATTGCTCACGGGCGAAGCGGAGATAAAGGCGATGCCGCTAATATAGGAATTATTGCATACGATGATAAGGGCTATGAAATTATAAAAAAATATTTAACTGCTGAAAGAGTAAAAAGACATTTCGAAGGAATTTGTTTTGGCAAAGTTGAACGTTATGAATTGCCGAATCTGAGAGCGCTTAACTTTATCTTGCACAATACTCTCGGAGGTGGCGGAACGGTATCTTTAAAACACGATGCACAGGGAAAAACTCTTGCGGCTGCTCTGCTGAGAATGGAATTGGATTTTTGAACCATTTGACTATACTTTAAAAAGAATACAATCACCAATAGCAATTGAAGTTCCATAGGAGCGAAATAAAAAAAATCAAATGAATTTATAAGGCAGGTTAATTAAGTTAAATAAGGGGTGTATCTATGTACGAAGAACAATTGAAAATACTTAATGAGATTAAAAAAAGAGTGATTAACTTACGGGGTTATCTTTAAGGTAGACGATAAGCAAAATCAAATAGATGAGATAAGAAAAAAATCCGAGGCATCAAATTTTTGGAATGATCAGAAAACGGCACAAGCACTTCTGCAAAAATCCAAAGCACTTCAGGAGTGGGTAGATATGTGGAATACTATCAATTCAAAACTAAACCACATAAATGATTTAGTGGAACTTGCTGCATCCGAAGGAGATAAATCACTGTTGGAAGAAATAAATTCCGAAATTGAAAATATTGAAAAAGAAGTTGATGATGCAGAACTTAAAAGCATGCTGAGCGGGAAAGACGACAATAAAAATTGTATAATGACTATCCATTCCGGTGCTGGAGGAACAGAGGCTCAGGACTGGGCTGAAATGCTTATGCGAATGTATCTGCGCTGGGGAGAACAAAACGGCTATAAAACAAGCTTAATCGATTTCCTCGAAGGAGATGGTGCCGGGATAAAAAATGTGACAATCGAATTCATCGGACAATTCGCCTACGGCTATTTGAAAGCAGAAAATGGTGTACACCGTTTGGTTAGAATTTCTCCCTTCGACGCAAATAAAAGAAGGCATACCTCATTTGCTTCGGTGTTTGTTATTCCCGAAGTTGATGATACGATAGAAATTGATATTAATCCCGTCGACTTAAAAATTGATACTTACAGGAGTGGAGGCAAAGGGGGGCAGAATGTAAATAAAGTTGAAACTGCGGTGAGAATTACGCATATCCCCACCGGAATTGTTGCGGCATGCCAAAGTGAACGTTCGCAGATTCAAAATAAAAATAATGCGATGAAACTTCTTCGTTCAAAACTTTATCAGCTTGAAATTGAAAAACAGACTGCAGAACTCGACGAACTTGAAAAAAGTAAAATGAAAATAGAATGGGGAAGTCAAATTCGTTCGTATGTTTTTCATCCTTACAATATGGTTAAAGATCACCGCACGAATTTTGAAACATCTGATACGCAAGGCGTGATGGATGGCAACCTGAACGGATTCATTAAAGAATTTCTTCTAAAATTTTCACAAAATTAAGTTGAATTATGGCTTTTATAAAAACTTATATGCCAAATGAGATAATCTCAGCCGAAGGCGACACCGATAAAAATATTTTTGTGCTGATTTCCGGCACGGTTGCTGTTTACAAAAATAATGTGAAGATAAGCGAGTTCAATAAAGAAGGAACAATCCTTGGTGAATTGAGTGCAATACTAAATAAACCTAGGACTGCAACAATAAAAGCAATTACCGATTCCGAGCTTTATGTTTATGAAAATACATTGCAAGAAATCATCAAAATGCACCCCGATTTTACGTTAAAATTATTGAGGGCTTTAGCTGAAAGATTGGCGGCAGCTACTGAAAAGATAATTTAATTTATGGAGGCATCAATGAAGTTTCATACAGAATATCTTTGGTTTCATAC
The DNA here is from genome assembly GCA_020722085.1 of Melioribacter roseus. Taxonomy (GTDB): domain Bacteria; phylum Bacteroidota; class Ignavibacteria; order Ignavibacteriales; family Melioribacteraceae; genus Pyranulibacter. Next base: position 7,712 of record DYLN01000027.1, read on the forward strand.
TTCAAAAAAAAGAGAATATGTCAATATCACCGGCGAAGTCGAACAAGCTCTAAATAAAAGCGGAATTAAAGAAGGAATGATCTTGGTTTCTGCTATGCATATTACTGCTGGAGTTTATGTGAATGATGCAGAACAAGGTCTGATTCAGGACATCGATGAATGGCTTGAAAAACTTGCACCATTTAATCCCAATTACCGACATCATAGAACAGGTGAAACAAACGGGGATGCACATCTCAAAAATTTAATTGTTCATCATCAGGTTGTAATTCCGGTTACAAACGGCAAACTAGATTTTGGACCGTGGCAGCAAGTTTATTATGCCGAGTTTGACGGACAAAGAAGAAAACGAGTAATAATAAAAATAATGGGCGAGTAAAATTTGAGCTCGAAACAGAAACTCTCCGTTCTTATAATTGCCGGCAATGAAGAAAAAAATATTAAAGACTGTCTTGAAAGTGTTAAATGGGCTGATGAGATAGTTTTAATTGATTCAGAAAGCAAAGACAATACTGTTGAAATTGCAAAACAGTATACCGATAAAATTTTTGCTAAAAAATGGGAAGGATTTGCTGCCCAAAGAAAATTTGGACTTGATAAAGTTTCTCATGATTGGGTCTTAAGCATTGATGCTGATGAAAGAGTTACCGAAGAATTACGAAATGAAATAACAGAGCTGATAAACATCCTGCCTTCCGTTGTTCAAAAAGATGAGAATATTAATTTAAAGCCCAAATTTGATTCATATTTAATCCCGCGCAAAAATTATTTTTTAGGCAAACATATCACTACATGCAACTGGTATCCAGATTATCAGTTAAGATTTTTTAGAAAAGATAAAGCCGATGTTACCAACAGAAAAGTTCACGAAGGATATTTTGTAGAAGGCAGACGTGGAAAATTAAAAGGTGAATTGATACATTTAACTCATCAATCTATTGCTGGAACAATCAATAAAATAAATTATTATTCTACACTCGAAGCAGAAGAGAAAGTTAACAAAAAAAAAGTTAGTGCTTTAGGTATTGTTCTACATCCTGCTGCTGCATTCTTTAATCATTTTATAGTCAGAAAGGGATTTAAAGACGGGGTGCACGGATTAATGATTTCTATAATTCACGCTATGACAAATATGCTTACCTACATGAAAATTTGGGAAATGCAAAACACCAAGGGGAAAAATATGTCGTAATTTAAATTCATGAAGACAAAAAAGACAATAAAAAAACGGAACAGTAAAAAAGATTTTTTTGATAAAGTTTATGAGATTGTTGAGAAAATTCCTTACGGTAAAGTAACGACTTACGGTGCAATTGCAGAAGCGTGTGGCATCAAATCATCTGCGCGAACTGTAGGCTGGGCATTAAACGGTGCAAAAAATCACGGCTTGCCGTGTCATAGGGTAGTAAACAGATTTGGTGCTTTAACGGGAAGAATTCATTTCGGCGATCCGTTTATCATGGAAGATTTATTAAAATCCGAAGGAGTTGAATTTGACAAAGACGGTTGTGTGAATATGAAAAAATATTTTTGGGATCCTAAAGAGTATTTACATAAAAAATAAAAAGAGTCAGTAACGATTTACAGTTATGGATGAAACCCCGCCTTTAACATTAATTAAAATTCGTTTGCTGCTTTCATCAAAATTATCTGTAATGTAGTGACCTTTCCCTTTGCTTGTAAATCCTTGAATGCTTTTCGATGCCAGCGCCATATCAGTGTGAATTTCACAGCCTGTATTTTGCGGAACTTCTAGTGTAAGACTGGCTGCTCCCATCTCAACATCGACAACTAATCGTTCTGTTTTATCACCGAGTTTTATTCTCAAATTGGAAGCGCCTGTATTGATTTGAAGATCTCTTAATTTATAATCGGATAAATCGAGTTCAGCTTTTGCTGCCCCCATATTTAGTTCTATATCCCAATCCGGCTGCGGATTTAAGTGTAGTCCAAGATAATTTTTTAATCCTGATCTAAAAAAATTTAATGATCGTTTGTGCAAGTTCATTTTCACTTTTGCAGAGGAGTCGTCTTTCGTGTAGAACATATCATATTCGCCTAAAGCCCCGCGGGAATAACCCTCAATTAACTTGTCGGTTGTGCCGTTTATTGAAACCATGCCAGCGCCGGTATTAAGCTCGAGCGCAGCTACTTTGATATTTCTATCAAATTCTTGAGAATATCTCTCTGAAACAAATCTGTGGTTTTTGTTGTGAATGTTGAGAGTACCGAAAAAATTATAAAATAAACCAAAAGCCATCAAACCAATAAAAATTCCGAATAGTGCACTTACAACCGGTCTGCCGATAGAATGTTTGGTGATTACTGCAAGTCCCCATAAAATAAAAATCAAAGGCCAGATATCCCAAACAAAGCTGAAATCGCTGACAATAACATCATATTTTGTGAGAAAGTAAAGTCCTCCTATTGTCAAAAAGAAAAATCCCCAAAACAATTGACCGCTTCTCATAATTTACCCTCGTTTTTATTTTTCCTTAAGGGAATTAAAAATTAATACTGCACCAATGATAATTAATATCAGAGGAAATACATCTTCGAAATCAAAAAAAGGAAAGACTTTGCCGGCAAAAAAGAGAAGTCCTACTACAATTAAGATAATGCCGAAAATTACTTTGCCGTTCGTTCTCTGTTGTGGAAATTCAAATGGTGGAGAAGCCTGTCCGGAATCGGAAGATGTCTGCGTGCTTTCCGGTGGAGGCGTTTCAGGTTTAATTCCATAAGCATGTTCAAAACTTTCTTCCGGAAGTACTATCCACAAAATAATATAGAGAAGTATTCCCAAGCCGTTAATTAAGCTGATGATAACAAAAATGATTCTGACCAGAACAGGGTCGAGGTTGAAATACTCGGCAAAACCGCCACAGACGCCACCTAGTACTCTGGTTTTTCTTGAACGATATAATCTATCCCTCATATTCTCATCTCGCTTTTTTGTTTTTCCGAATTTTTAGACGATATAATTTCCAAAATGTTTTTAGTTTTTCCAATTTTTTTAACAAGACAACCTGTCTTAATCATTGAATTAACTTTATATCTTCTTTATTTTTCAAATTGTTAAAATAAACTATTTCATGAAAATTGCAGTTTGCCAGTTTAATCCAATTATTGGCGACTTAAAATATAATAAGCAGAAAATCTTAGAAGGATACGAAAAAGGAATTAAAGATAAATCCCAGCTTGTTGTATTTCCTGAATTATCCTTATGTGGATACCCTCCTCAAGACCTTGTTGAAAAACAGGAATTTAGAGATGCTGTAAAACAAGCCGCCGAAGAAATTGCTTCGAAGACTAAATCTGCTGGCTTAATATTCGGCTCAATCACTGAAGATTACGAAGCCGATGTTGGAACTGGCATTTACAATTCGGCTGTGTTTTGTTATAACGGCAAAATTCAGCTTATTCAAAACAAAACCTTAATTCCAAATTACGATGTTTTTGATGAAGTCCGTTATTTTGAATCTGCCAAAGATGTTTTTGTTTCTGAATTTTGCGGAGAAAAATTGGGGATTTCAATCTGTGAAGATATCTGGAATGATGCCGACTATTGGAAGAAAAGATTATATCCTATAGATCCGATAAAGAAATTACTGCAGAAAGGTGCAACTATTTTAATTAACATCTCCGCAAGTCCTTACGCCTACGGCAGAAGAAAGGAAAGATACCGTATGCTGCAAACATTGACACAGAATGATAGTATCCCGCTTGTTTATGTTTGCTGCGTTGGCGCTCAAACCGACTTAATTTTTGACGGTGCAAGTATGTGCTTCGATAAAAAAGGCAGGCTTATTAAACTTGGCAAATTTTTTGACGAAGATTACTTCATCTACGATACAGAAAACAGCGGCGAAGCAATAGAAACTGTAGAACGAAGTTTCGAAGAAGAAATTTTAGATGCTTTGATTTTGGGATTAAAAGATTATGCGGCAAAAACCGGCTTTAAAAAAGCACTTGTCGGATTAAGCGGAGGAATTGATTCAGCATTGGTTACTTATATTGCAGTTCAGGCATTTGGCAATGAAAATGTTCACGCCGTTTTGATGCCATCACAATATTCAAGCGAAGGGAGTATAAGAGATTCAGAAAAATTAATTAAAAATCTTGGAATCTCTTACGATAATATTACCATCCAACCAGTAGTAAATAAAATTATTGAAGCACTTAAACCGGCTTTTAGGAACAAACCTGAAGATATAACTGAAGAAAATATTCAGTCGAGAGTACGTGGAATTTACTTAATGGCATTGTCAAATAAACACGGATATTTACTTTGTACTACCGGAAATAAATCGGAAATGGCCACCGGCTATGCAACTTTGTATGGAGATATGTCAGGTGCAATTTCTGTTATTGGTGATGTTTACAAGACCCAGGTTTATAAAATTGCCAGTTATGTTAACAGGCATAAAGAAATTATTCCAAAAGAAATTATTAATAAAGTTCCATCCGCAGAATTAAGACCCAATCAAACAGATCAAGATACTCTTCCACCCTATGAGACTCTTGACCTAATTTTGAAAATGTACCTTGAAGAGTATAAAGAGTATAACGAAATTGTAAAAGTCGTTAAAGATGAACATGTAGTAAAAAAAGTGTTACGAATGGTTGATATTAATGAATTTAAAAGAAAGCAGGCACCTCCTGTACTTCGTGTTACCACAAAAGCTTTTGGATACGGAAGGCGCTACCCGATTGTTCAGGGATGGAGAAGGTGATTTCGGTTGAACTGCTTAATTGAAATAAAAGGAAATTTAGAATGAAAAAAATAAATGCATTACTGTTGACTCTGTTTGTTATTTTAATTTCCAGGCATAGTTTTAGCCAATTTGGGTCAAGGCCTGACATTGTCAAAGTTAATATTTACAAGTCATTCGACAAAATACATGCAGGCTCGCAGCTTAAGCTGGCTGTAGAGTCTGATATAGACAGAGCATATCATATAAATTCCAACCGACCGAATGAAGATTTCTTGATACCCACTCAAATAAAAATAAACGATAACCGCTTTAAAATTATAAAGACCGCTTACCCTGAAGCTCACGACTTGAAGCTTGGTTTTTCTGAAAAACCCGTATCGGTTTTTCAAGGAAAAGTTTTGTTTGGATTATTAGTACAAATACCGGATTCACTAAAAACTGGTGAGTACGTAATTCCTGTGGAGTTAACTTATCAGGCATGCAACGATCAATCCTGTCTGCCGCCGGTAACATTAAAAAACAATGTTACTGTTTCAATAGTTGATAATCAAACTCAAATTCATGAAACGAATGCTGATATTTTTACCAAATTGAAATTAGATTATCAATCTGATGTAGAAACCGGAACAAACAATGATTCGGTTTCTTCGGTTCTGGAATCAAGCGGGATTATTTTAAGTCTGCTAATTGTTTTTTTTGGCGGGCTTGCACTTAATTTGACTCCATGTGTTTATCCCTTAATACCTATTACGGTTGGCTACTTTGGTGGTCAGAGTGAAGGTAAGACAAATCGTCTGATTTTTCTTGGCGTACTCTATGTAATTGGAATGGCACTTACCTATTCGGTTATTGGAGTTGTTACGGCATTAAGTGGAGCAGTTTTTGGTACATTATTGCAGAATGTATTTGTTTTGATTGGCATTGGGTTAGTACTTGTAATTTTATCGCTAAGCATGTTCGGTGTTTACGAATTCAAGTTGCCCGACAAATGGGTAACTAAAGCCGGCGGGGCAAAAAGCGGTGCTTTCGGAGCATTTTTTATGGGATTAACTATGGGTATTGTTGCTGCTCCTTGTATCGGTCCTTTCATTTTAGGTTTGGTGACTTATGTTGCTTCTAAAGGTGACCCTTTTTATGGTTTTTTGATGTTCTTTGTGATGGCAATTGGATTGGGAGTCCCTTATTTATTCCTTGCAATCTTTTCCGGCAAAATAAAGAAACTTCCGCGCGCCGGCGATTGGATGGAAGCAGTTAAACATATTTTTGGCTTTCTTCTTCTGGGGATGGCTATTTATTTTATTGCACCGGTTTTACCTAGATCGTTTAATTCTTATCTGCTGCCAGGATTTATGGTTTTTGCAGCTCTCTGGCTTTTGTTTGTGGATAAACTGGCAAACAATGTAAAGGGATTCAAAATTTTCAAAATTGCATTGTCGGTTATAATTATTGCAATTTCTGTTTATGCTGTTTTTCCGTCATCACATAAAGAACCGGACTGGGTAAAATTCTCTGACAATACGTATTCAACAGCTCTTCAACAAAATCAAAAAATAATAATCGATTTTTACGCCGATTGGTGTATCCCGTGTAAAGAACTGGATGCTTTAACATTTAGTGATGATAGAGTGATTAACGAGAGTAAAAATTATGTAATGATCAAAGTTGATATGACGAAAACAGCTTCTGAAGAAACCGAAACTATGAGAAAAAGGTTTAATATTGTTGGAATGCCGACTGTAATTTTTATAAATACGAATGGAACTGAGGTTGAAAGGTTAACGGGATTTGTTAATGCAGAAGAATTCTTAGAGATAATGAACAAGGTCAAATAATCTTAAATTGATAATCAGAGAGAGTATTTATATTTTTGAATGCTAAAATAAATGTCAAACATTATAGACAGGTAAGAAACAATAATGGAAAAAGAAAAAACCCTTGGAAAAGAAATCCAAAACTTAAATGAGGTAACAGTCAGATTTGCCGGCGATTCGGGTGATGGAATGCAATTGACCGGAACTCAATTTAGCGATACGACAGCGCTGGTAGGAAATGATTTGGGCACATTACCGGATTATCCTGCTGAAATTAGGGCTCCCGCTGGAACTTTATATGGTGTGAGCGGATTTCAAGTACACTTCAGTTCTAATGATATTCATACGCCGGGTGATACACCCGATGTGCTTGTTGCTATGAATCCGGCAGCATTAAAAGTTAATTTGAAAGACCTTAAACAAAACGGAATGATAATAGCCAATACTGACTCGTTTGATTCTAAAAATCTGAAAATGGCAGGCTATAATAGTAATCCTCTGGAAGATGGGTCACTTTCAAATTATAAATTGTATCCTGTTCCAATAACTTCTCTAACATCAAACGCATTGAAAGAGAGCACGCTTACTACTAAAGAAATTACACGCTGCAAAAATTTTTTTGCGCTTGGCTTAAGTTACTGGTTGTTTAATCGCCCTTTGGAACCTACTCTAAAATGGATTAAGGATAAATTCGCAAAAAGACCGGAAATTGCCGAGGCGAATACGATCGCATTAAAAGCCGGCTATTATTTCGGTGACTCGACAGAAATTTTTACTACTCGTTATCAGATTGAACCTGCTCATCTTCCCAAAGGGATTTACAGAAATATATCTGGCAATGAGGCAATTGCTCTCGGCTTTATCACTGCTTCTTTAAAAAGTAATCTTCCATTATTTCTCGGTTCTTATCCTATCACCCCTGCATCCGATATACTTCATTATCTTAGTTTATTCAAAAATTATGGAGTCAAGACTTTTCAGGCAGAAGATGAAATAGCCGGTATTACCGCTGCTATTGGTGCTGCATACGGTGGTTCACTCGCAATTACTACAACAAGCGGTCCTGGCATGGCTCTAAAAACCGAAGGTATGGGGCTGGCTGTTATGACCGAACTTCCGCTGGTAATAATAAATATTCAACGGGGCGGACCAAGTACTGGTTTGCCAACAAAAACTGAGCAGGCTGATTTATTCCAGGCAATATTTGGCAGAAATGGCGAGGCACCTATTCCGGTATTAGCTACCTCAACGCCGAGTAATTGCTTTTATATGTCATTAGAGGCTGCAAGAATTGCAATTAAGTACATGACCCCGGTTATTCTATTAAGCGACGGTTACATTGCAAACGGGACGGAACCTTGGCGGCTGCCGAAAGTAGAAGAAATTCCGGATATGCCTGTAAAGTTCGCCACTGAAAAAGATGGTTTTGCTCCTTATGCACGTAATGAAAATCTTGCACGTCCTTGGGCTCTTCCGGGAACGCCAGGCCTTGAACATAGAATCGGTGGTCTTGAAAAAGCTCATATAACTGGCAACGTAAGCTATGATCCTGAAAATCATGAGTTTATGGTACGATTGAGAGCACAGAGAATTCAAAATATTCAGAACGATATTCCCGATCTTGAAGTTGTAGGTGATCCGGAGGGTGAATTGCTTGTGCTTGGCTGGGGTGGTACTTACGGAGCAATAACAGAGGCTGTAACAAAAGCCCGCAAGGAAAGATTAAAAGTTTCTCAAGCACACTTAAAGTATTTATTCCCAATGCCGAAGAATACTAAAGATGTGTTAAAAAGATTTAAGAAAATTTTAATTCCGGAATTGAATTTAGGTCAACTTGCTACGGTTGTAAAAGCACAGTTTTTAGTTGAACCTGTTTCATTAACTAAAATTAAAGGCTTGCCTTTTAAGACAAGTGAAATATATGGCAAAATAAAAGAAATTTTAGGAGGCGGTAATGGCAGATAATATAGATGCTAAGGAAATAAAATTAACGGCAAAAGATTTTGCATCGGATCAAGATGTTAGATGGTGCCCAGGCTGCGGTAATTATTCAATTCTTGCTCAAGTTCAAAGATCGTTTCCTGATATTGGTGTAAAAAAGGAAAATATTGTCTGGGTTTCAGGAATTGGATGTTCCAGCCGCTTCCCATATTATATGAATACTTATGGTTTCCACGGTATTCACGGTAGGGCGCCTGCAATTGCAACTGGGCTAAAAATAGCAAGACCTGATCTTTCGGTTTGGGTAGCAACCGGTGATGGTGATCTGCTTAGTATCGGCGGTAACCACTTTATTCATGCATGCAGAAAAAATATTGATCTGAAAGTTCTTCTTTTCAATAATAGAATATATGGTTTAACTAAAGGGCAGTATTCACCAACTTCCGAAAAAGGTAAAATTACAAAAAGCACACCATACGGAAGTGTTGATTATCCTTTTAATCCAATTTCTTTAGCTCTTGGTGCCGAAGCTACTTTTGTTGCACGCACTATCGACCGTGAGCCAAAGCATATGCAGGAAATTATTAAACGTGCTGCTGCCCACAAAGGTTTTGCTTTTGTTGAGGTTTTTCAGAACTGTAACATTTTTAATGACGGTGCTTATTCACTGTTGACCGAGAAAGAAACAAAAGCTGATAATGTTGTGGTTCTCGAACATGGAAAACCGCTTGTATTCGGAAAAGATAACAGCAAGGGTATTAAACTTGACGGCTTCAAACCTGTCGTTGTTGATCTAAACGACGGTAGAAATTCAATTAATGATTTATGGGTTCATGACGACCATGATGAAAGTCCGGCTCGTGCCTTTATCTTATCTCAATTTACTGAAACGCCCGGACTGCCAACTCCAATAGGTGTTTTTAGGGCTATCGTTAAAGAAACTTATGATGAGGGTATTCAAACACAGATTCAGAGAATTACAGAAAAGAAAGGTAAAGGTGATTTGAAGTCGCTTCTGTACAGCGGCGGTACATGGGAGGTAAATTAGAAATAAGTCTGTTAGGCTCTCTTTAGAATTCGGTTGTTCCCCTGCTGCACATAGAAGAGGAGTTGGTTGAACTTTGACTAACTTTGAGCAGCAATTCAATCAATCAACCACCGATGCGATGCACCGCTTTGTGGACGGTCAATTCTAATTATTCAACTCAAAATTTAATTTTATGGAACAAATTTTCATTTTAACTATATTTTAAAATCCGATCTCAAAATTATTGGAATTGATGAATAATTTCGAACAACTGAAAAAAATTATTCTTTCACATAAATCATTTTTGTTGACTACGCATGTTAATCCGGATGCCGATGCAATCGGTTCTCAGTTAGCCTTTTATGAAATTTTAAGGAAACTCGGCAAAACAGTCTACACCGTTAATCACAGCTCAACGCCGTATTTTTTGAAATTTCTTGACCCCAAAAACGTAATAGAAAAATTTGATGAGAAAAAACATTCCAAATTGTTTGAGGAAGTTGATGTAGTCATTTTGTTGGATTTAAATCAATCAAAGCGGATTGCGCACATGGAAAATTATTTTTTAAAATTCCACGGCGTAAAGATTTGTATTGATCATCACCAGGACACAGAAAACATTTTTGATTGTGTTATTGGTGACACAAGTTATTCAGCTACCGGTGAAATAATTTACGATTTTATTAAATCGACAAATATCGTTGAACTGAATTATAGACTTGCATTGCAATTATACACTGCAATAATGACCGATACCGGCTCATTCCGATTTGAAAGAACCTCACCTAAAATTCATTTGATTGCTGCGGAGTTGCTTAAGTTAGGGGTTAATCCAACAAAAATTTACGATGAGGTATATGACCAAAGTCATTTCAGTAAAATTAAACTACTGGGAGAAACATTAAATACTATTACTCTTGATTCAACCAAACAGATTGCCTTCATGATCGTTACGCATGATGCTTTAAGGAGGACAGGTGCAGAAGAAGCCGACGTTGACGGTTTTGTAAATTATTGTTTATCTATCAAAGGCGTAAAAATCGGTATTCTATTTTATGAATTGAAGGATGGAGTTAAAATAAGTTTTCGTTCAAAAGGGAATATTCCCGTAAATAAATTAGCTGCTGAGTTCGGCGGCGGGGGACACCTAAATGCGAGTGGGACAAGACTTTTTAATACGACCATTCAAGATAATATTGACAAGGTAGTCAAAGCAGCACAAAATTATTTATAGAGAGGTAATATGCTATTTAAATTAAAGTTTGTATCGGATTTTGGACCTAAAAAGTTCGAAAAATACTCCGGTTTGGTAAAGTTTATTTCAACAAAAGAAAACATAAAAAAAGAGATGGAAAACTTCTCAAAAAGGTTTGGTATCGGATTGAATGACCTTCAACGAAAAGCTTTTTTAAATGAAAAGACTAATTCAATTACAATAAATAATCAGCAGAGAGAACCTTCAATTATTTATTTGTATAAAGTAAATATGAAGAAAGATTTCACTGTGGATTATTTTAGAAATACACTCGCCGGATTAATCCAGTCAATGAAGGATTCTGAGTTGGAATCGTTAAGTATACTGCTGCCTGATTTTGTCCCCTATAAAAAATATTTTTCAAATGAATATTATTATCAGACTTTTCTTGAAGGAATATGGCTCGGGAATTATTCATTTGATAAGTACTTGTCGAAAAAGGAAAAGCCAAAAAAATTGACTATTAATTTTTATTCTCACGAATCTGTTAAAGTAAGACAATTAATTAAAACAACAGAGCTTTTGATGCAGTCTGTTTATTTTGCAAGGGATTTGGTTAATGAACCCGCTTTAATTCTTACGCCTATGGAATTGGCAAAGCAGGCAAAGTATGAGCTTTCGGGAGCGGGAGTTTCTGTCAAAATATTTGATAAAAAAGAATTACAGAAAAGAAAAATGAATGCAATACTTTCCGTTGGCTCTTCCAGTGCTAACGACCCTTGTATGATAATAATGCATTACAAGCCTAAAACTAAGCCGAAAGGGAAAATTGCATTAGTTGGCAAAGGTGTGACTTACGATTCAGGAGGATTATCTATTAAGCCGACTTCCGGCATGGTTGAGATGAAAGCCGATATGGCAGGCGGAGCACTTGTAATAGGAACAATTCGTGCAGCAGCGTTAACAAAACTGCCCGTTGAATTAATTGGCGTTGTACCGGCTGTTGAAAATATGGTTGCCGGCAATTCTTACAAACCAGGGGATATAATTAAAACTTCGAGCGGGAAGTCTATTGAAGTTAAAGATACAGATGCCGAGGGGAGAATAATTTTAGCGGATGCTCTTGAATATGCTTCTAAGCAGAAACCTGATGAGATAATAGATTTTGCTACTTTGACGGGTGCATGTGTTGTTGCCCTTGGAGAAATAGCTGCTGGAATAATGACTCAAAATGACAATCTGGCGAATAAATTGATAAACTCAGGTGAACAAACTTTCGAACGTTTGTGGCGGCTTCCTTTCTGGAAGGACTACAATGAAATGATTAAAAGCGATATTGCAGATGTAAGCAATCTCGGTCCTCGCTGGGGCGGGGCAATAACTGCTGGCAAATTTTTAGAGCACTTCATCGATGAGAAAATTCCATGGGCTCATCTCGACATAGCCGGTCCAGCCATTAAACATAAATCTACAAACTATACGGAAAAATACGATACAGGCTTTGGGGTGCGATTAATGTTTAACTACCTGAAAAATCATTTTAACCGTGATTAATTAATTGACCGTCTTTCATTTCCAGAACTATTTCACCCAGTTTTACAAGTTCCGGATTATGGGTAACAAGTAAAAATGTAAGTCCGAGTTCCTTCTTCAGATCAAGAAATAGTTTGTTGATAATATCACTGTTTACAGAATCTAAATTGCCAGTAGGTTCGTCTGCAAATATTATTGATGGATTATTTGCCAATGCCCGCGCAATAGCCACTCTTTGCTGCTCTCCTCCGGAAAGTTCAGCGGGTTTATGTTCAATCCTGTCATACAAACCAACCATTGATAGAAGTTCTTTTGCTCTTTCGAATGCTTTAGATTTGCTTGAATTGTTTATCATTACTGGCAGCGCAACATTTTCAAGCGCCGTAAACTCGGGAAGAAGATGATGAAATTGAAAAACGAATCCGATATTTTTATTCCTGAATTTGGAAAGTTCGTCGTCGTTCAATGAAAAAATATTAGTTCCCTTTATGAAAACTTCCCCGGCATCTGGGAAATCGAGTCCGCCTAATATATGAAGAAGTGTGCTTTTACCTGCCCCAGATACGCCTTCGATTATTGTTATCTTATTTTCCTGCAAAGCGAATGAAATCCCTTTTAAGACCTTCAGTTTTTTTTCATTGGCTTTTAAAAAAGATTTATGAATATTTTTTGCTTCGAGTATCATTTTGTCTATTCATACTTAATTGATTCGATTATTGTTGTGTTTGCTGCCCTTTTTGCCGGATAAAGAGCAGCGAAGAAAGTTAACAGAAAAGACATTATTCCTACTGCTATTATATCACTTATTCTAATCTGAACCGGAAGGGCATCAATTATATATTTTGTTGGATCCAGCGGATAAAAATTATATTTTATTTGCAAATAGCAGACTAATAGACCGACTAATATTCCTGCAGCGGTTCCTATTAGTCCGAGTAAAAATCCTTCATTTAAAAATATTTTTTGAATTGAGGTTTTCTTTGCACCGAAAGATCGAATTACCCCGATATCTTTTTTCTTTTCGATTACTGACATTGTCAAAGACCCTAAAATATTGAATGTAGCAACAGCTATTATTAAACACAGAAGAATATAAGCCGACCATCGTTCAATCAACATAACATTATACAAATCTTTATGCAGATCATACCATGTATTAATTGAGTAATTTACCGGATTCAATTTTTTATATAAAAGATTCTTTACTTCGTTTGATTCGTTAATACTGTTCAGACGAAGATCGAAACCGTTAATTTTGTTTGCCAGCCCAAATAATTTTTGTGCCGAAGTAATGGAAGTAAATATATAAGAAATATCATAGTCTCTGTTGTTCGACTCGAACAAACCGCTGACTATAAATTTTTTTGTTTGTGGCATGGATAAACCTATGATTGACTTTTCGATATTATATGCTGAAGTTATTGTAATTGTATCACCAATCCTTGCAGAAAGCCGCAAAGCAATAGGTAATCCTAAGATTATTTTATCCAATCTCGAATTATTATCGATATCGAACTTGCCTGATATAATTTTTGTGGCTACACCCCAATCTCTATTATAATCCGAAATTCCTTTTAGATTAAGAATCTCATAACTTCCCCGATTAACAGCAATTACTTTCCCCTCAACAAAAGGGTATACCGATTGGACAAATTTTGTATTCTTAATTGATTCTAACGAATGATTATATTTTGCTGTCAATGAATCGTTCAAAATATTTATTCTGATATGCGGATCAAAGCTTACAAGTATATCTGTGACAATCGAACCGAATCCGTTGAAAACAGAAAGGACAATGACTAATGCCGCCACTCCAATCGTGATTCCTAGTGTGGAAAAGACGGATATTATCGAAATAAAATTTATTTTGTGCTTAGCCCTTAAATACCTTTTAGCAATAAAAAATTCAAACATGTTTACTCAAACCTTATCGCTGAAATCGGGTTTAATCTGGATGCAATGAAGCTCGGTATAAAAGAAGCCGAGATACAAAGGAAGAAAGTAATAACAGAAATCAAAAGATAATTTGAAAAATCAACTGCGATGGGAACTTCTGAAATAAAGTATACATCACCGGGCAAAGAGATTAGATGAAATTCTTTTTGAATTATACTTAACACAAAAGCCAAAATATTTCCCGCCAATATTCCGATTATGGAAAGATACATACCTTGTATAAGAAATATTTTCGTGATCGATTTCCTGTTTGTTCCAAGTGATTTTAAAATTCCTATCTCGCTTATTTTTTCCAGGACAAGCATTAAAATTGTTCCTATTATGTTAAAAACTGCGACAATAATTATTAATCCGAGAATTATAGGTATAGGTTTCTTTTGAAGGTCAAGCCAGGTAAAAATATTTTGATGAATTTTATAAATCGACCTCACATAAAACGGGTAGTGTAGAAAATCCTGAAGCTCCTCTGAGAGTTTCTCGATTCGTTGTACATTTTTAACCTTGATATTGAATCCGGAAATTTCACCTTCCATTCCAAATAATCTTTGTGCCGTAGCGAGGTTAATATATGCGTAAAGATCATCATATTCCGACATACCGCTTTCATAGATTCCGCTGACGATAAATTGCTGTATTGCTGGCGGATTACTCAATGATGGGACTTTATTATTTTTTATTGAAAAGATAGTTATTATGTCGCCGGTTTTTATTAACAATTTTTCCGCAAGTTTTTTCCCGATAAGAATAGCGGGCTTTTCATCAGAATCAGTTAACTTGAACTTTCCATCGACAATAAAATTTGCAACGCCGAGCCGTCCTTTTTCTTCTGAAATTCCCATAATTGTCACGCCATCAACTCGTTTTTTTGATTTTATGATCGCAAGTTTAGATATAAAAGGCGTAAGCGATTGAATGTCATTTGAAAAATGGGAGTTGATATCATCAATTATAGTTTCGTAATTTTTTATATTTTTGTCACCAAATGCGGTAACTTTTATGTGATCATTCAATTCAATAATTTTTTTTGAAACAACTTTTTGGAAGCCGTTTAAAATTGTCAGTGCAATAATAACTATCGCAACGCCAAGTGATATACCTCCGATTGTAATCCACGAAATAAATGACAGCAGCCGTGAATCTTTTTTTGATTTGAGGTATCTTTTCGATATGTAAAATGGGAAAGACATTGAGAATAAAATTTTAACTGAACATAAATTATTTGTAAAAGGATTTCTTATAAATCAAAAATATGTACATAAATTGACATTAAAAACTGAAAAGTATAATTTTATAAGCCATTTTGAGTTATTTTATCAGAATCATACATTTTTGTAAAATTACTATCTGTAGACAGGTTGAAAAAATTAAGGTATAATTTGTTCTTTAATTTATTGAGAAGCAAAAAACGGGTCGTATCGTAGCCCGGTAAGCGCGTCCCGACTTTGGGAGTCGGGAAGGTCGCAGGTTCTTATGATAAAGAAACGGGTCGTATCGTAGCCCGGTAAGCGCGTCCCGACTTTGGGAGTCGGGAAGG
>DYLN01000027.1:23523-32608 GCA_020722085.1 Melioribacter roseus
TCGCAGGTTCTTATGATAAAGAAACGGGGCGTAGCGTAGCCCGGTTAGCGCGCCTGCTTTGGGAGCAGGAGGTCGCAGGTTCGAATCCTGCCGCCCCGACAAAGTTTTAGTCTTTAATTTTTGATAATTAGCTGCGCCCATAGCTCAATTGGATAGAGCAACAGCCTTCTAAGCTGTAGGTTAGTGGTTCGATTCCACTTGGGCGTACGAAGAATAAGGAAAAGAAAAAGTGAAAAGATAAAAGAGACAAGAGAGAAAGGAATTCAACAATTATAAAAACATTTACTTTACACTCTTTAGTTTTTACTTTATTCTTTTGTCTTTAATCTTTTTTCCTTTATTCTTTACATGGTGAGTATAGCTCAGTTTGGTTAGAGCATCTGGTTGTGGCCCAGAAGGTCATGGGTTCAAGTCCCATTGCTCACCCCAAAAGAAAATTTTGGCCCCATCGTCTAATGGTTAGGACATCGCCCTTTCACGGCGGTAATATGGGTTCGAATCCCGTTGGGGTCACCCAAAAGTCTCATATCGTATGAGACTTTTTTATTTTAAATCGTTTATATAATTTAATTTTTGTTACATATATTTTTTTCCGGGATGAACAAAAAATTTTATAACGAAGTTATCGCTGACTCTGATATCTACTTAACCAATCCCTCTGTCTTGAAAAAAAGAATTTTCACTGGACTCTTTTTTTATCTTAATATTGTAAGAATTGTACTTTATACTAATAGGCAAGCTAAGAAAGGAATTTATGATGATGCACATTGGATTCATTCATCACTTGATATGCTCCACAGTTTTGAACGCTGCGGCATCAGTTTTGAAATTTGTGGCATGGAAAACTTACGAAAAGTCAAATGTCCTGTAATATTTGTCTCCAACCACATGAGTACACTAGAAACAGTAGTTTTGCCCGGCATTATTCATCCAATTCACCGCGTAGTTTTTGTGATGAAAGAAGAGTTAACAAGATTTCCTTTTTTTGGGCCTGTCTCTGCAGCACGCGATCCAATACTGGTGGGAAGAGAAAATCCGAGAGAAGATTTGTTAACCGTACTTGAAGAAGGCAGCAAAAGAATTAAGAATGGTAAATCGGTAATAATTTTTCCGCAGAGAACACGAACTGAATTTTTTGATGAGAAATCTTTTAATACACTCGGCATAAAATTGGCTAAACGAAATAATATTCCGGTCATACCTATTGCCTTGCTAACGAATGCTTGGGGTAACGGGAAAATAATTAAAGAGTTCGGTAAGATTGACCCATCAAAAAAGGTACATATTTCTTTTGGAGAGCCTATGCTGGATTTATCTAATACAAGCTCGGCACATATTGCAGTAATTGATTTTATAAAAAGTAAGCTTACTGAGTGGGGGCGAAAAGATTTAATTGTAGGTTAATTTTTTCTTATTCTTTTATCTGAACACGTTTCCCCCGCTATAACTATAAAAACTTAACAATTCCTTAACATTTACTTAATATATCGGTGATATAAGTATTCTAAATTTATAAAAGTAATTCGGGAGAAATGGGCGGACACCGCCTTGATAAAAGCCGACAGGCTTTAATTTTATTTTACTGGAACAGGTAGGGAAGGAGAGTGGTGTATGAAAAATGCCATTGCAGTACTGTTCATTTTCATTTTTACTGTTGTATTAAATGCTCAGGAGGGAAAAAACAAAGTAAAATTCAGCGAACTAATGTTCGTTGATTATTACTATTATCTTGATAATTTTGATGCCGCAAAAAAAAATCTTAATGGTCTACAATTTCGTCGAATCTATTTTACTTCCGATTATTCCATTTCAAATACTTTCGATACACGTTTTAGATTGGATGCAAATCAGATTGCTGCATCATTAACAAGCGACGGAAGAATTGGCGTGATGGTTAAAGATGCGTATTTGAGATGGAGAAGTGTTTTCTCTTGTTCTGACCCTATATTCGGATTATTGCCAACGCGGGTTATCGATATTGCCGAATCAGAATGGCGCTACAGAAGTCTGGAAAAAACACCTATGGATTTGTTCGGGATAGTTTCTTCGAGGAATATCGGAATAGAGTTAAAAGGGACTTTGTTCGAAAATGGCTCACTTAATTACTGGGTAAAATTTGGCAATAATTCCGCGAATGCGCCGGAAGTTGATAAATACAAAAGGTTTTATGCTAATCTACTGTTCAAATTAGCCAAAGAATTTCAGGCTTCTTTTTACGGCGGTTATGCAGTCCGTCTGGACAATTATGATTTAATTGCCGATTAATATAAATTCAATAAACAATTGTATGCTCTGTTTTTGACTTACAGTCCAAATGAAGATTTCTCTGTTAGTGCAGAAGGATTTATTAGAACAATTCAGAACTTTTCAATT
Source organism: Melioribacter roseus (assembly GCA_020722085.1). GTDB lineage: Bacteria > Bacteroidota > Ignavibacteria > Ignavibacteriales > Melioribacteraceae > Pyranulibacter. Next base: position 25,897 of record DYLN01000027.1, read on the forward strand.
ACCGGGCTGAAAGCCGTAATGACTTGATTGCAAGAATTACATTCTTTTATCAATTTTAAGAAAGGAGAATAATATGTTGAACAAAACTAAAACTCGTCCCCACCTGGCAGAATCCTGCATTGCAGGAAAAATAAAGAAGGTTTTTCTGTCATTATTCCTTGTTATGATAAGTTCTTCAATGACTTTTGCTCAGCTTCAGTTGAACGGTGCTGGGGCTACCTTTCCTTATGTTATTTATATGAAATGGTTTGACGAATACAAAAAGGAAACAGGCATTCAATTTAATTATCAGTCGATTGGAAGCGGCGGCGGCATAAGACAGATTATTGAAGGCACGGTTGATTTTGGTGCAAGTGACGGACCAATGAGTGATCAGCAGCTAAAAGAAGCATTGCAGAAACGCGGTACTGAAATCTTGCATATTCCTACAGTCATGGGTGCTGTTGTGGTTAGTTATAATCTGCCCGGTGTTGGCAAAGGATTAAACCTAGACGGCTCCGTTTTGGCAGATATCTTCCTCGGTAAAATTACTAAGTGGAACGATAAAAGAATTAAAGCAATGAACCCCAACAAAAATTTACCTGACCGCTATATTGTGGTGGCTCATCGTTCTGATGGAAGCGGTACTACATATATATTTACAGATTATCTTTCAAAAGTTAGCAAAACCTGGGAAACTAAAGTTGGCAGAGGTACTTCCGTTAGTTGGCCGGTCGGTCTTGGCGGCAAAGGAAATGAAGGCGTTGCCGGGTTGATTAAACAGACCGAGGGTTCAATCGGCTATGTGGAATTGGCATACGCAGTTCAGAATAATATTTTTTATGCAAGCATGAAAAATAGAGCCGGCAATTTTATTGAACCGACATTTAATTCTGTAACTGCTGCAGCAGAAGGTGCTTCTAAAAATATGCCGAAGGATTTAAGAGTATCCATTACAAATGCTGAGGGGAAAAATTCTTATCCGATTTCCGGCTTCACGTGGCTTTTAATTTATAAAGATATGAAAGATGCCTCAAAAGCGACGGCCATGGTAAAATTCTTAAATTGGGCTATGGAAAAAGGGCAATCTTTTGCTACTTCATTGTATTATGCTCCATTGCCAAAAGAGGTGGTTAAACTGTGTAAAAGTAAAATCGCTGTAATAACATCCGGCGGAAAAAAAATTAATCTAAAATAGTTTTGTAAATTAGTGCTTGAATTTGAGAAGGAAATGGGTAATAAGAATATTGTCTAAAAATTTTTTCAAAAATCATAATCCAGGAGATTTTTTATTTGAAAGACTAACGATGTTCTTTGCGTTGGTAGTCTTTTTGTTAATACTTCTGATGGGTTATGAAATGTATGATGGTTCCAGGATGTCAATTGATAAATTCGGCTGGAATTTTTTAGTTAACTCAGAATGGGACCCGGTACAGGAAATTTTCGGTGCTCTACCAATTATTTACGGAACACTTGTCTCGTCAATTTTAGCCTTGGTAATTGCTCTGCCGTTAAGTTTAGGAGTGGCTGTTTTTTTGTCGGAATCTGCTCCGCCATGGCTCGAAAAACCCCTTTCTTATTTGGTTGAACTGCTTGCGGGAATCCCGAGTGTAATCTACGGATTGTGGGGAATTTTTGTTTTGGTACCATGGATTAGAAACGACGTAGAACCGTTTTTATCACAGCACCTTGACTTTCTTCCATTCTTCCGCGGTGCACCTTACGGCTTTGGTATGCTTGCTGCAATTTTGATTTTGTGTGTGATGATACTTCCGATTATTTCTTCCATAGTGCGTGATGTTTTAAAATCTGTTCCGCAAAGTCAAAGAGAAGCTGCTCTTGCACTTGGTGCAACTAAATGGGAATCTATTAAAATTGTGTTGCTTGAGGCTAAGCCCGGCATACTTGGTGCAACAATGCTAGGACTGGGAAGAGCAATAGGCGAAACAATGGCAGTTACTATGGTAATCGGTAATACGGCAAAAATTTCTCTTTCGCTGTTTGATCCCTCTTACACAATGGCAAGTGTAATTGCTAACGAATTTACAGAAGCTACTTCCGACCTTTATATCAGTTCTCTGATTGAATTAGCACTTGTCTTATTTGTAATTACGGTTGCAATAAACGCCTTAGCACGACTTTTAGTTTGGAGCTTGGAGAGAAAGTGGAAAAAGAATTAGCAACTTTTAAATTTAGACTTTGGCGCAGAAAAATTACAAATTTTGTAATGATGGGTTTGACTGTTGTTGCAGTATTAGTAGCAATTATTCCCTTGATATTTATTTTTTACTATACAATTTCAAAAGGAATTACTTACCTTAATCTTGACTTCTTTATTCAGATGCCAAAACCGGTTGGTGAATCTGGCGGCGGTATGGCAAATGCAATTGTTGGCACTTTGATTTTAATCGGAATTGGCGGCGGAATTGGAATTCCTGTGGGAATAATGGCAGGCACTTATCTTTCTGAATTTGGGAATAATAAATTCGGTTCACTTGTAAGATTTTTAACTGATGTGCTAAGCGGCGTTCCTTCAATTGTTGTTGGTGTTGTTGCATATACTTTGGTTGTTGTGCCCATGAAACATTTTTCTGCACTTGCTGGCGGCATAGCCCTTGCTATTTTGATGATTCCAACAATAACCAGAACTACCGAAGAGATAATTAAGCTTGTTCCTCATTCATTAAGGGAAGCCGGCTTAGCACTTGGTATTCCCAAATGGAAAACAACTTTATTAATTGTTCTTAAAACTGCATGGAAGGGAATTGCTACTGGAATTCTGCTTGGTTTATCTAGAGCGGCAGGCGAGACTGCACCTCTTTTGTTTACTGCTTTGGGAAACAGATTCTGGTCTACTTCCATATTTCAGCCGATTGCTTCATTGACGGTTTACATTTACGATTATGCGAAAGCTCCTTTTGAAGATTGGAACAACCAGGCATGGACCGCCGCTTTAGTTCTGATTTTGTTAATTTCTTTATTAAGTTTGCTGTTTAAAATATTAACTCGTTCGAAGTATAAAACAAATAGATAATAAGATTTCTGTTAATTTTTTTGTGCAAAATGGATATAAAACTTTCAGTAAAAAATTTAGAAGCCTTTTACGGAAAAAATAAAGTACTCAAAAGCATGACGCTCGATATTCCCCGCAATAAGGTGATTGCTATTATTGGTCCTTCCGGCTGCGGAAAATCTACCTTTTTAAGATGCTTAAACAGAATGCACGAAGTAGTGGGCGGCACAATTAGAGGAGAAATTCTTCTTGACGGCGATGACATAATGAAAAAAGATCCTGTCGATGTCAGAAGAAAGCTCGGCATGGTATTTCAAAAACCTAACCCGTTCCCCACAATGTCGATCTTTAATAATGTAGCTGCTGGACTTAAATTCAACGGCTATAAAAATAAAAAGCAGCTTGGCGAAATCGTGGAGAAGTCATTGAAGCAGGCGGCACTCTGGGAAGAAGTAAAAGATAATCTTAACCAATCGGGAATTAACCTTTCGGGTGGTCAGCAGCAGCGCTTGTGTATTGCAAGAACACTAGCCGTAAATCCGGAAGTAGTTCTAATGGATGAACCTGCCAGTGCTTTAGATCCTATTTCTACAACTAAAATCGAAGATTTAATTTTTGAATTGAAAAAAGATTATACAATTGTAATTGTTACACATAATATGCAGCAGGCTTCAAGGGTAAGCGACTATACCGCCTTTTTTTATCTCGGAGAACTTATAGAGTACGGAGAAACAAAAAAGATATTTACTTCACCATTGAACAAACAAACCGAAGATTATATCAGAGGAAGATTTGGTTAACAGGAGGAGATTACATTATGCATGAACATTTTGAAGAAGAATTGGAAAAACTTAACACCAACCTGCTTAAAATGGCATCCCTGGTTGATGAGCAGGTAGAGCGTGTATTTACCGCACTCGATACAAAAAATATTGAGATGTGTAAAGGAGTCAAGGCTAAAGATGTTGAGATTGATGCGTACGATAATTTAATCTTAGCCCAGTGCGAAAACATACTTGCTTTGTTTCAGCCGGTAGCTTCAGACCTCAGGTATGTCATGTCGATTATTATGATTAATAACCAGCTTGAACGATGCGGCGATATTGCTGTTAACATTTCGCAGAGAATCAAGAAAGCTTTTGATCATATAGATCTTATAAAAGAATCCGGCATTATCGAAATGATTAAAAAAGCTAAGGAGATGGTTAAACATTCTATCGACAGTTTCTTAAATAAAGACATTGATTTAGCTTACAATGTTATAATGCAGGATAACGAAGTTGATAAAATGAATAAGCAGATATTTAAAGTGCTTGTTGAACGAATGAAACAAAATCCTGAATTAATTGAGCCGGCCTCTCACTTGATTGTTTTGACAAGACATATAGAAAGACTTGCCGACCATGCCACTAATATTGCTGAAAATTTAGTTTTTTACATTGAGGCAAAAATTGTCGCTCACAAAAAGAAACTCAGCAACAGAGGCATCGAAGATGAACCTTAATTGGGTGCTCAATAACTCCTACTATTTAAACTTTCCCAGACAGACAAGTTGCCTTTTGCGATGCTATACTTATTTTTATCTTACTTTTTCGACACTCTCATTATACACTTTTTACAAATTTATTATATAACCCCAAACTATGCATTAGAAAATGAATAAGGGGGAGAGATTTGACTGACTTTTGAAAATAATCCTTCTCGGTTCCAGCTGTGGGCAAATCTGCTGGCTTCTATCCATATACTTACCCAAAAAACGCTTCACTATCTGCATTGATAAAAGTATCCCCAAGTTGTACGAGCTTTCTTCGTACGCCCGGAAGGATTTGAACCCTCAACCCTGTGATCCGAAGTCACATGCTCTATCCAATTGAGCTACGGGCGCAGGTATTGGTGAAGAGTTAAAAACGTGAGTGAAGAGTTATGAATTTAATTCAAGATTTTAATAAAAAAGAAAAGCATATAGTTTGGAATTATCATTCTCCATTCTAAACCCTACACTCTTCACTCAATATTAGTACACCCGGAAGGACTCGAACCTTCAACCTTCTGATCCGTAGTCAGATGCTCTATCCAATTAAGCTACGGGTGCATAAATAAATAAATACAGAACAACTTAGATGCTGGATGCTTGATACCGGAAATTAGATTTTCCGCAGAAGCTTTAAGCTCTGATATCATCATTCTTCGTTCAAAATTCCGTATCCAAAAATAGTACATTGAAAAGATTATAACAATGAAACCACATCAAATTTATTGAATTGTCTTAGATAAATTGTGCAATTGTTGTTGATGAGTTGTTATATTACTAAATTTATTTGTGTAGTAATTAAATAAATTACGATCATTTAAAAAATAGGGTTATAAAGAATGGCGGATAAAATTACCTTCGGCAAACATCGTTATGATAAAATGATTTACAGACGCTGCGGCAGAAGCGGGCTGCAATTACCGGCTATTTCATTAGGTTTATGGCATAATTTCGGCGGTGTTGATGATTTTCAAACTGCTAAAAAAATAATTTTTAAAGCATTCGATCTCGGAATTACTCATTTTGATTTGGCAAATAATTATGGTCCGCCGCCAGGAAGTGCTGAAATTAATTTTGGTAAAATATTGAGCAAGGAGTTAAAATCTTATCGGGATGAATTAATCATTTCTACAAAAGCCGGGTATTTTATGTGGGACGGTCCCTACGGAGAGTGGGGTTCGAAAAAATATTTAGTAGCAAGTCTGGAGCAAAGTCTGAAAAGAATGAAACTGGATTATGTTGATATTTTTTATCATCACCGTCCCGACCCGCAAACTCCTCTCGAGGAAACAATGGGTACCTTGGATTTGATAGTGCGTCAGGGTAAAGCTTTGTATGTTGGAATATCAAATTATGACGCCGAAAAAACGCGTGAGGCTTACTCAGTCTTAAAAAACCTCGGTACAACGCTTTTAATACACCAGCCTAAATATAACATGTTAAACCGTTGGGTAGAGTTGGATTTGCTTTCAACATTGTGGGATTTAGGAGTAGGTTGTATCTCATTTTCTCCTTTAGCTCAGGGCATACTAACTGATAGATATTTTAACGGAATACCTAAAGATTCGAGAGCTGCAAAAAAGCACGGCTTCCTTAAAAAGGAAGAAGTAACAGATAAACTAGTAAGTATGGTTAAGGAGTTGGCAAAGATTGCTGAGAGAAGAGGACAAACAGTTTCTCAATTAGCTCTTGCATGGAATTTACGTTATAAAGTAATGACTTCAGTCTTAATTGGTGCTAGCAGCGTAAAACAATTAGTTGAAAATGTTGGAACGCTTAATAACCTTGAATTAGATGAAAATGAACTTGAACAAATAAACAATGTTTTGAAAGGTTAGTTATTGAAATAAAGAAAGTATCATTGAGTCTGTTCTAAAAAGGTGTCACAGTCATTACTGAAGATCGCTTTTCCCGACTTTGCGCCGGCGTCGCTATGATAAAATGATAAACAGGTATTTGTCATTTTATTGTAAAAAAGAATAAGTCAAAAATGAATTAATCTAAATTATGCATTAGAAAATTATATTTTGCACAACGACTTCTAACTCGTCTACTTCAACAACAATTAAATGTTCAATATCCAATTCTCAACTCTCAATATATTCAACGGCAATTGAACAAACAGGGAACAAGTGAAATTCTGGAAAAATAATTCAGAAATTTGTTCAAAAAAAAATAGTCTTATGAGG
>DYLN01000161.1 GCA_020722085.1 Melioribacter roseus
ATAAAATTTATCTTTCAAGAACTTCCGAAAAGCAAAAAGCCGGTCTCAAAAGGACCGGCTTTTGTTTGCCCTTGTCATCGTGAAATAATTTGTAGAACCGAATTTATATATACCTTATTAACATTCCAGGGAATTATTTTATTTCTATTTTCTTCGGTTTAACTCTCTCATGTTTGGGAAGTGTTACTTCGAGCAGACCGTTTTCGAGTCTTGCATCAATTTTATCGATATCAATATTATCGGAAATTTTAAATCTTCTATAGAAATTTCCGATTTCGGTTTCCTTTACAACATACTTTCTTTTAATGGAATCGTTAAATTTAATTCTTCCCATAATTACGAGATACCCGTTTTCCAGTTTGATTTTTACATCGTCTTTGGCTACACCCGGCATTTGAGCAGTCAAGAAAAAACTTTCTTCTGTTTCATAAATGTCAATTAACGGTGCAATCCAGGATTCATGCTCAAGAGCTTCATCCCATGTTAGTCTTTTTGCTTCTGTTATTTCTGTCATTTTATTTCTCCTTTTAATGTTTACATACTATTACTAAACTTTTAATTTCAACTTGACAAAGAGCTTTATTTTTTATCATCATCAACAACTTCGTAAGATGCATCTTGCACATCCCTATCGTCTTTTTTGCCAGTAGTTTTTTGTTTTGCTTCAGGGCCGTTTTGTTGGGCTGTCTGCTGCCCTTGCGCTCCGGCTTGTTGATAAAGATTCTGCGCTATTTCATTCCATACTTTTGTTAATCCGTCGGAGGCAGATTTTATCCGCTCGGTGTCATTTGTTTTCAATGCATCTTCTACTTTGGCAATTTCGGTTTCAAGTCTGCTTTTTGCATCGGCAGGCATTTTATCGCCAATTTCCTGAATCTGTTTTTTCGTCTGGAACACAAGATTGTCAGCATTATTCTTTATCTCGACACTCTCTTTCTTTTTCTTATCCTCAGCAGCATGTTCTTTTGCCTGCTGTTTCATCTTTTCAATTTCATCTTTGCTCAAACCGCTCGATGAAGTAATCCTGATACTCTGTTCTTTATTGGTTGCTTTATCTTTAGCGGCAACATGCAGAATGCCGTTTGCATCAATGTCGAATGTTACTTCAATTTGAGGAACACCCCGTGGTGCCGGAGGAATACCATCAAGATGGAATCTTCCTAGAGTTCTATTATCGGCAGCCATTGGTCTTTCACCTTGAAGTACATGTATTTCGACAGATGGCTGATTATCCGAAGCCGTAGAGAATATTTCACTTTTCTTTGTCGGTATTGTTGTGTTAGCTGGAATAAGAACCGTCATTACGCCGCCAAGTGTTTCAATACCGAGCGAAAGAGGCGTAACATCAAGAAGCAGCACGTCTTTAACATCGCCGGCTAAAACACCGCCTTGAATCGCTGCGCCGACCGCAACAACTTCGTCCGGATTAACACCTTTGTGGGGTTCTTTTCCAAATAATTTCTTTACCAATTCTTGAACTTTAGGTACACGTGTTGAGCCACCGACTAATATAACCTCGTCAATTTGTGACGGTGTAACTCCGGCATCTTTCATAGCTTTTTCACAAGGGTCGACGGTTCTTTGAATAAGATCGTCAACAAGCTGTTCAAACTTTGCACGTGTGATGTTAATATTCAAATGTTTGGGACCATCCTGGGTAGCAGTAATAAACGGAAGATTAACATCAGTTTGAACCGATGATGACAATTCAATTTTAGCTTTTTCAGCAGCTTCTTTAAGTCTTTGAAGTGCCATCGGATCTTTACGTAAATCTATACCTTCCTGTTTTTTGAATTCATCGGCAAGAAAATCTATAACTCTCTGATCAAAATCATCGCCGCCAAGGTGGGTATCGCCGTTTGTTGATTTAACTTCAAAAACACCTTCGCCGATCTGCAGAATTGAAATGTCAAAAGTACCACCGCCCAGATCATAAACTGCAACAAGCTGGTCTTTGTGCTTTTTATCCAAACCGTAGGCAAGTGCGGCAGCGGTTGGCTCATTAATTATCCTTTTTACATGAAGTCCAGCAATTTCGCCCGCATCTTTCGTTGCCTGTCTTTGAGAATCATTAAAATAAGCCGGCACGGTAATTACCGCTTCAGTGACTTCCTGCCCAAGATAATCCTCGGCTGTTTTTTTCATCTTTTGTAAAATCATAGCAGAAATTTCAGGCGGAGAATATAATCTATCCTCAATTTTTACGCGTGCCGAAGCGTTGTCACCTGAAACTACCGGGTATGGTACTTCTTTTACTTCGCGTTCAACTTCATCAATTCTTCTTCCCATGAATCTCTTTATAGAAAATACCGTGTTCTTCGGATTCGTGACTGCCTGACGTTTAGCAGGCTGTCCGACAAGTCTTTCTCCCGTTTTTGTAAATGCAACAATTGAAGGCGTTGTCCTTCCTCCTTCCGAATTAGGAATAACAACCGGTTCGTTTCCTTCCATAACAGCTACACACGAGTTTGTTGTTCCCAGATCAATACCTATTATTTTACCCATTTTTTATTCTCCTTTCGATTTAAAAAAAATTATTCATTCTCATCAATAAGAATGTTATTTTGCAATATGGTTTTGATGTTTTCTTCTTAATTTTACGGTAATTCCAAAAATAAATTTTCTTTTTATTATCAAGAGTAATGCCATACACAAAGTTCTTCTTAACTTATTATATTATTAACTTTTACACAAATTATAGGCGATTAAATTTTTATCGGCAATAATGTCTGACAAACTATGATTTCATACAAAAACAAGCTTAATTGTCATTTAACATGTCAAAAAGGAAGAAATTACAATGAAAAGCGAGGCTCGTTTGTTTAATATTGAAGAATTTGATATTAAGCTGGACACAGAATTTCTAGGCAGAAACTTTGTTTACTGTGATGAAGTTGAGTCTACCAACAAGCTTTTGTTAGAAAGTAAAGAGTTCAATCAAAATGGTACTGTTATTTTAGCCGAATTTCAATCGGGCGGGCGAGGAAGGAAAAACCGGCAATGGGTTAGTAACAGCGGACAAAATTTAACTTTTTCAATACTGCTGAAAGATTTTACTCATGGTAAAAAAATTAATTTATTCAACCTTGCCGCTTCTTTAGCTGTAGCACATTCAATAGAAAATTTGTATCAACTAAAAGTCGAGCTGAAATGGCCTAACGACGTACTTATTAAAAATAAAAAAGCCGCAGGTATTCTTCTCGAATCAATCTCTAAAGGGAATAAAATTGAAAAACTTGTTGTCGGCATCGGGGTCAACGTAAACCAGACAAATTTCCAGAATAAATTTGATATTAGCCCAACATCAATCAGAAAAGAATTTAAAGAAATTGTAAGCAGAGAAAGACTACTCAGTGAAATACTAAATAATTACGAAAGTCTTCTCAAGGTTATTAAATATGAGCCGGAAAAAATTTTGACTGATTGGAAAGCAAAGTGCAAGATGATTGGTGAAAAAGTAAAAATTACAGACTACACTTCGGTTAAGTATGGTATTTTTGACGACATTGACCAAAACGGTTTTTTAATATTAAAAACCGGCGATAAATTTGAGAAGATTCATTTCGGGGATGTGAGTCTGCGATGATTCTGCTTGCATGCGATATTGGCAACAACTTGATAAAGATTGCTTTATACTCCCGGGATAAACTAGCAGATTATTTCAGCGTACCTATCAAAGAATTAAATAATAATTTATTAAAAGGTTACAAATTCGACAAAGCTGCCATATCTTCTGTTGTGCCAGCCTCAACAAATTTACTCTTTGAAATAATTGAAACAAATTTCAGACTGCAGCCATACATTATTACTACACACGCAAATTTTAATCTTGAAATTGATTATGACACCCCCGAAACTTTAGGAATTGACAGAATCTGCGGTGCCGAAGGTGCGTTTTCAATTTTCTGTTCAAAATCAAAATCTGAAAAATTGAAAAACAATGAAGCAATTATTACTGTCGATTTGGGAACAGCAACAACCGTAAATATCATTTTGCCCCCGAACAAATTTGCCGGAGGAATAATTTTACCCGGCATAAAAATGATGTCTAAATTATTAAACGAAAATACGGTACAGCTACCGATTGTTAATTTAGAAAACTACACAGGAGTTATCGGCAAATCCACAGTAAGCTCAATAACCAGCGGGATTATCAATTCAACAATCGGTGGAATTGAACGGGTTATTAATTTTCTTAAAGAAAAAGAAAAAATAAAAACTGTCCATACATATCTTACCGGCGGCAATGCGGTTTACATCGAAAAGAGAATTAACTTTAACAGTAGCTTTGTAAAAGACCTTGTTTTACGCGGAGTAAAAGCCGTTTATGAAAGGAATAATTACTAATGAAAAGGATTTATTTTGATAACGCTGCAACTACACCTGTTCACCCGAAAGTTCTAGAAAAAATGATTCCTTTTTTGAGAGAAAATTTCGGTAATCCCTCATCCATACATTCATTCGGTAGAAAAACAAGAGTCGCAATTGAAGAGGTTCGGGAAATTACCGCTGATTTTATTAATGCAAAACCGGCAGAAATTTATTTTACCAGCGGAGGAACTGAGTCAAATAATTTTGTTGTATTCGGCATAGCTAAAAGCGAACGAGCCGAATCCAGTCGAAATGAAATAATAACAACAAAAGCAGAACACCACAGTGTTTTTGACTCATGCCATGCTCTTGAAAGATTTGGCTTTGATGTAAAATTTTTGCCGGTAAACGAACAGACAAATCTGGAAATTCAAAATCTCGAGGAAACTTTATCACAGAATACTTCTCTGGTCAGTGTTATTCACATTAATAACGAAACCGGCTCGATAAACGATATAAAATTAATTTCGGCACTTGTAAAAAAAAATAATTCTTATTTCCACACAGATGCAGTTCAAAGTTTCGGCAAAGTTCATATCGATGTAAAAGATCTTGGTGTGGACGCTCTAACTGCTTCGGCTCATAAAATCAACGGTCCAAAAGGTGTCGGTTTTGCTTACATTAAAACCGGTACACCTGTTTCCCCTCTTCTTTTAGGAGGCAGCCAGGAAAGAAACAGAAGGGGTGGTACGGAAAATGTCGCTGGAATAATTGGATTCGGCGAAGCAATAAAAATTATAAAAGAAAGAAATCAAAATGAAAAAGAAGCGTATAACCATGTTTCGAAATTAAGAGAAAGATTTGTAAACGGACTCATCTCAATAGACAAAGAAAATTTAACTATCAACGGAGATGGGGGAAATTTCCCGTATATTTTAAGTATCACATTCAATTCGAAATTCTATAAAAACGATTCCGAAGCAATGTTAATGTATCTTGATATAAACGGCATCGCCGCTTCGAACGGTTCGGCATGTACTTCAGGCACATTGAAACCATCACATGTAATTTTAAGCAGCGGCAAATCCATCGAAGATGCAAACGGAACAATAAGATTTTCTTTCGGGTTTGAAAATACTCTTGAAGAAGTTGATTACGCTTTGGAAATAATAAAAAAAATGACTGAGAAATTTAAACGATAATAAAAGAGAGTGTTAAGTCGGTTCAATTACCTTTTATCCCCAATAAGAAGCATCGGGACAAGAATATTTTTATCCGTGCTTATCTGCTGCATCTCTGTTATCGGCGTGCTATTTTTGAATAAATAATTACTCTTGAGACAGCCTCAACCAAATTAAACCCAAATTATGCAATAGGATTCGAAACTTGTGAGGTTGTCTAAAAAGTAATTGTTCAATTAAATAATCCGTGAAAATTCCCCGTAAAATACACGGGGCAAGCTGTGAAACCTGTCCCGATGCCTTTTATCGGGGTTCGTGTCTCATTTCTTAAAAAAGATTACTTTTTGGTCAGCCTCATAAGACTATTTTTTCTGAACAAATTTCT
>DYLN01000028.1 GCA_020722085.1 Melioribacter roseus
TAATTATACTGCCAAAATTCCGCATAGTACACACGGCAGCCTGCGTACTATATTCTAATTGAATCTCTGTTTTTTGCTGTTTTTCAAATATTTTTACGAAAAAATTCTGCATAGTTTACAACTTATCACAAAATATTATCCATCGTACTTTCGACTGCTTTGAATTTATGGATAATGTAAGGATAAATCCTTCTACCCATTTCACTCGGATGTCTTTTATTGTTAAAAAGAATAAATCTCTTTATCCAGCTAAGATATGCTTCTTCAGCTTTTCTGCTGTAGTGGTTCGCTCTGAGTGTTATTCTAACTTGGTCTAAAAGTTTAGGCTTGTCTCGCTGCTCTTCGGCGGGTTTGTTGTTAGTCTCATTGCTTGAATTAGCAAATTCACGGAAGGTCATTGCTTCATATCCACTAACTCTGATTTTCAATATGAAGCTGATGAAAATTCAGAATAATGTCAACAAAAATTTAAGGACTGTGATAGAAGCTGTTCGCAATTTGGAGGCGAAGGCTTATTAGGGATGTTGGATTCGGAATGCAGATGAAATTGAGTAGCGAATATTGAAAATTATTTTTGCTTTCTACGAAAAAATTCTCAATAATCAATACTCAATAAACAATGTTCAATTGCTTTTGCCCTGACATTCCCCGCAGGCTTGCCTCGCTCTGCAGTTGGAGCGGGCGGGACAGGTTTGTAAGGGGATGCGTATTGAGAGTTGAGAATTGAAAATTGAATATTGAAAATTATTTTTGCTTTCTACGAAAAAATTCTCAATAAGCAATGTTCAATAGACGCTTGATAGTTGATGTCCCTAATATAAAAGATAAGGTCGGGACAGGCGTCCCGACCTACGTGATCTAGTTCTCTTCGTAAACATTTATTTGTCCGTTTATATGACGGGCAGGGTCAATAATTTTTCCCTGATTATCAACAACGCCTGTATGACAGTTACTGCATTGATTTATTGTGAACTGCCAGTGACCTGTTGGAGGCAAACCATGACAAGTACCGCAGGCACCCTGTGTCCCGTCTACTTTATTCCATACTGGTGAAAAATTATTGCCGGTCATTTTATCGGAAGTATAAATGAAGTTTTTAAGTCCTTCACTTTGTGTTGAATTGGCTTTTAAGAATTCAAAATTGCCGTGGCAGTATGTGTTACTGCATTTTAGAGAAACAGGATCAAATGAAGGACTTACTCCGCCGGTCTTTGCCAGTGTACCAAAAACCACCTCAGCCCCGGGTGAATTATCTATATGTCCTTCTGCAAACACATTTGAAGGTACTGTATGGCATTCATTACACGCAATATTTTTGGTTAATACAGCTTTGTATTTGTGGGATGTGTGGGCACCGACACCGGCAGAAGCAACATCTGTTGAGCCGTCTAAATCTCTTGGCGGGGCAATTCTATTTGGATTGTCGAAATCGCCGTGGCATGTATTGCATGCAGCCGGTCCTTTGCTTGTTGTATGACAGCCTGAAGTTTTGCAAGATACTTTTGCTACTCCGCCCGAAAAATCGCTTGCATGACATTTCTGGCACTGCATCAAATCCCAATTTGTAGTCTTAAATAAATTTGCGTGAAAGTTACTTGAACCTTTCGTAATAAATCCGTTTCCGTGAACACTCATTTGCGGGGGAGAAGTAATATCGTCTTTTAACTCGCTGCATGAAGTAAAGAATGCCATAATCACTAATAAAGCAGCTAAATAAACTTTGATGTATTTCATATTCAACCCGAAAAAATTTTTCGATATTTCTAAATCGTTAACCCCATTTAAAAAACCCTCACCTTTGGAGAAGGTAGGATGGGGCTTTTATTTATGACAATAACCGCAGAATCCAACACCTCTGGTACCGTTAGGTCTCGCATTTACATCTGTATGACATGTAAAACAAAGCGACGCCGAATCCGTATGCCAGTCACCTTGGGTATCTCTCATATAATTATTCGGATGTGTTTTGGGATTAGTTCCCTGAATACCATCGTTATCCGAATGGCAAACTATACAGTTAGGGTCGGCTCCCTGAACATCATGGCAGGAAGCACAGTTTTCAATATCGCGCCTTGCAAGTGTTGCATGCTGTCCGCCTCCTGTTCCTGCACCAATCGTAACAAAGTTCGGCAGTAAATGTGAAGTCGGTACTATACCTTCCGAAGCAAAGTCTTCGTTCTTTGAACTGTGACACTCAGCGCAGAATGTTTCAACTTCGTGGCATGTCTGGCATTCGGCTGTTTTGCCTTTGAGATCTATGCCATGCGTGTAAACATAATTCAAATCATGAACTCTTGTAATTTGCTGCTGTTTTGAATCATCGGTAAACTTATGCGGCGAATAAGGTGTATAAAAATCGCGTGTTGTGTTTTTTTCTGTAATCCGGTTTGTAGAAACGTGGCAGCTTTCACAAAAGTCCGTGGTATGACACATCTCGCATTGTGCATTAGGCGATTGGGATGCAAATTTATGCGTGTCCATAAACGAAACCTGTTTATGATCTTCCGGCATTAAATTTACCGTAGAAATATGACACGATTCACAATTATTCGTAGCCGCGCTTGTATTATTATGGCATGTGTAGCAAGTGGACATTGCGGGTGTAGATTCGGCAGTTTCAAAAGCATAGTCAACTTTATCCAATCCTTTATGGCATGATGTGCATTCCTGTTTTTGATCGGTGACGTGAAATTTGTGGTCAAAAATTACTTCGGCTTTCTTTTGAATAAGCGGTTCCTGAACATCTTCATAATGGCACTTGCTGCAGTTGTTTTCATCCTGAACATCGTGGCATTGACCGCATGTTTCCATATCGGGCAAAAGCCGGTCGTTTAATGAAGTGCTTTCCCGGACTTTTATATGGCAGTCGGCACAATCAACACCCTGCTCTGTATGAAATTTGTGCGAAAATTTAATCAGTTCTTTGTTGGTCTTAGCATTGTCCTGCTCATCCTGTGCAGAATTAGCAGCAACTGCCAAAAACCCGATAACTATGATTGATAGAATAAAATAGTAATATTTTGGTTTCATATAGTTTTACAAATTAGTGTTGAACCAATAATTAACTTTGAACAAAAGTCTGAAATCGTTCTTGTAAATTTTGTTGTTGAAGTACTGCCCTTGAAGATCAAGCGAAATTTTATTCCACGGACGAAGATTGACTCCGGCAAGCAAAGAAGTAATTGAATTTGTTTCGGAATCTTCTGAAAGTTTGTAGCTTGTGTAGGATAAACCGAGTGAAGGCGTTACAACTCCGTCAGCAAAAGACCTTGCAGTATAAATCGAAACTGCATCCAGTTCACCAGCATAGCCGAGCGTTTTTCTGTAACTGATACTGCCCAGATTAGAATTTACCCCAACGGTTATTCGCTGGGAATTATCATCTTCATATACAACATTTCCAAACTTGCCTACAACGGTAAAAGTTTTGCTGATTTTATAATCCAGTCCGGCTTCCATTTCCTGTGTATTACCGTAATTGAAAACAGAAAATATTGAATTATATCTGATTCTCGGTTCTCTAAAGTTGTAATACAGATCAACACCTAATTTTTCAGTTGCCTGAAGCCGTCCGTCAATCTCAAATTTACTTGCTTTGGAAAAGTTAAGATCATAATCAAATCTTGTATTTAAATTCCAGCTATTTTGAATTTCGTAAGAAGCTTCAGCCGATACAAATTTGTACTGATTTGATTTTTCCTGGATTAAAATTGTGATCGGATCATAGTCTTTGTTTAATCTCACGGCATTATAATCAATTGGTTTAAAATTTTTATCAACATAACTGACGGCGAACCTGAAATTTTCCAATGCGGTAGTTTCCAATTTCCCGCCGAGTATATAATCGTTTGCGAGATCATCTGTAAAAGTTAATTTTTGATAAGCGGGGACATTTCCTCCGTAATATCCGGTTAGAGAAAAACCGGAATATTTCAGCTTAAGATTAACACCGTCGTAAACACCGCCTGCAACTGAATTAAATAATGATTGTCTTCCGATTTTAACAGTTGCTATGTCGAATAAATTTCTTGCCTCGAGGTATAAATTATAGAAACGAAGCCTCGGGTCTGAAATTAATGTATTGCCGATGTTCGATTCAAAATTGAGCCTGGTTCTAAGTGAAAAGTTATCCTTGTTAAGATTCAGACTCATAGTTTGATATGATCTTATAAACGTCTCGTAATTTTCCGTATTATAATATCGTTGGAATGTGTAGTACGAAGAAGAGAATATGCCATTGATGTTTTGGGCATATATCATCAACGGTGCAGCAATCAAAACAAACAAAATTTTTTTCATAATTAAATCCGCATAATTAATTAACCTTTCGGTACGGGATGTTTAATTTTTGCCCACATAGTTTTGAAATCGAATTTCTTGAATGTAGGACTTTTTTCATTATGACATGTAACGCAGAATTTTTCAATATCTTTTTCGTCCTTATAAAGTACCAGTCCAGCTTTAACGGCGGCAGCTTTGTCTTTCATAATTTTCATGGATTTATATTCCGAGCCCGGACCATGGCAGGCTTCGCATTGTACACCGTCTTCAATCTTAAATTTTGAACCGAACATAGACTTATCCAAACCGGCACCGGTTACGTGACAGGAGAGGCATTCTTTTGCATCAACGGCATTCTTCTTGTATAACTTTTGTGAGATTTCGTCCGCTTCCTTAGTCTGGAGTGTTTTATATGCTTTAGAGTGGGCGCTTTGCTGCCAGACTTTCAACTGCTCGCCCTGTTTAGCACTCTTATGACACATACCGCATGTTTGAACGCCTACATAAGTAGCTTTCGATTGTGCAAATTGTACTTGTGGAATAACAATTAACGCAGCTATTAAGAAAAGAAAATAAGTTCGGACTGGCATTTCTACCTCCTGTATTGTTTGTTTATCATTAAAAATAAATTCGGCTAATAAATAAAATAAGATAGATCACTCTAAAATATAGTCTATTTGTCTTAATTTGGCAATAAGGTCTTTTTATTTGTATTTAGTCTAAGATTTACCTGGTTTCCTTGTTTTCGTCTAGTTTTAGCTTGTTTTCAAGCCACCTTCTAAGTTCGGGATCGGTTTCAAGTTCGGCATTAATTATATCATCCGGATTAATTTTATTTTCTCTAAGAGTTTTAATAAACAGCCTTGTTGTATTGCTTAGCTGGTTTTCTTTTCTCTTTTCCGATGTGAACTCTTTCCATTCTAAAACAATTTTTCTAAAATGTTTTTCATGATGATGCCGATAATGATGGAGCGTCATTTTTCCGTTTATCCAGACAAGACTCATCGGGTATTCACTTGGCTGGAAAATGACAAAGAACCAATGCCAAACAACAATAGCAAGAGTAGCTAATATCGCTTCATAAAAATGTACCAGCTCACTTACTTTGATCAGCCATGTCGGCGCCCAATTTCCTACAATAGTGGGGAACCATAGGATAAGTCCTGATGTACCCATAACAACTGTTCCCCAGATTAATGCCCAGTACTCTGCTTTTTCGGTATAATCGTAGCTGTCGAAAATTGGTCTTTCTTTTCGTAAATGTAAAAAGTATAAAAGGTTATTTCTTGCATCAACAAGGTCGGAAAATTTTGGTATTAGTCCCTTTAAGATTTCTCTTCCTCTCGGCGTAAAAACTAAGTAAAGAATATGATAGAAACCCAGCGATAACATTGTAACAGCAGAAACTCTATGAACATTTCGGCGTATTGTTTCTGTTAATCCAATGTATTTTAAAAATTCTGCCCACCAGCTATCCTGGAATTTTAATGCGAATCCTGTTATTGCCAAAAGTGTAAAAGATGTAAGTAGAATTAAGTGTTGAATAACCTCGTTTTTAGTGAATCTTGGAATTGATATTTCGCCTTCGAGCCTCTTTTTCTTTCTTCTGACTTCGTAAATGTATATCAACAAATTATGAAGTATCATCGCTCCTATTATGGAGATTATAAGCCAGAAGTAAATTGTTGCAACTATATCTTCGATCTTTTGAGCTTTTTCCGTTTGAGCTTTGTGCGTGTAGCTTTTTGCAAATGTTTCTGTTGCATCAGGATGACATTTCTGACACGTTTTTGCAACGTTTTTTTCATTAACTGTTGATTCCGGATTCCACTTAGGAAGAATTTTATGAACGGAATGGCAGTCAACACACATTGCAGCCTTTTTGTCACCGCGCATAACAGCAAGACCGTGGTAGCTGTCCTGGTATGATTTTGTCGTTGCTTCCGTTCCAAACTTTTCGGTTATTCTTAAGCTCTCATGGCATACCATGCATGTTTTTTCTTGAAGTTTTCTTTCTTCTCCGAAGGAGTCCTTTCGGACGATTTTTTCATTGCCGCCGTTAATAACCTGTATACTGTGCTCAGTATGACAGTCATTACAGACGGGCGCTTCTCTAATTCCCTGTTTTGCTCTAATCCAATGAATTGACTGCTCATAATCTTTTACAATCTCAGGATGGCACTGATTACATGTTTCCGGAATATTAAAGCTGGAAATTTTTGAGCCGGGCTGAACTCTATTTTTAATATCATGAACGCCGTGGCATGTTGTGCACGTTGCAGCCGTTTTTCCTTCTGCTACAAGCTTTCCATGAACGGAATTTTCGTATTGGATGCCGGGACTTTTTATCGGCAGATTGTATTTTCTAACCAGTTCGGGATTATCGTGACATTTAGCGCATGTTGCTGCTATGTTGGTAGGGTAAACCGAACTTTTGGGATTTTTAACAGGCAAAATATCATGAGAGCCGTGACAATCCCAGCATTTTGCCGCTTCATCAATTCCTTCACTTAACGCAATTCCATGTATGCTTTCTTTATGCTCTTTTGCAATTTCTCCGTGGCATAGATAGCAATCTGCTTTTTGTGTCACTTTAACATTTTGAGGATGCTCACTAAGATTTTTTGCAATGTAATTATGGCAGTCTGCGCATTCCAGACCGCTGTGAACAGATTGAATTAAATGCGGTTTTATTTCTTTTTGGTCATGGCATTCAAAACAAACATTTGAGGAAGTCCGTTTAACATGGTATGTTGAAGCCAGTGTTGTACTCATGCTTGTATGGCATTTTCCGCAATATTCTTTTGATTTGTTGCTCACTTTTTCCGGTGAAATAATTTCGTGAGTTCCGTGGCATGTAGTACATGTAGGTGCATTTTTAATTTTAAGTCTTCTGTGAATATCATTTTTCATCGATTCAGCGTATTCTTCGTGACATGAACCGCAGTTAACTTTTTTCGCTCCTTTATCGATGTGTTCTTCATTTTTTACATCGGTATGACAGTCCTGGCATTCTATTATTTCATTGTGAACAGATTTTTTGATTACGTTTTCGTGGCAGTCTAAGCAGTTGAAATCCTGTGCAGTTAAAGGAGTGTTAATCAGAAAAAAAATGATTCCTAAAAATAATATTAATCCAAAAAGGTATGTTCTGCGAATATTTTTCATAACGGGTAAATTTTATTGGTAAACAAAAATCATCGAATATAATATAAGAACAATTATTGTGAGACCTATAAACAGTGCTGCGAAACCGAATATTTTTGCAGCTTTATCGAGAGCAGAGGAAGGGGGAATATCATTTATTCTTTGTTGATATTTTTCTTCCATCTCAAGCAAAGCATATTCCTTCGGACGGTCTTCTTTTAATTCATCGAGAGAAACTTTGCCGGTAAATATAACCATGTCCATCGGGAATTTATCCGGTCTAAAATGAGTATTAAAAAAATGAACTGTAAAAATAAAACCAACTGCCAAAAGTGCTTCGTCGCTATGTATAATAGTAGCAATATTTATAAACCAGCCGGGTACACCTAGTTTTGTAAAAAACTCCGGGAACCACAAAAAAAGTCCGCTTGCACCAATTACTGCAACGCCCCAAAACACAGCGAAGTAATCAAATTTTTCCCAGTAAGTCCATCTTCCATATTCCGGGCGAGGACCTTTGCCTAAAAACCATTTCATCGTTTGAGCAAATTCTTTAATATCACTTTTATTGAACATCAATGAGCTTTCGCCCTTCAGCAGGTCTTTTATTTTTTGTTTTCTGCTTTTCTTTTTCTTGATTAAATAGCCGATGTGCATAAAAAAATATGAGAAAGTAATTACAGCCGCAACCCGGTGAACAAAGCCTGTGACTGCGTATCCCCCTAAAATTCTGGAGATTGTTTGAAAGACTCCCGCACCGGAAAATTTTATTACCATTCCTGTTATTGCAAGCGAAAGAAAACTGATTATTACGAGCAGATGCAAGAACCTGGAAAAAGCATCAAACCGTTCGTAGTATTTTCCTTTAAATTTATTTTCAGCAGACATATTTTCATTCATGATTCTCTCCTGGCGGAATTTCCTGCATGAGTTTCTTTTTCTTCTTTTCTTTTAATGCCCGGGGCAGCCATAATAAAGTATGAACACCGAAGAAAGTAAAAGTGCCGGCTAACAGTATAGTCATAAACCAGAATGTGTAGAATAAATAAGGATATTTTTCTTTATTATGATGTGTTGCATGCGTCAAATATCCGACAAACATTCTGTTGGAATTAGAATGACATTTCTTGCATGTCTCAACAATATGACCTCTGCTTAATGTTGAAGCAGGATCTTCCGGCGGCAGTATTTTATGAGAACCGTGGCAGTCAGAACATTTTGCAGCCCGTGCCTCTCCAAGTTTTGAAACTTTTCCGTGGAAAGTATCGAAGTATGTTTTCGTGACGTCTTCGTGGCACTGCCCGCATTGATTTATAATCTGCTGTCTAAATAGACTTAAATCCGTTCGAGCAATTTGGTGCGACTGGTGGCAGTCGTTGCACGCAGGTAATTTTTTATCTGTTTTTGTTACAGTTGGACTGTGAATGCTGTTCTTAAAATCTTCGTATACGCCAAGGTGGCATTTTGCACATGTAGTTGCAATATTATTAGGATTTACAGTCGAACGCGGATCGGAAGGAGGCAGCTCTTTGTGAGTTGTATGGCAGTCGATACAAGTAGCAGTAACAAGCAAGCCGCTCTGCAGCAGTCCCTTTCCATGAATACTCATTGAGTAATTTTTGACAATGTGCTCGTTTCCTTTGGCAATCATTCTCGAAGCTTTAGCTCCGTCACGGTGGCATTCCGAGCAAAGAGAGGGAATATTTTTTGAGAAAGTGGAGGACGTTAAATTGCTTTTGGGAAGCATATCGTGTATTCCATGACAATCGGTACAATACGGTGCATCCGTATTCCCTTGATAGTGAAGAGTTCCATGTATGCTTGTTTGGTAATCCAATACTTCTTGAGAATGGCACATCGAACAATCAACCGAACCGCTGTTGAGGCAAACCGGATTTTTCGATTTGCTGATGTTTACATGGCATTTAATACATGAATTTGTTCCATGAACAGATTCTCTGAATTTAACGATATCGACATAAAGAGAAATTTTTTTGTCACCTTCAATTTTGTAAAGGTCTTTGTTGCTGTGGCATTTCATACACATTTCATCTGGGAAGCTGTCGTCGTAAAATACTTTTCTAACTCTATGAGGTTGATGACAGTCGAAGCAAACGGGAATTTTATTCGGCTCTTTTTCCCAAAGTTCTCCGCGAATTACTTTTTGATGTACCTGTTCTATTTGTCTATGGCACTGTGTGCATGTCTTTGTAACGTTATTTCTATTAATTGTTGAATTAGGATTCTGTGGAGCCAAAATATTGTGCGAAGTGTGACAGCTTGTACAAACTGCGGTTACAATCAGTCCGCGTTTAAATAATCCTTCTCCGTGAATGGATTCCTGGTAATCTTCAAGAATATGCTTTTCAGTTATAAAACGAAGTTTTGAAACCGGTGTCCCTTCTTTATGACATGTTCCGCACAAAGATGGAACATTCATTACATAAGTTTTGGATTTTGGATTTTTTGAGGAAAGAATATCGTGCTTACTATGGCAGTCATTACATTTCGGTGCGAGGTAAACTCCCTTTTGAGATGCCTGACCATGCAAACTTTTTTTGTATTGTGAAGCTTCGTTATCGTGGCAGACAGAGCAATCGACTTTTTGCAGTTTTTCTTCGTGAGGAAGATTGTTTGGGTCAACGTCACTGTGGCAGCCAGTACAGCTTATTTCTTCATGAACTGAACCTGCAAATGCTTTTCCATTTACAAAAAGTGAAACTTCTTTTCCGCCGCGTTCGGCGGTTAATGTTCTCTCACCGTGACAATCTAAACAAACCTGGTCATCTTTACTTTGTGCGGAAAGCGCACTTGCAGCGATTAAAGCATAAGCAATAAAAGTTAAAGTATATCTCTTCATCTAGTATGACTTTTTTAAGCGCTAAAAACAATCAAAAACCATGCTCGTCTGAATCGACCATTTTGCATGAAGATTCGCTGGTTTTGGATTAAAAGACAAAATATTCACAATAAAATTTGAGAAAACAATAACTGTATCCCTTCTTTTTTACTATTAATGAGAATTTCATTATCAATTATAAACCGATAAAAAGTTATGGTATCCTAATTGAGAGGCAAGCCCGCTCCAACTGCGAAGCGAGCATTGAGTATTGATTATTTTTTAGCAGCAATTAATTTTCAATAATCAATTCTCTCAATCCCTCTTAAAAAATTTTGACACTACTACATACCAATCTTTTTCTTCCAATTTTTGCAATTGTCCAGTAAACAATTCTTCGAAATCCTTTTGCTCTTTTTCTTTTTTAAGGTGTTCATTAATAAATTTTACATAAGCATCGATTTCGCTTTGGTAGAAAGAAACGGCTGACTTTCCAATTTTCAGATTTTTTAATTCCGTGTCGAGGTTATCGGCATCAATTGAGCATATCCAGTTTCTTTCATAAGGTGTAAAGCTCAGAGATGATAAATTCTCGGCAAGGTCATGATTAATTTTTGAAACGTGACCGCTCAACGGAGAATTGAAAGTAATTCTCTTCTTGTTTTGTTTTATGCTGAATAACGGCTGCCCTTGCGTTATTTTCATTCCGAGGTTTGGAAATTCAATGTCGTCAATTTCACCGATTAATTTTTTTGCAAAGTCGTCAATTCCGATTCTTACCGTTCCGTCCTGTGCTACTGCTGCCCAAGTATGTGTTTCGGAAATAAAAACGCCGCCGGGAATTGAAAACTCGCTTTTGCTTAATTTTTCCGATTCTAATAGGTGTGCAATATGAACACGCGGTTTTAATTGCTTATTAATTTTATCCTGGCGCTTTATCAATGAGTTGTTTGTGAATTTAAGCAATTCATCTTCCGTAAAGGGTTTTTGAACATAATCCATGGCACCGTATTTCATACATTCTACGGCGGTTTCAACAGTAGCATAACCGGTTATTATTATCACATCGATATCGGGTCTCAGATTTTTCACAATTTTTGTGACTTCAACACCGTCCATTTCCGGCATTTTTAAATCGGTGTAAACGAAATCATAGTGATGGGATTTTATTAAGTTGATTGCTTCCGGACCGGAGTTTACGGTATCAACAGAAAAGCCGTCGAGGACAAGAATTTTTCTAAAGCTGTCCAGAATTACATCTTCATCGTCAACACAAAGTATTTTTGCTTTTGGATTTGGTACCTCGGCACGTTTTAATGAAACCGCTTCTTTGCTGAAATCAACAGCAAGACTTTCTTCCAAAATTGCAGCTCTTTCCTTGCGGATTTTTCTTGCTTGTATGTTTTTAATTGCAAATCTAATGATGATGTCTGCAATGACAAATATTATTAATGCGAGAATAAATAGTGGCATTATTCATCTCCTTATGTTAATCAAATTTATTTCGTTTCAATTATTTCAATGTATATATAATCCGTGAAAATTCGTGTCTATGACCTATCCGAGCTGCACGGTATTAATTTTTTAATTTCATATTCGTATTCAGTTGGGATATATCTGTAAATCCATCCTTCAAAGTACGGGTCTTTCTCTACAAGCGAAGGATTGCTGATTAATTTTTCGTTTACTAAAATTATTTTGCCGCTCAAAGGCGAAAGCAGATGATGCGTTAAGTTTTCTTCGGTCTCAAACCATGCACACGTCTGTCCCTGCACCGTTTGATCATCTATGTTCATTACACTTATCTTTTTGATTGTGTTGATTGTTTTTGTGTAAAGATCGGTTGCACCAACTAGAACTGTTCCGTCGTAATCAAGATTCATCCATGCAGAATAGCCGAGGCGGTAATATTTTGCGGGACAGGGGACATAAACAAACTCCGATTTTGTTCCTGTCCTCGACTTTAGCAGTTTCCAGTAATTTAAACCTCTGTGGATTATACTGACAAGCTCATCGGTTGTAAACGGTTTTGGGATAAATCCAATTGCTCCTTGATATAAAGACTGCACGGCATTTTCAACAGTGGAGTAACCTGTTGTAATAATTATCGGTATATCAATTTTTCGCCTTTCAATTTCATTAATAAATTGAAATCCATCGATTTCAGGCATCATTATATCGCAAACAATAAGCTTGAATTTATCTTTCTGGAGACGTTCCAATGCTTTGTGAGCGTTCAGTTCGCCCGCAGCAGAAAATCCTTCCATCGAAGCAATCTTAATCACCGAGTCGATTATTACCTGCTCATCATCTACAATTAATATGTCATATTTTTCTGCCATGTTTAAATCAAATTTCCTTTTATAACGGCAGCCTGATAGTAAAAGTTGTTCCTTTTCCTACTTCGCTTTCAACATTGATAGTTCCGTTGTGAATTTCGATTATTCCCCAAATAACCGATAGACCCAGTCCGGTCCCTTTTTGACCTTTTGTTGAGAAAAACGGTTCGAATATTTTGCTTAAGTGCTCTTTCGGAATTCCGCAGCCGGTATCTTTAATTATTATTTCGACAAACTTCCGTTTTCCGCTGCTGTCTACGATATCCCATTTCTGCCAGTGATCGTTGAATTTTGCACAGCCTCTTAAGTAACCGTCGTTGGGAATTTTTATTTTGTAAATTTCTTCCCCGCACTGCGGGCATTTTTCATTTTTATCTATCAAAGAAATATCGCAGACGGGACAAACAATATTGACTGGCTTTCCTTTATCGATTTTAATTCCGTAATCATTTTTGTGCCTGCCGTAAACAGGATCAAGATAAATAAATCCTTCTTTCCCGCCATTTTTGATTTTTAATTTTATTGAAGCGAGTCCTTCTATTTTGTGTTCGTTATCCATCAGATTGTGGTTTTTTTCGCAGACTGCATTTTTAATAGTTACCACACCTTCGGGAGGTAAACTAATTTCGGAAGTTTTAATTGATATTCTGCCTCCGTTTCTTCCAATTGAATCATTTGCGTTGACGAGCAGATTCATGAATACCTGCTGCATCTGATTTGCATCGGCTGTTACTTTCGGAAGGTTTTCATCATAAAGTTTCTCGACCACTACGTTATTTAATTTTAGTTGATTGTTAACAACACCAATTGATCTGTCAATTATTTCATTAATATTAATACTGCTTTTCTTTGGTGTTGATTGGCGAGCAAAATCCAGAAGACCTTTAACAATTTCCCGGCTTCTCATGGTTTCGCGTACAATAACGTTCAAGTCTTCCTGCATTTCCGGATTGTCTTTAGTTCGTTTTAATAAGTAGCTGCTGTAGGTTAAAACACCGGTTAAAGGATTATTGATTTCGTGTGCAACTCCGGCAGCAAGCTGCCCAAGCGAAGCCATTTTTTCCGATTGAAAAATCTGCATTTGCATATCTTTCAATTTTTTTGTCATGTTATTAAATGACTGAGCTAAAATGCCGAGTTCATCAGTGCCTGCTTCTTTAATTGCGTAATTTAAGTTTCCCAAGCCGACTTGATTAGTTGCATTTACAAGTTCTTTGACGGGTTTATCAACCCAGCGTTTAACGAAAAGAGCAATGATTAAACCGATAGCACTTATTGCAATCAGAGCAAAAATTAAACCATGCATTTCGTTATCACCAATTTTTTTATCGATATCTTTTAAATGAATGGAGACATCGAGTACACCCAACACTTTTGCCGAGGTAGGATGTGCATGGCATTCGGCTTCGTAGCACGATCTTTCGTTATAAATTGGATTTATTACGCCTAAAATTCTGGAAGAATCCTGTTCCGATCTGTAAATTCTTGTTCTGTCATTGATTGCCAATTTTTCCAAAGGCTTATTTGCTGCATGGCATGCATAGCAGCTTTCGGCGTATTTATCGAGCATCTTTCCGATATCTTCCAGCCTATTCGAATAAATAATTTCGCCGTCTTTATTGAATACTCTTAGTGCATAAATTGCAGGGTCTTTTCCGATTGTATTAATAATATCATGAATCATCTCGCGCTGGTTTAACATCATTCCAT
Source organism: Melioribacter roseus (assembly GCA_020722085.1). Taxonomy (GTDB): domain Bacteria; phylum Bacteroidota; class Ignavibacteria; order Ignavibacteriales; family Melioribacteraceae; genus Pyranulibacter. The sequence goes on from DYLN01000028.1 coordinate 14,317, forward strand.
GGCGGGTGCTGTTTTTAACTGCTTCACTTAATTCAAGCGCATGCCGTTCAACCTCACCTAGAAGAATGTTTGTTTCTGATTTTAAGTTAAAGTAAGTGTAACCTCCGATAATTACTATAGCAGTTATACCAACAATAAAAATTAATTTAAAGCCGATCTTTCTAAACATTGTTTTTAATACCCAAAGTTTTTTGAATGCACATCCTAATTTTTTCATATCCCATATTTTTGTTCAGCAACATTCCTAATACATATTTGTTTGAAAATAATCATTGAATTATTTGATTAATAACATTTTCTTAATGGAAGTATTATTACCGGCAGTTAATTTATAAATATAAGTTCCACTTGGTAATTCTGCTGCATTAAATTCCACCTCATATTTACCGGCTGATTTGGTTTCGCTGACAAGGGTGACAATTTCTTGCCCGAGAAGATTAAATACCTTTAACGTTACAAAACTGTCCTCAGGTAGCGAGTAATGTATTCTTGTTAGAGGATTAAATGGATTTGGATAGTTTTGCTCAAGGAAATAATTTATAGGTGTTTGGGTTGTCTCATGTTCTTTGGCAAGCGAAGTTTCCTGTTTCTCATAATTACTTTGCACAACGGAAAATTCCGGTGGAGGATATGAAACAACATCAATGTAGAGTTCATTTGAAGTTTTTGTAGTGCTTGTAGCGTCGGTAACTATACATCTCAACTTGAAATCTCGCAAATCATTAGGATTGTATGTTTTGCTCAGGTAAGGTGAGTTTGTACCGATAGAAATCCATTCATTACTTGGCAGAGCGTTAATTATTATTTCACCGTCTTTAGTCTTGTCTTTATCTTTTGCTTTTTTTCCCTTTTTAACACTTTCGTAAGTTTGTAAATAACCGACACCATCCAGACACATTATTTGCCAATTATAAGTGAATGGCTCTATTCCGTTTAGTAGACCAACATACCAATGACATGTTACTCCGGCATATAGTGTTACATCACCCCCAATAGAAACCGAGGTTAGAGGCATAGGTAATAAACTAGCTTCTTTTGCAAACCAGTAAAGTAGTCCTGCGGTTGCACGAATTGCTTGAGGGAACATATGATTACGAACATTCATGATGCTATTATAATCAAAAGGTCCATTTATGCTTGTTGGTACTCCAAAATTTGGGATATTAAGTGAATTTAAGTAACTTATTTCTTCAGATAATGGATTTCCAGAAAAATAGTCATTATTTGCCCTGTAATGTGGACCCTGCGTTGCAAAATGATTTGCCATTTGATTTGTTGTATACATTAGAAAATGTAAAGGATTAGAAGATTGATAAGGATTAATATAACCACCAACCTTAGTTAAAGTATTTTGATAATCCCAATAGTAATCATATCCAAAATATTCTTCGTAATAATCAGGTATTAGTGCATCGTCGTCACCGTGAGGATCAATATTTGTGTGTGCGGGAACACTCATATCTTGTAAAAGATGACACATTCTGCCTAAAATTTCAAATGAGAGTATATCAAAAAAACTGGCATATGTACCACTATTAAGTGAACTCCAATGTTGTTGTAGAAATTTAATAGGGTTATTATAAATAGTTTGTTGCCCGGTTAGCCAGGTTACTTTGGTAACATAAGTATTTTTATACAAATCAATTAGTGAATTATAATGGAAAGTTACTATTGCTCTTTGTGTAGCACAATATCCGCTACCGTCCGGTTGTGTTGGAAAACCATACAGAATTAATTCAATATTTAAATCGAAACCACCGTTTGCAAAGGCAACCATTTTTTGATAAGCGTTTTCCATAGTGAATGTTTCAACTGCTAATACACCTAGAATATGAGCGCCAGCTGTCATAGTAGTATTAGTATTATCTCCATCATCGGCATACCAAAAATGCGTTATACTTGAATAATATTCATTGTTATTATTTGCAAATTTAATTAAGGATTTAAAAAAATCTAAGGAGGCGCCAGCCGGCAAATGGTAATTAGAATAGCCATATACAACATCTTCCATATCTTCTCTCCAGGCTCCTGTTGTAATAAACCCTAACTGCCACGGACCTGGACCAACATAATAAGATTCTAGACCACCAATTCTGTCTTTCATTATTCTAATATCTCCCCCCAATTGATATTTAAGAAGGTTATAGGCTTGTAAAGAAATGTACTGATGTACGTGTTGTTTATAAGCAAATACAAAGCTTGATAAAATAATTAAACAAAAAAATATCCTTTTCATAGACAGCTCCTAAAATAAATTATGATAAACTCCAATTTTAATTGAAGGCATTATGAGTGTTTTTCCATAATTTTTATTAAAACTTTTACCTACCCCAACTGACCAAAATAATTGTAGCTTCCCTTTGACTCCCTTTTTAGTTCTTTCATTTCCAAAATTAATCTCGTAATAATTTCCCTTGGGTTTTATTCCATATGTATTATCATAAATATTAGGGACGTACATATAGTAGATATAGTTGAATGAGACATTGTTAAAAACCCATAAATCCATAAAATATTGTAGATTGAAACCAAGTCCACTTCCATAAGGCGGGAAGAAATGACTACCTCCATGCCCTGATACCCAAGTACTAGCATGTTTTAAAGAAATTGCGAATCTTGGACTTAATTGATAACCTACTCCTATACTAAAGTATTCAAATAAACCAACACTAGAATAAATATATAAATGTCGAATACTGTCGGTGTTACAATTAATTAAATGGTATGATGAACTATTCTTTAAATAATTAGAAAAGGAAGTACTCAATCGATCCTTATCGTCATTCTGGCATTCGACATTGTTTGGTAGATATAACATGTATGCGACCACTATAAATATTTGTAGTTTCATGATTCTTTTCATTTCATGCCCTTTAATTAAAATTAATGTTAAACCATCTTTCTAAACATAGTTTTACTTCTTTATTCTTTTCCCCGGTACATTCTTAGGATAACTTTTATCATCGTGACAATCTGTACAAACTGGATTGAAATAATTTTTTTCTTTGTGGCAATTATCACATTCCAACCCACTGTGTGTTTCATCAAGAGCAACGCCGGTAATTTTGTGATTGAAATTCTCCTGTGTCCATGAGCCATGACACAACGCGCAGTCGTCTTTGAGTCCCGTAAACTTACCTTTTGTTGTATGGCATCTTTCGCAGCTTAATTTTCCATGGAATTTGGCAATATCAAATCCGGTTTTTTCTTTATGATTAAACGGACCGGTTTCTTTGTTCTGGTGACAGAAACCGCAATTTGAATTAGATTCAGTATCATGGCATGAAGAACATATTTTGTGATGCTGATCTAATGACGCATGAGTTACCAGAGTTTTGTTTTTGCTGTGGCATTTAATACAATTTTCATTGCTGTGGCAGTTTTGACAATCGAGCTTGAATAAATTAACGTGGTCGCCGTGATAAAATGTCACAATTTTTCCAATTGCATTTGGAGTATCAAAAGTAAGTCTTGTCGGAACTGCTATCACAGGATGAATTCTTTTGCGAGTTGGTTCTGCATTTGCAGCAAGCCGAGTTTTCACAGATTTATTTTTTGATTCGTGGCATGAATTACATTCTACTTCACCGCTCCATTCTCTGTGGCAGTTCATGCATAATCTGTGATATGCTCCTTTCAAATCCGGTTTATTTAAATCAGCTGTTGCTCTGTTAGGCTTATGGCATTGTATACATCCTACCACGCTTCCCGGTGGATTGTAATGATGGCATGAACTGCAGCCGCCGGACATCTCAGCCATTTCTGCATGTGCCTGATGCTTAAAAATTACGGGATTATATATATCTGTTGAGTTTTTTAGTCTATCTATCATTATTGTATTCGGACTGTTTTCAGGTTTTTGTGTTACTGTAGCAATAAAATCTCTCGGACATTTGATTAAACACGGATTTTCTTTTGTTGGTATATCGCAGTCGTGGCATGTTTTGCATGTTAAATTCTGAAACGTTTGATGCGTCTGATTTTGTGTCGTTAAATTCGAGACTTGTCCCGATATTCTTATCGGAGAAAGCAGGACGGCAGAAATAATAATTGATGAAAGCTTAATTTTCATTTTACACCCTTAATTGCATATTTAGTTTTTGGAGCAGCTCCGTTTGGCAGTTCGATAACCGGAAAGATCATTACTGCAGCACGGTATAACAATACTTCCATAGCAATAAAGCCAATTGTAACTGCAATCTCGCCAAGAGACGGAATATAAGGATGGAAAGAATATGGCGGATTGTATGCAACGATAAAATTGTTCAGTCTGTTCATGAATACACCGAAGATTACCAAACAGGAAGCGATAAAAATTCCCGCAGGAGATTTTACAACTTTGGGAGAAAGAAACATTCTCAGCGGAACAATTACACCGACTACCAATTCAATTGTGAACATTACACTTGCTGTGTTGATTTCATACAAATAAACAAAGGACCGCCGGATTACCATATCGCCAATTTTGAAAGCAAGGTAAATGAACAAAATTGGACCGACCATTCTGGCAAGGTCTGTAAGTATATCCATCTCCGGTTTTAATCCGAACGATTTTGAAGAAATCATCGATTCAAAAATTACCATGGGAAAGCCGACAGAAATAGCGGAAAGCAAAAACAACAGCGGAAGTACCGGCGTTTGCCAGAGAGGATGCATTTTGGGACCCGCAATTACCATCAATGTTCCCAGCGACGATTGATGCAGACACGAAAGCACAACTCCTGCAATAATAAAGATAAACATTGTTTTATCTAAAGCTCTGTCCAGAATCCGCAAAAGCTTATCCAATGGTTTGTTTAATAAATGGAGTATGCCAGGCAGATTTATTCTTCCGATAAACCTTTCACAAACAATAGGCAAAAATTCGATGTAGAGAACGGCGAGATAAATCATAACGCACATGCCAACTTCAAAAAGCGCAGAGTTTCCGTTCCAGAAAATCAAAGGATGCCAGATGTAATACCATCTTCCAAGATCTGTAGCAACACTCAAAGCAACAAACGTATAACCTAACAGTGCTGTCAACAGTGCGGGTCGTATAATTGCATGAAATTTTTCACGGTGCATAATGTGACCGAGAGCCGCAGTTGTAAATCCGCCCGCTGCAAGTGCAACTCCTAATGCAACGTCAAGGCCGATCCATATTCCCCATGGATATTGATTAGATAAATTTGTAATTGCACCAAGACCGAATATATATCGCGCTAGCAGCACAGCAAATCCTATTAATGCTACTGTAGAGATAATAATTACTCCAGGCGTAAAAAATTTTTTTGTTATTGGCTGGGGTTTCGTATATCCGTTCATAGCTGTTCCTCCTCCGATTCTGACTTTTTATTTTTGTTAAGCCACATTACACCGCCTAACAGAGCATAAAGTGCAATCGGTGGAACAAAATAGGCAAAAAGACCATGCTGAATTGATTCCGAAACGCCCGGCGCAGGATCTCTTTGAAGTTTTGGAAAAGCTAATTTCGAGAAATCCTGACTTGCTAAGTACATCCAGGAAGTTCCGCCGACTTCAAATTCGCCGTAGATATGATCAACGTATCTACCTGGATAAAGTCTCATTTTTTCTTTTGCTACTTGAATTAAATCTTCGCGTTTGCCAAAGGTGAGAGCCTCAACCGGACAAATTTCAACACAAGCGGGAAGTTTGCCTTCGGCTTGTCTGGCAGAACAGAAATCACACTTAGTAATTCTGGGCTGTATTGCCTTTTGATATTCGAATGCGGGGATTTGAAAGGGGCATGCAACCATACAATAACGGCAGCCGATACATTTTGACTCATCCCAAACTACGGCTCCGTTCTCAAGTTTTGAAAACGCGCCAACTATACATGCCGAAACACATGCCGGCTGGTTACAGTGCATACATTGAACTTTTACATCAATTGGAAATTTACCCGTGTCATCGTTTTCATATTCATTTACAACTGTATAGCTGGTATAATCAGGTCGTCTCATATTTTCATACACAGTCCGATCATCATAATTTTCGAGCGGGGGAGTAGGCATATCGTGTGCGGTTTTACATGCCCATTCACACCTTCTGCAGCCAATGCAAACAGTAGTATCAACCAGAACTCCCATAGCTTTGTCTGGCAGATAAACGCCTCTTCCCTCAGCTTTTGTTTTTTTCGATGCCAACCCTGTAATTGCAGTAGTAGCAATTGCAGTGGTTTTTAAGAAGTCACGACGGGATTGTTTGGACATTACTACCTCCGTGAATAGAACTTTAATTAGCTAAATTGGATTGTTTTATCCATTTCAAAATTATGTTTATCATACCTTTTTGTCAATTTATTTTATTATCCTAAAAAAAATTGTTAAAAAGTGATTCTTTTAACGTGTTTTTTTCTTAGTTTCAGTTCCCAATTTCTATAATTTTTTTGAAGATATGTCACCGAAAAAGTCAACGGATTTAAGCCGACTTAGAGAAAAAATTAATGGTATTGATGAAGCCATAATAAAGCTGTTAGCCGAAAGACGGAGTATCAGCAAAGAGGTTGTGAAGGCGAAAGAAAAAGCCGCCATTCCTATAAGGGATCAAAAAAGAGAAGCTGAACTGCTTGAAAAAATAATAAAGCTTGGCAAAAAACACGGGCTGGATGCTCATTTTACGAATAAAGTTTTTTATGACATCATTGAAGATTCCGTGAGGATGCAGCAGAATTATGTTCAGAATGCCTTGAATAAATCTGAAAAGAAAAATATTTCGATTGCAATTCAGGGTATAGAAGGCTCATACAGTTATCTGGCTGCAAGGAAATTTTTTTCTCAGTCTAAGAACGAATTAATTTTTTTAACTAAGGATAGATTTGAAGAAGCTGTAGAAATTTGTGAAAAAGGGGAAGCCGATTTTGCAGTACTGCCGATTGAAAACACAACCAGCGGCGGGATCAACGAAGTGTACGATCTGCTTCTTCATACCGCTTTATCAATAGTTGGAGAAGAAAAATTTCAGGTAAAACATTGTCTTATAGCAATTAAAGATATTCCTTTGACAAAAATCAAAAAGATATATGCTCATCATCAAGCGGCTGCACAATGCAGTAAATTTTTGCAGAACCTGCCCAACGCAGTTGTGGAATATTTTGTAGATACAGCAATGTCGGCGAAGAAAATTAAGGAAGAAGGAAATCCCTATCATGTTGGTATTGCAAGCGAAGAGGCTGCGAAGCTGTTCAAAGTGAAAATTCTGAAATCTAACATTGCAAACCAAGAAGAAAATTACACACGGTTTATAATTTGTGCCCGCAAACCAATTGCCGTTGATTTAAGAATTCCGTGCAAGACTTCTCTGGTAATGGCCACTTCCCATACACCCGGCTCGCTTGTTGAAGCATTAAATGTATTTAGAAATTACGGTGTTAATCTTACGAAGCTGGAATCAAGACCGATACTTGGAAATCCGTGGGAAGAGATGTTTTATCTCGACTTTGAAGGGAATATTGCTGATGAAAAGATTCAAAAAGTAATAGATGAACTCGGCAGGTATACGCGTTTTCTGAAAGTATTGGGGAGCTATCCTTCTCAGGAAGTTACAAAGACAAAGTTTGAAGTCAATAAAATTTTTGAAGGAGAAGAAGTTAGTCATAAAATAGAGATAAAAGATAAAACCGAAACCAAAACTTCCGGTAAACAAAAAAGTTATAAACTTGCAAGTAGAGAATACAGAAAAGAAGATACAGTAATAAAAGTAAAAGATGTCTTAATCGGCGGGAATAATTTTGTTGTTATCGGCGGACCGTGTTCGGTTGAAAATGAATCACAAATAATGCAGTGTGCAAGAGAGGCTAAAGAAAACGGCGCACAAATATTAAGAGGCGGTTGTTTTAAGCCGCGCACTTCACCGTATAGTTTTCAGGGACTCGGTTTTGAAGCACTCGGCTTTTTGACGAACGCCGGTAAAACTTATGACCTGCCGGTTATAACCGAAGTTCTCGATACAGAACATGTTAAAGAAGTAGCAAAACATGCTGATATACTTCAAGTCGGCGCCCGCAATATGCAGAATTTTGCTCTGCTCAAAGAAGTAGGCAAAACTCATCGACCTGTTATGTTAAAGAGGGGGATGATGGCTTCAATTGCCGAGTTGCTCAATGCAGCAGAATATATTCTTTCGCAGGGTAATAGACAGGTAATTTTGTGTGAAAGAGGAATTAGAACTTTTGAAACTGCCACAAGAAACACACTGGATCTAAGTGCAATTCCTGTCTTAAAAGAACTTACTCATCTTCCAATTATTGTCGATCCGTCACATGCAATCGGGCAGCGGGATAAAGTGATTCCCCTTGCAAAAGCAGCGAAAATTGTCGGTGCACACGGGATAATGGTGGAGTTTCATCCCGATCCCGAACACGCATTGAGCGACGGTGAACAGTCCCTTTACTTCGAACAATTCGAAGAATTGATGAGAGAGCTTTACAAAATCAATCAAAATAAGTAGTGAAGCTGTACAATGAACAAGAAATAACTCGCCGTAGTTTGGGTGAAAGTTATACCCGAATCGATGCCTCCGCTGATTCTAATTCCTTTTATATTTTCATCTGTAAAATCAAAACCGATTAATGCATGAAAACCGGCTCCGTAATCCCATGTATTTGTATTGCTGAATGTTCTGTCGTTTATGGTTAATATGCCCGCACCCTCTTCAGCAAAAAGCAAATTGTTTAACTGCTGGTCGAGAACAGCTTTTAGATAAAACGACTTAATAAAAGCATAATATCTTCCCGTTCTGTTTTCAGGAAGAAAATATTCTACCCTTCTTGAATAGGCAAATCCAAATCTAAATTGAACATCATCTGAAAACCATGGTACTGCACTTAAAAAAAGCCCTCCCGTAAACGCACTTATGCCTGGTGAGTTCCCTTTAATTTCACCGAGTCCAATAGCAGCACCCAAACCCGGATTTTTTAATTGAGCATTTATTTGTGGATAAAAACATAGTGATATTAAGATAATTAGAATAATTTTTTTTCTTTTCATGTTTGCAGCAAAAAGTTGAATTTATTGTGGTATAAATTAGTTAAATAAATGACGAGGTTAAAATGAAAAAATATATACGCCTGTTAAAAGAGGCATGATCGAATGGGTTTCCAAAGATACTCTACCAGACTTTGGATAATGATTAAATGAATATACGAAAACCATTCAATCAATCAACCAACCAATCAACCAATCAACCATATGTTCTCATTTGTTCTATCTTCAAATTGTTTGTTTCCTGCAGTGCTTCAAAAAATTCTTCTTTAAGATTTGAGGTAAATCTTCGTAAATGTTGTGCATCATGGCTCCGGATAATCTGCCAAAATAATTTTTAGTTCATTAGAACTGTTAGCTTCAGTCAAAATTTCGGAAACCTCTAAAGGGTTGTCCGGATTTTGAATATGCATTATACTTTTTTCATATCCGGCTAATAATCTCATCATAATTTTTTTATGAATTGCCTGTCCTCCGGTAGCTGCAGCCTGCTTGTTGAAAAATATTACAACCTTTAGAGGAATCTCCCGCTCAATGATTTCAATAAGACCTAGATGTCCGGCGGAAATAAATCCGAAGTCACCGGTTAGTGCCCACACATTTTTGAAGCCCGACAAATACGCACCGATTGCCAGTGGAATGCTTCCTCCCATGTAAGTAACTAAATCAATGCAGTTAAAAGGGGGCAGTGAAAAAGAGCTCGATGCACTTGTATCGCCTGTAGTAAAATCTCTATTTATGCTCTTAAATGCCTCAAAAAAAGGTATATATTTTTGGGCAGCCGCTTTAACGCTTGGAGTTAAACTTTCCGGCACATGAGGTAAAGGAGGACGTGCAATTAAAGCAGGATCCCCGCCCGACTTCTTTGCACGAAATACTTTGTATTGATAATCCGACAAAGACGGGTGAACAACATGAGAATAAACATCTCTTACATAATTAAATAATTTTTTGAGGGAATAATTTCTGGTAAACTCTATTTCGTTAAATATTTTAGCTGCATCAATGAGAAAAACTACCGGCATTTTCTTTTTTTCTGAAAGTTCGTAAGCTGAAACTATGTGTTCATACAAAAACTGAAGTTCCGGGATAACAAGAGGAATTTCCATTCCGTCTATAATAGAAACTGTTTCAAGAATATTATCGGAATGTTTTCCCGTCATGTCATCGAAAACAAAAGCGACGAATCCTGCCGTAATATTTGTATACATTGAATCCGTTACGCTGTTTGCTGCTTTCATTAATCCCTGGGATTTGATCAAGACCGCAGACCTTTTGCCTGCAATGCTTGCAGCATGTGAAATAGTATAAGCTACTTCTTCATGAAAAGAAATTTTATTATTTCGCTGGGTTATTTCATTAAAAGATTGGAAAACATCCCATGCACCATAGCCCGGTACATTAGTTACTACTTCAACCCCGAGATCTGCTAATGCATAAGCAATTATTTGATGAACGGCGGCTTTCATTTTTCATGTAGTTAATTTTGAAAGACAAAAGTAGACATATAACATCTTAATCATTGCGGCGCATCCGCAGTATATTTTTGTATGAGACTCTCTTGAATTTTACGGTCAAAATTTTCGGTGCCGGAAATCTGTTCTGCTAAAGATTTTCCGTCTAATTTATGATATTTCAAGACTTCAAGAGGTGTGCCGCATTCGGGATATTCACTCAAACCAAATTTCCGAAATTTTTTCCCTTCGATTGAATTTGATGAAACAAGCGACTCAAGAATTCGGTCGCCCAAGCCTCCAAATACCGAGTGGTCTTCAAGAACGTAAATAGAATTGTAATTTCGGGTTAAATTTTTCAGCCAGTTTTTGTCTATTCTATTCAGCCACGGCATGTTTACTACTTTCAGACCAAAGCCGGCTTTTTTAAGGTATTCCGAAGCAATAAGAGCTTCGTGAAGCATTACAGGTCCGTAGCCGAATAAAATTGCATCTTCACCTTCGGTTAATTCTGTTCCGATTCCAATTTGAAATTTGTAGTCATCCGGCAATATAATTGTTTCCGGCGAAGGACCAATCACTAATCTGATTACGCAGCTTTCTTCTGCTTGGTTTACGCAAAACTCCACAACCTTTTTAGTTTCCAAACCGTTGCACGGCTGCATAATTATTACGTTCGGAAGAGCAATAAATAAAGAAATGTCGCGTACACTTTGATGTGATTTACCCGGTCCGGCGGGAATTAATCCTGCAAAATGGCATGTATAAATCACTTTTGTTTTTTCGCCTGCATTGTTATAAATCTGTTCATTAGCGCGCGCCGCAAGAAAACTTGAAAATGTATTAACAAAAGGAATCAAACCCATTCTTGCAAGTCCGCCTGCCATAGAAACCATGTCCTGCTCGGCAATTCCGTTTTCAATAAACCGGTCAGGGAATGTGTATTCAAACTTTCTAAGCTTGCAGTCGGCTGAGAGGTCGCCGTCAAGGACAATTATTTTGTCATTTGTTTTTGCCAGTTCTACGAGGGCGTCGCCGTATGCGTCTGTTACAAACTCTTTTTGAATTTTTGTTACAGTTTTTCCTTCCGCTTCATTGTCGGGAATTTCAATTTGTACGGCACCTAATTTTTCCGAAAGAATTTTAATATTTTCTGAAAGTTCACTCAGTCCTTTTAAATAACTATCATCGTCCGGTGCACCGCTGTGCCATTTGTAATAAGTTTTGCCAGATACTGTTTCCGTCACCGGTTTTTCCATGAAGGAAACACCTTTACCTTTTATCGTATCGGCGATTATCATTTTAGGTTTATCGTTAATTTTTTTCAGGTCGGTGAAAGTCTTTTTTAATATTTGGTAATTGTGACCGTCAATCCTAACAACGTGCCAGCCAAAGGAAGAAACTTTCTGAACAACATCTTCGATATTGTTCACATCTTTAACGAGCATATCGGTTTGATACTTGTTATGGTCCATTATTGCGGTAATATTATTAATTTTTTGGTGAGCCGTGGCTTGGAGAGATTCCCAGATTTGTCCTTCTTGAAATTCACCGTCGCCGGTCAATACATAAACATGCCCTTTATTTTTCTTGTAAGCTTTTGCCCATGCCATTCCTTTTGCTTTAGAGATTCCCATCCCAAGAGAGCCTGTGCTCGCTTCTATTCCAGGAATTCGTACTTCCGGATGTCCGTCTAAACCATGCAGACGTCTTAAACCAAGCAGTCTTTCTTCGGGCAGAATGCCCAAAGCATAAAACAAGGAATATAAACCGGGTACATCGTGACCTTTGGAAGAAAAATAAATATCTCTGTCGGCGGAATTTAATCCCGTCACAAAAATATTCATTTCGTTTAAGTAAAGATACGTTGTAATATCCAGTGCACTCAAAGAAGAGCCGAGATGACCGGAGCCTGCTTTTTTAACGGCAACAAGTGTGTTGTATCTGCACATTTCAGCAAATAATTTCATTCTGGTTTCCCAGTCGCCGTTAAATGATTTTATTTTGTCAAACTCAGTTTTTTTAATTAACCCGTAAAGCATTATTTTCTCTATTTTATTTTCTTAAGTTTAAAATCGATATTCTTGTAACCCAATAATTTCTGAACGAATCTGGCAAAACCGCCGCCGAGTATTTTGGCGTTAATTTTTACCAATCCGATTTTCGGTACTACCATTCGGTTACCATTAATTCATAATTAAAAAAAAGATATTTTTTATTGCAACAAAGCTAATTGATTTTAAGCTGAGATAAAATGAGAAAAGATGAAATAATAGTTAAATTGAACTGCCGTTGGTATTATAAATGCTAATAAGCCGGATACAAGTTTTTTCTTCATAATTATTATGATAAAATAATTTTTATACTCAAATTGACTGCCTAAAAATTGATTGGTTACAAAAACCGCTGAAAGGTTTACAAAAGAATGAGAAAAAGCAAGGGTTTCAAACCGTTTTAATGGTTTATAAATGCAAGCAGTCAACTTGAGGCTCAATAACCCTGCAAGCAGAATATTTTTCATCACACTGACATATACTAAAAATTGCGAAAACAGGCAAATTTCAGGTCGTTGTCAGTAGCAGCTATGTAACAAAATTTTTTTCGATAATCTATGCTATTTAAAGATTATTTTTCCACTCAATCGTCAATCTATTCGAAGTATAGACCGTCATATCCGCGGGAATTGTTCGAATATCTTGCTTCGATTTCGCCGTCAAAAAATATTGCATGGGATTGTGCAACCGGCAGCGGTCAGGCTGCAATCGGATTGGCTGAATTCTTTGAAAGTGTAATAGCAACGGATGCAAGTGAGCAGCAGCTAAAAAATGCTAAGCTGCATCCGAAAGTGAAATATAAACTATCTAAGGCAGAGGAAACGGATTTTCCGGCGGAGTATTTTGATTTAATTACTGTTGCACAGGCACTTCATTGGCTTGATATCAGCAAATTTTTTAAGGAAGTAAAAAGAGTACTTAAGCCTGGGGGAATAATTGCGGTATCACTATATTCACTCGTTGAATCGGACGATGAGATTAATGAAATAATAGATGATTTTTACAATAATATAGTAGATTCGTATTGGCCCGCCGAAAGAAAATTTGTAGACAGACTGTATGAAAATATTCCATTTCCTTTCAAAGAAATCAAAGCGCCAAAATTCTTAATGAAGACTTTTTGGAACTGCGAACATCTTTTTGGATACCTTGAATCGTGGTCGGCAGTGCAAAGGTACAAAGAACAAAATGGCAGCAATCCCATAGATTTAATTAGAGAAAAAATTTATAAAATTTGGGGAAACCCTGAAGAACAGAAGGAATTAAAGTGGCCTCTTGTGTTGAAAGTGGGAGTAAAAAATTAAACTCCAATCAATTTTTAATACTCAATTCCCGGCGGCTCCTTCATATTTTCCAAACCTACTTTTTCTATTAATTCTTTATAAGTGATCAGCCTAATATTATTCGATTTGATTATCTCTAAAAATTTTTGGGAAATTAATGCATTTAATTCTCCTTGACGGTTTTTACTCATCTCTTTTAAACCGTTGGGATTAAGGTCTATCATTGCACGAAGTTCGGGATTATCCATTCCAATGTGACATACAAGTAAATTCACATTGCCCGAATTAATTTTTTGCAGTCGTATATACAAACTGTCAGCTTTATGTTCAATTGGATCAGCATACATGCTTTGCATATCAACTTCACCGAGATATCTTGAAATTCCGAGCTTATATTCATTTGCCAGTTTAACTAATATTTTTCTGTATTCGGGTTTTTCTACTAAAGTGCCCATGTGGTAATCAACATATTTTATGTCCAATCCAGAGTTAATTGCTCTTTCAATTTGTGCACGTATTTCTGTTTCAATTTCATCGAGCTTGGGATTATTACCGTTAAAAGCAGAACGGGTGGGAAAGAAATAGCCTGTGCTGTCTGTCAGACTGGGAACCGCACTTTTGCCGGAAACAGGTCCCCATTTGTAATTTTTCCATTCAGAATTTAATGTAAGATGGATACCAGAAGTTACGTGCTTTGCTTCTTTTAGAATATCAACTGCTTCCTGGTACCACGGACACGGGAACATCACCGAAGCGGAAAAAGGTATTCCGGTTTTAATTAATTCCTTAACTGCCATATTTACCGAGTGCGACATTCCAATGTCGTCACATCGAATAAGAAGTTTTACTTCATTTGTTTTTTGTGCAAGGCTTAAAGAAGAATTAATAAGAATAATTACGGCAAGCAAAAAAATATTCTTCATTTCGATTTCCTGTTTTATTGTTTTTATGAGTTCCGCATTAATTGCCGGCGATTTCTATTGTATCTTAGTCAAAAGCGGATGCTTTAAATGAAAATCCGTTGCATCCTGAAATGCTTTTGCAGCAGCAATAATTCTTCCTTCGTCAAATAATCTTCCGATAAAAGTAATACTTGTCGGTGTTCCTTCTTCGGAGAATCCATCAGGGACAACAACGCAAGGGTGCCCAGTTAAATTTGTCAGTAATAAATTATCACCTTCCCAGGAGGGTGAGACATACATGTCGACTGTATTCATTAACTCATTCATTTTCTGAATCAATAAATAGCGGATGCGGTTTGCATTTATATATTCAACAGCGGGAATAAACCGTGCTGCTCTAAAAACATTAGGCCATGCATTTTTGATTTGACGAACCATCTTATCATCCTTGCCGCTTCGTGTTAATTCATCGAATGCTGCCGCCGCCTCGGCGTTGAGTATAAATGAAATGTCATTTACTGGCAGATCGGGCAGTTCAATAGGCGTCAAATTTGCCCCTAATTTTTTTAGAGTTTCGAGTGCAAGTGAATCGTTTTTGTGAAATGTATATTTTTTATCGAAGTCTTTTTTCAAATAACCGATTCTCAGTTTTTTGAAATCAATCTTCGGATTATAATTAAACGGAAAATCATAAAGAGTTTGATCGATTCCATCCTGCCCTTTAATTGCATCGAAAACAATTGCAAGGTCTTCGGCATTTCTGCAAATCGGTCCGATTTTATCCATTGACCAGCTCAATGCCATAGCGCCGGTACGACTAACCCTTCCGTAAGTAGGGCGTAATCCGCTTACACCGCAGACGGTTGAAGGAGAAACTATTGAGCCCCATGTTTCCGTGCCGATCGCAAATGGAACTAAACCTGCAGAAGTTGCGGCAGCCGATCCAGCAGAAGAACCGCTTGATCCTTTTGTTGTGTCCCACGGATTTCTCGTTTTACCGCCGAACCAAACATCACCCCACGCTAATGCACCCATAGACAACTTTGCGATTAATACTGCTCCGGCATCTTCCAGTTTTTTAACAACAGTTGCATTCTCATCGATGTACTGGTTTTCGTATGGTTTTGCACCCCATGTAGTTTTGTAATTTTTTACAGCTAATAAATCTTTTACGCCAAATGGAATCCCGTGAAGCATTCCTTTATATTTCCCGGCAGCAATTTCTTCATCAGCTTTTTTCGCCTGTTGTAGAGCATGTTCTTCCGTTAGAGTGATTACACAATGAAGTTTCGGTCCATATTTTTTCAATCGTTCCAAGAAAAATTTGGTTATCTCAGTTGAGGTAATTTGTTTTGTCTTGATCAGGTGCGCTAGCTTTCCTATCGAATAAAAAGCTAGATCTTCAGGATCAGCAGGTTTATTAGTTTTTGAATAATCACTGTACGAAATAGCCTTTTGTTTCTCGTTAAACTTAAAATCGACTGGGATCGGGTTGAATAATATCGCGGGCGGAACAGCATTGTTAAGATTAACTTTTCGCAGATTGATATAATTATTTAATTGTTCATTCAATGCATCCAGCATTGAATCGCGTTTTGCATCGGTAAAACTTAGACCAATAATTCTTTCTGCGTTTTCAACCGTCTCTTTGTTTATTTTTTCCAGGGTAGAAGGGGAAAAATAAAAAGCGGTAATTGACATGATTATTACAGCGAGCCACCCGCTCCGACCGCAGAGCGAGGCGAGCAGCTTTGTGGTCAACAGCGAAGTGATTGGAGTGGAGTTATTCATTGATACCTCTACTAAATTTTTTTATTTGTAAACAAATTATCTGTAAGTTTTTTCAAATTCAATAGAAGTATGAGTGAGGGCAGCTATCAAACCCTCACTCATTAAGGAGGTGCTTCTTCAGGAGAAGAGAACTAAACTTTCGGCAGTTCTTCTATTTTATAAAGTTCACTTATTAATTCAGCAAAATCTGTAATCGAGTTTTCGGGTACTGATAAAAACTCTTTGATTCTGCTACGAACTTCCTCCTGCTTTAAATTATTATAAGTAATTCCTTTTACAGTTCTTATAATCTCGTCGAATTTTTTTGCTGTTCTTTCAATATTATTTTTTAGCTGCTGTTCATTTATTCCTTGCTGCCAGCAGGAAAGGTTTTTCATTAAAATATTTTTTGATTCTGGAAAAGTATAGTGAACCTGACCAATTATTTTAAGTGTAGTCCACGTTTTAAAACAATACGGATTATTGATATCCCAATCCAAATTTATGCCCTCCTTAAATTAGACCTGCAAATTTAAGGGTAAATGCAAAAAAGCGAATCAGTATAAGTACGTATGTTTTTAAAGGGTACGAAAAATGCTGCGAATTTGGCTCAAAATCGAAAGATTTTGGGGCAAAAAAATCAAAAAAAATTTTCAAGTTGGCGAAAAATTGCTTGCAGAAGCGGGATTTTTATGCTAAAAGGAATAAAATTCTCAAGAGAAATCTTATCGAATGGTCAAATGACTGAATGGAGTATTAGTTACCATTCTCCGAAGAGTACCATGAAAATTCAATTCCGCTGTCAGCTTTCTATATCACGTTTTATTTGCCGTATTGAAATCCCAAGGTAATTAAAAAACCGGACGGATTAACTTTGTATGTGTAACCGCTTGTATTGCCCTCGGAGGCGCCAGCGAAATAAAATCTCGGTTCGATAAAAATTTTGCCTATTAAAACCCTGCCAAATATTGTAAAGAAAAGTTTTCCTCCGTTCTTGTTATCGGAGTAATTCCCCGGTATGGGGAAAATTCCTCCGCCTGCAGTGCTGTAATTAACACTGTAAAAATAAAGGTAGTATCCTAAACCGAGTCCGGCATATAACTTTGTAGCTGCGTCGGGAATATCGGCAAGCTGGTAACCAAAGTTAACATGAATGGGAATAAGTATGATTGTCTGGTCGGAAATATCAGGTTTAGGATTATTATAAATGTCGATTGTTTTCTTCATGTAAAAATCTATGTCTCCACTTAAGAAGAAATCTAATTTGTTGAATTGAGTTATTCCGTCAACGCCGAGAAGTAAACCGTTGTTTAAGCCGCTGCCCGGATTATAAAAGCCAAATTTTCCGCTGTAGTATTGCGTAAGAGTTGATTCACTTGCTTCCTGTTCATTCTTTTCTGTTTGAGCAAATGTAAAACAGGACGCAGCAAAAACAAAGATAAAGACATATATAGCTTTTTTCATTTGAGATTCCCTTTATCTATTTAATATTACAATTAAATATAGCTTATTAATACTAAGTTTTCTATGCCGGCTGTTGCATGAAATCAATTTATTGTTTCCTTTGTTGTTCTTCTTATGAACAGTTTTTTGTTAAATAAGTAGCTAGTGCCATTTCAAATTAATTAGGTTACATTTTTTGTAATATACTCATACTAAAATGGTTTTCGTATGGCAATAATGTATATAGAGTTATA
>DYLN01000162.1:0-2814 GCA_020722085.1 Melioribacter roseus
AATTATCCATATGTTTGGGTCTTAGTATTATTTGCCCACAAGGTTTGAGTATATGTTCCGTAAAGGATTGTGGATCAGTTTCTTGTCCACTGATACGAAAGTTTGAGCTGGCTACATCGATTGAATACCCACTGAAACCTTTATGGCATATACACTTTGTTAGCCATTCGGTGTTTATTTTTCCTGTCATTTTTCTTTTCAATTTGCTACTTCCTTTCTGTCTGCTGTGCTTTGGCTATTTCCCATTTATTGTTAACATCATTTCTTCAAAACTTTCAATACATGCTTTAAGATTTTCAATGATGTCATTTGCCAATAAATCAGGGTCTGGTAAATTGTCAAGGTCTGTAAGGCTTTTGTCTTTTATCCAAGTGATGTCTAAACTTGTTTTGTCTCTTTCAATAATTTCATCGTAAGTGAATTTTCTCCAACGACCTTCAGGATTTGTGTCTGCATTGTAGGTTTCTTTTCGCTTATTTATATTTAAAGGGTTGTAACACTCAATAAAATCTTTCAGGTCTTCAAAATGCAAAGGATTTTTCTTTAATGTGAAATGCATATTGGTTCTGAAATCATAAAACCAAATCTCTTCAGTCTGTGCGTTTTTAGATGCTGGCTTATTGTCGAAGAACAACACGTTTGCTTTTACACCTGGCTTATAAAATATTCCTGTCGGCAAGCGAAGAATGGTGTGCAAATTTGTTGTTTCCAATAATTTCTTTCTTATTGTTTCTCCTGCACCGCCTTCAAACAGAACATTGTCGGGCAACACTACTGCGGCTCGTCCATCTGATTTAAGCATTGTGTGAATATGTTGAACAAAGTTCAATTGTTTGTTGCTGGTCGTAACCCAAAAGTCCTGACGGTTGTAGGTCAAATCTTCGCTATCCTGCTCACCTTCATCATTAGTAAAAGTCATGCTGCTTTTTTTGCCAAAGGGAGGATTGGCTAGCACATAATCAACTCGTAAACCGCTATCTGCAACCAAGGCATCAGCAGGGGAGATAAAATTTTCACTTTCAAAATCACCAATGTTGTGAAGGAACAAATTCATCAATGCCATTCTTCTTGTTCCCGCTACAATCTCATTTCCAAAAAATGTTTTATGTTTTAGAAATTCCTTTTGCTCACGGTTTAATGAATAGTTGTTAGGATTGGCAATAAAATCATAAGCTGCTAAAAAGAAACCACCTGTTCCGCAAGCAGGGTCGGCTATCACTTTCATTGGTTCAGGACGCACACATTCAACCATTGCACGGATTAAAGCTCTTGGTGTGAAATACTGACCTGCACCGCTTTTGGTATCTTCAGCATTTTTTTCTAAAAGACCTTCGTAAATCTTTCCTTTTACATCTGCTCCCATTGTGCTCCATTGCTCTTTGTCAATCATATCAATGAGCTTAAAGAGTTTGGCAGGGTCTTGAATTTTATTTTGGCTTTTGGTAAAAATTTGCCCCAATACGCCTTTTGATTGTGATAGTTCACGCAACAAATTTGAGTAATGGTTTTCCAAATCTGCACCACGCTTGGCAACTAAACTTTCCCAATTATATGCTTTTGGAATCGGTAGTTTACGGTTATAAGGTGGTTTGCTGAACTCGTCTGCCATTTTCAAAAATAGCAAATAGGTAAGTTGTTCCAAATAATCGCCATAGCTTACGCCATCATCGCGTAAAGTATTACAGAAGTTCCAAACTTTGCTAATAATGCTTGATGTATTGTTGGTTTCGTTGCTCATATTGTCTTAACCTTATTTGTATGCTGATTTCTTGATTGTGTTTTATTCTTTGCAGATTTATGATTGTTTTGGACTTGCCTTTCTGCTTTTATTCGTTCCAACAACTTACTGGCTGGCTCATCATTTGGGTCTTGCGGTACCAACTTACCCTCAAATGCCTTTTTCAAAATGCTTTGTCGAAGGGCTTCGGCTTGTTTTAAACTCGTAGTGATGCTTTCTTCTATCTTATCGCAAACGGATAGGCGACTTTCGATATCTTGAACAATTGCCTCTTGTTCTGCTTTGGGCGGTAATGCAATAATCAGTGCCTTGATTTCATCAATCCCTGCAAGGTTTTGCATTCCGGTTCCTCTGCTACCTTTTAAAATTCTTCTTTGAAAAACTTCGGAACGAAACAAATACAAAAAGTATTTAGACGACATTAATTCTTCGTCTAATCGGATTTTCATTAAGGCTTGGTTAATAACACCCGGCTCACAATTTTCAGGTAGTTTTGAAATTCTTCCAATCGTTCCGGAGCAACTTACAATGTAATCTCCGGGCTTAATGCTGAAACCAATTAATTCCTGATACTTTTCTTCGCTGATGTAATATTTGCCTAAAGTGGCATCATCGCTGATTGCATTTTGCTGTTCGTAGACTTTGTAACCAGATGGAACAAAAAACGATTTTTTAATTGCACTACCGAAAGGGCCACGTTTTATTGCATCTTCTTCATACTTAATCAAATCAATAAAACGTATTAAAGCCCAAGATTTGTCAATGACATCAAAATTGGCTCTTTCTTCTTCGGTTATTGGTTCCCCAGCGTATGGTTTTTTAGGTTTGCTTGGTTTCTTATCATCTTTAACTTTTGCTTGCTCACAAGCCAAAGTCCATTCTTCGATTTTTTGTGTGTAAAGTTCTTCTCTTGCTGCTTTTATAATTTCAAATTCTTTATTAGCATCAGCATTAGGGTGTTCTTTTCTCCAATTAGCAGTAAATACACCTTCAAAGGCTTTCCCTAAAACAGCCTGACGATAAATTTCTAATTGCTCCTGTGCCGTTTTCAGGCTCTCTATTCCTTTATCCAAACT
>DYLN01000162.1:2914-5844 GCA_020722085.1 Melioribacter roseus
GCAATCTGCTCTTTCAGCATATAGAGCCAATCCATTTGCTCTTTGGTAAACTTAATGGCGGCACCTTGTTGTTTTTTCCAAACCCAATCGGCAAAGTTTTTATCTACTGTTTTATCATAAGGAGTCAGAGCTTTATCAATACCAGCAACTTTGCGAATAAGTGAGACCAAAGCCACCATTTCGTTTTTAGGTTGTCCGCTTACGTTTTCCAATTGTTCGTAAGCCCGCCAAATATTCATTGGGGCAAGGGTGGGTTTTTCTTGTATGATTTTATCCACCAAATCTTTTATCATCATAAAAGTCAGTTCACGCCTGCGGTAAGGTTGCCCGTAAAAAATCTGCAAAGCAGTAATTTCATCTTTATGGCTTTCTATCCATTCTTTAAATGCGTTAACGGTTTCGTTTGCCTTGTCTTTATTTTCTGTATCCCAACCCACGTTTACCAATTCATCAGGGTTCAGATTATCAATTTTTTGCTCGTGAGCTTTGCGTACATTTTCAATAAAATCGTTTAGTTCGCCTGTAAATACCTTAGCTGCATTGTTTCGGAGTTGTTCCAATTGTTCGTTAATAGCAGCTTCAATTACCACAGGAGCTTCGCCTCGTTTTTCATCCTTTACTTTTTGTTCAATGGCTTCAACGGTATCGGGATTATAAGCATTTAACAAATCTTTGACAACCGAAGAAAGAGGAACACCTCCCGATTTTTCGATAAATTGCTTTTTCTCCTTTTCTGTAATTTGTTTTTCTAAACGGGTGAGTCGGTTAGCTAATGAAGTATAAAGTTCCTCATCTCTTGCACCAACGGCAACTGCTCCCAATAAATCTTTCAGTGGAACACCAGGCTTTTTCTCCAACGGGCGACTATCTGTTTTCAAACTTTTGGTAACGCCAATGGCGTCAACAATTACAAAATGGTCTTTGGTGATTTTTGCAGAGGGAGAAACCTTTTTTAAATCGTCAAAATTTATAACCCTTGTACCTCGCCCTTTCATTTGCTCAAAATAGTTCCGGCTTTTTACATCCCGCATAAAAAGCAAACATTCCAAAGGTTTTACATCGGTTCCGGTGGCAATCATATCTACCGTAACGGCAATGCGTGGGTGATAATCGTTTCGGAATTGAGCCAAAACCGATTTCGGGTCTTCGGTGGCTTTGTAGGTTACTTTCTTACAAAAGCGGTTTTCTTCATTAAATTCTTCCCTTACAATTTGAATGATATCATCAGCGTGGCTGTCGGTTTTAGCAAATATCAGAGTTTTAGGTACTTCAAAATTCCCGTCTTTATCGTAGCGGTCGGGAAACATTACAGGCAAATGCTCTTTAAATGTTTTTATGACCAAACGGATTTGGTTGGGATTTACAATATCTTTATCCAACTGTTGTGCAGAGTAGCTTTCATCTTCGTCCTGCAATTCCAATCGTTTCTTTCGGCTCAACCTTTCCCGATGTTCCACATATTCGCCTTTCCATAGTGTAGCTCCTTTTTGGGTTATTTTTGTATCTATCAAATACACATCGTAACCTACATTTACACCATCGGCTACCGCCATTTCGTGAGAATATTCTGAAACTATATTCTGTTTGAAATAGGCAAATGTTCTGGCATCGGGTGTAGCAGTTAAACCTACCTGAAAAGCATCAAAATAATCCAATACCTGCATCCAAAGGTTGTAAATGCTTCGGTGACATTCGTCAATTATTATGAAATCGAAAAACTCAATTGGCAATTTCTCATTGTATTCAACCGGTGGCACTTCTTTAGGCTGCCATTTTTCATTAGGGTTTTCTTCTTCGGCACTTTCATCAAGGTCTTGTCCTTTCAATACCGCATACAATCGTTGAATAGTGCTGATGTAAACGTGGTTATCGTCAGGAATATGTTTTGACTTCATTCGATGAACTCCATAAAGTTCAGTAAACTTTCGGTTGTCATCATTCGGCAGATAACTCATAAATTCTTGTTCTGCCTGTTCACCAAGGTTTTTAGTATCAACCAGAAATAAAATGCGTCTTACAACATTGTTGTTGTTATCGTCTTTGAGTTTTAGCAAACGATACACCGAAGTTATGGCAGTGAAGGTTTTACCCGAACCTGTTGCCATTTGTATTAACGCTCTTGGTTTATTTTCTCTGAATGACTTTTCAAGGTTGTTAATTGCATTAATTTGGCACTCTCTTAATCCTTCTTCCGGCAAATTGTATAAATCTTGCAAGGCAGCCCGAACCGATTTGGTTTTCTTCAACCATTTTCTGAGCGTTTCAGGGCGGTGAAAAGTAAAAATATTTCGTCCTCTGGGTTTTGGGTCTCTGAAATCGGTAAGTGTGGTAACTTCGCCTGTGCTCAAATAGACAAAGGGCAGTTTCTCGTTATTCAGGTATTTAAGTTTTGCTGTTGCATAATCTTCAGCCTGATCTTCGTGAATGGTGAGTTTGTGTCCCTCTTCTTCTCGTTTTGCTTCGATAATTCCAACTGGTTTTCCATCAACAAATAGAGCATAATCAGCAGGACCTGTTTCTGTTGGATATTCTGTTATTGCTACACCTATTCCTGCAAGCACATTTTTATCTTTGTATTTTTGAATAATCCAGCCACAGGCAATCAATTGTCTGTCGATATTATCTCTTGCTATTTGTTCTGGGTTTTGATTGGTCATTATTTACTCAACTATCCATTTGCAAAAGTATAATAATTCTGCAATTTTTCGGCAAGAAAACAGCTTTTTTGTCTCGATGAAAAATCAGGATGTGTTGAAGCTTGTCCCTGTAGTATTGGGAATGCTGTTTTGTGCATTGGCTGTTCATAATATCTTTTTTTCTGCCTTTAAGTAGCAAATTGTTTGCTCGTTTCAGTCTTTTTACACTGACGGCTAACTTTTGAGTGTATTCATTGTCTTTATATCCCCAAATTGGAGGGATAAGAACAATTG
>DYLN01000163.1 GCA_020722085.1 Melioribacter roseus
GTTAACATCAATCCATACACGATTGTAAAAAGTGTAATTATAATATCATGTTTCGGCACGATCAATGACCTCATGTTTTTATTACGATTCTTATTTAAATAGTATAACGACTAAGCTAACCTGCCGATATGGAGCGTAGTGGAATATCGGTCAGGTTAAGCGATTTGTTAAGTGTTTCATTCTTTTCAATGTCAATAATTTCATACGCTGGCTTTGAAATAAAAAGGTCTCCTTTTATTGTTTCAAGCATGTAGGTTGGGTTCGTCTTTTTGAACCCAACTATTCCCAATTATCAGCCTTGCTGCCATAACCATCTCAAGCGGATGATTTTTATAAGCCTTTTTCCCCACCTGACGCAATATGTTTCGCGCAAGTTCTGATGTCAAAAATTAACGCCGGTTAAACGTTACGACGGTAAAAAAATAAAGCCCGCCAGGTAATTTCACCCTTTTATAATTTGACATTTCTCTTTTCATTTAATTTGTAATTTGTTGGGTTCAAAAAACGAACCCAACCTACAGGCTATCTGGCGACCGGTTTATCCAGTGTGCGGACAGGAAATGCAATTTGTGATGCGTCTGACGCCGTATCCGATTCGGGCGGCGCCCGATGAAGATGTAAAAGAACCGATTCCAATACAAGGGGACAAAACTTTTACCGACAATTTTAAAAATCATCAGTCGTTTTACAATTGATTACCAGTTAGTTAAACAGTATGCTGAAAAAGTATTAGACTTTCTATTTATTTTGTCCAATTTTGAACGCTTAGATTTTTAATTCTTTGGAAGTGTTTTTCATTATTAGTTACAAGTATTAGATTGTTAGAAACTGCTGTTGCAGCGATAAAAATATCAGAATCGTTTATAATTTCACCTTTGCTTTAGAGATCGGTTTTTATTTTTCCAAAATGATTTGCAGATTTTGAATCAAAATTTAAAATGTTGATTTCTGATATTAATTCGCTGATGGGTTTAAGATTATCATCTAACTTTGACGAATTATATGCACCGAAATATAATTCAGCTAGTGTTATGGAAGATATAAAAATACAACTATCTTCTATTTTCTCAATTTTTTCATTGATTTGAGGATATTTATTTTTTAACCAATAAATTATAATATCAGTATCAATAAGATAGGAATCACTCATAATTTTATTCTTTCAGATCGTGTATTCTTGCTGCGAGAATTATAAATACCTTCTACAATCTCAGTAGTTTCTCGATCATCTTGCCATTTACCACAGAAACGAGTTAATCCTTTTTGGGGAGGTTCAATTGGTAAAAGCAATATCCGTATTTTTGAATGCGATTGTAGTTTTAACTTATTTATAATCGCTTCAGGTATTGATAGATGACCATCTGGAAGAATTTCTGCAATGTATTCGAATATTTCCAATTGAGTAATCTCCTTGTTAAATTTTCTTGGTTATAATTGCACGCCTATTTTAAAATATACGATTTTATATAATTTTATGCAACTGGAATATTAATGATTACCATAGGTCATTCTTTATGATTTGTATAACATTCCAAATGAGTTGTACAAAGCTGCAGGAGTCATATTTAAATTACCCACAACACTTTCAATTTTCTTTTTCTTTCTCTGTTTTTATCCTGAATATCCCTATTAACTTTTTGTCAACTCCTCTTAACTCTGATTCACTCAAATTTCCAATTCTACCCACCACCAATTCAAAATTCAGGGTTGCTATTTTGTTCAACTTTAAAAGTGATTCCTTTTTTAATCCATTTGTTGAATTTACTTTCAAAATCATGTCATTTAATCCTACTTCCTTTAAATTCGTTGTTATAAAAGCGACTGTGACATCTTCTTTACCTGAAAATTATACTAAAGCTGGTCGTAATTTGCTCTCTGATAAATCTGTAAATGGAAATGAAACTAAAATGATATCTCCCTTTGTCATTGGTATCTCTCCTTCAAATCCTCCAATGTATATAAATTTTCTTCTTCCTTCAAAAATTCAAAACTCCTGGATTGTGAAATCAACTTTTGAATGCCTTTATTTAAAATATAATCTTCATATTTTTGATACAAATATTCAGTGAACTAAGCAACTTCTACAACTTTTTCAGAGGGTAAGTTTTTAGGATAATCAACTGTTTTATCTATTATAAGCGCTGTTGTCATGGTTACTCCTTTCTAAAATATAAATCGGTTTATTGATTGTTATTGTATATGCAATTTAATGATAATTTTCAAATCTTACAAGGGCAAAAAAGTTGAACATTGAAAAAATTTTAAACAAAAATACAATTCATCAAAATAAACATCACTTTATAATTTGCCTCACGCCTAACATAATATTATCTCCCCCACTCATTGATAGATTCTATTTCTAAATAGAGAAATAAATTTCTACTATCAGAATTTTTTTGCCTATGTTTCTTATAATAGAAACAGCTTTATTTCTATTACTGGAAATTCACATCTGAAGATATTGAGGCCTGTCCACATTTTCACCTCCTTTTACCAGATAGTACCTTTATCATGATGCTTATTCATTTTTATTTAGTCATGCTTATTTGTTTTTATATTTTTTTCACACATAATTTTAAACAAAAACCTCTTTTTTATCAAGCTTTTTTTGAAACAAGCCCATTTTTTTACATGTTTGTCAGCCGATTAAATTTGTAAGCATGAACAGCACGCTAGCGGCAGATCTGATCAATCCATTTAAAAAGCTCATCCAGATCAGAATCCCCACCATGTCCCTGGCCCCAGGGCATTGCGAAGTTGACGCTGAAGCCATTGTTCTGCAGTCGGGTGATCCGGATGAACGGAATGGCGAGGGATTTATCCTGCAACCGTCAGGTCAGGATGGGTGTTAATCCAGAATATTATAAATTTTCATTTTAGGATTTTATGAAAAAATATCCTCTTTTTGCCCGCCTGAAACAATTTATCACAAATGAAAGTTCACATTTGAAACTGTCAGTAAACTGTATTTATCACACCAAGATGGAGATAACGATTATTCACTTGCACAAAGAAACCGCCATCCATGGACGGCGAAAGAGGATAATTGAATGAAAGCGATTAAAGATAAGGGACCTATCAAAAAAAAATTATACCTCACCCCCACATTGCCTTACGCCAACGCCGTCCCGCATGTGGGCACGCCATTGAGTTCTTTCAGGCGGATGCTTACGCCCGATATTTTCGAAAGAAGCTCGGGAAGGGGGATGTGTTCTTTAATGTGGGAGTGGATGAGCATGGTTTGAAAGTGTTTAATACGGCAAAAGACCACCGAACCACCCCTGAGAAGTAGCTGGATGAACTGATACCCAAGTAGCTGGATTTCTGTGCAAAATTCAGCATCAGCTATAATTACTTTTATCGGACTTCTTTGAAAAATCATTATGAAGGGGCGCAGCAGTTCTGGCAGTTATGTGATCAGAAAGGCGATATTTATAAAAAGCATTATGAAGGACTTTATTGCGTCGGATGTCCGGTTTTTCTTCTGGAACGCGACCTGGTTGATGGCAAATGTCCGAATCATGGCAAGCCACCGGTCAATTATGCGGAGGAGAATTTTTTTTTCAGACTTTCAAAATATTCCAATGCCGTCATTGATTATGTGAATAGCACCCGGATTTTCTCAAACCGGAGTCGAAGAAGCAGGAGCTATTGAATTTTTTAAAGGGAATGGAAGACATCAGCATCTCCTGGAACCGGGCCAATCTTCCCTGGGGGATTGAAGTGCCAAACGTGCGGGAGCACACGCTGGATGTCTGGTTCGATGCACTCACAAATTATAGCCGCGTGCTGGGTTTTGATAACGATTTGGAGCGGTTCCATACCTAGTGGCCGGGAATCCAGCTTTGGGGTCCCGATAATCTTCGGTTTCAGGGTGCGATCTGGCAGGGGATGCTGGCGTCAGAGGGTTTGCCATTTACGAAAAGACTGCTGGTGCACGGGACAATTTTCGGGCCGGGATGGACAAAAGATGTCGAAATCGCCAGGGAATGTCGTTGCGCCGCGTGAACAGTACGATAAATATGGTTCCGATGTGTGTCGATTCTACATGCTGGGGGTTTTGCAGCCCTATACCGATGGCCGTTATCGGGAGGAGAAACTGAAAAATGCTTACAATGCCTTTCTGGCGAATAATTATGGAAATCTGCTCAATCGGTTGATTCATCCCGGCCATCTCAAAGGAGTTAATATTCTCGATCCGTCGCGTATCGCGAAAGATTTTCGCGCAAAAGTCAACGAAATGAAGGTTGGTATTGATAAAGCCTTTGAGGATTTTGAAAGACGCGACGCTGTGACCGGGATAAATGATTTGGTTTCCATGGGAAATCAGCATATCTATGAAAAGGAGCCCTGGCGGCAGAGCCTGGATGACGCCCGGATTACCTTGAATAATGTTTCATATCTGATGCAAATCGCGTCTGAATTGTATGAACCGATTATTCCCGATGGCGCAGCAAAAGCACTTGAAGCCATCAAAAAGGGAGAAAAGATGATTTTGTTTCCGAGAATTTAGGAAAATGCAGTCTTTTTAATTTCAGGTGAAGTGATACATTTTTGGCAATTATTGAAACATGTAAAAAATTAGATGTCAATCCGTTTAAATATATTTTTGGCAGAATTGTAAAACATATCAATTACCACCTTCAGCTCAACCTATTTCATGCAAATGTTGAGAATTGGAGACGGTTATTGTTATATAAGCTACCATTAAAATATAAGCCGATACAATCTAATGGTATTAAAAGGGGCAATGATCAAAGATTCATTTAAAGTCATTTGTACATGATAACGTTATAAATTGTCAGGCATTAATTAAATCACTCGTTTTGAGGATTAAAAATTTCCAATTTTTTAATTAACGCTTGACAAAGAAGACAAAAATTGATAAAATTTTGGTACGGAATTAATAATATATCGCGCGGTTTGGAAGGTTAAAAATATGGCCCAATTGCATGACTCGCCAGGCGGGTGATGGAAAGCTTCTTTTTTTTAAAAAATTATTTCCCAAACACCCACGGCTGATTAGGCATTTTCCAGTTGTTTTTTGAAAATCGAGACCTATTATCAGGGCTATGCACGGGCGCTGACAGATTTTATTATGGATTTTCGGCAAAATGGTGAGGACAATCTGTTCCATTCGCTGAATAAATTCAAAGGCGAGGCACTTTCGGCACAGGAGCGGGATTTAATTGATATTGACCTTGGATTTGAAAAACTGTTGGATCTTCAGATGGTGTCTGAGAATTATAAAATTGGCCAATAATAACCTTGCGAAGGTTAAGAATAACACAATAAATAGTTCAAAATTAAAATAATAATCAATGTATATAACGATACCTGTTCAAAAACCTTCGCAAGGTTAGTACTCGGACAGCTTCTAAAGCTCCTAGATCAAATTGCCCTAAAATTTTTAGCGGGTTTTAACAAACTGGTGTATCAAGACGCGGGCTTAAAAGCCTGGCGATGAGGGGAAAGTTTATGAAACAGTAACTCATTGAAATTATTAGTTTTATAATCTTTGCCCGACAGCAATCGCGGCAGGAGGGGGGCATATATTGATTCAGAATACTAAAAATTTTCATTTTAGAATTTTTGATATAGTATTAACGATTGTAAGCGTGATGCGTCATACGTGAAGTGTTAAAACATTATCGATTACGCTTCACGCCGTACGCTTTACGCCGAATGCGAGCACCTCAGTTTCTATGTTAAGCTGGTGAATATCGGTAACCGATCACCGGGTGAAAGCAAACAATTTTCATTTTTTGTGTCCAGGGCAG
>DYLN01000164.1 GCA_020722085.1 Melioribacter roseus
AAGATGCCATCTTTTGGAAGGGAGGAAACTCCGACATTTAATTGAACCGTTGTAGGGTCGGTCGACAGACTCCGTCGAACTCCCGACAGGGTCTTCGACCGTTAGAGTCTATCGGACTCAACGAGCTTCTGTCTAATGACTGGCGAGGAAACCCCAAAACCCTACAAAATTTTACTCGTTTTCTACTTTTTGCCGTGAAGGTACAAAGTTTTGATACTTATTGATAAGAAATTCGACAGAATTTTTGAGAACATCGATTGATGCCGGTTTTGATAAAAATATGTCTATTCCGGAATCGACAGCTGTTCTTCTGTCTTTTGCCTGTGCACTGGCAGTCAAACAAATAATCGGCGTTCTTGAAAATCTTGGATTCGCTTTGAGATCATAAACCAATTCAATTCCGTTTTTACTTCCATTTAGTGAGATGTCCATAATTATTATATCGTAAACATTACCGCTGCATTTACGATAAAACTCATCAGCCGAATCACACGCATCAATTTTATAGTTTTTGTTAAAGATGCGAAAAAATACTTTTTGAATCAAAGGATCATCTTCTACAACCAACATGCGTTTCACTGATTTCCCTCCTTAGACAATTTACAATATGTAATTCAGCTCCAATTGAATGAATAGATGATTGATTGAATAGTTCTCATACATTCAGTCATTCTACCATTCAATCACGTAATTTTTAGAGTTACCCTAAACGTAGTGCCGATTCCTTTTTTGCTTTCTACTTCGATCTTTGCATTATTTAGGTCGAGGTACTTCTTTACCAGCGCCAGTCCCAGCCCATTGCCTTCGTAAGGTCTTGAGTAATCTTGTTTTTCCTGAACAAACGGCTCAAAAAGACGGGCAAGAAATTCTTCACTCATGCCTATCCCAGTATCTTTCACTTCAGTGATTAATTCTCTATTCTCTTTGTTGTAAACAAAAACTTCCACTTTACCTTTCTTTGTGTACTTCAGACCGTTATCAATTAAATTGGCAAAGATTTGTGTAATGCTGTATTCATCGGCTATAACTTCCGTATTCTCGGCTTCGCATTTATATAACAATTCTAAATTTTTATTGGCGGCTAACTGCTTATGTTCACTGACCAGTTTTTTCAATATCCCAGCAGAGATATCTATTTTTCTAAAACTTGGTTTGTAAGAACCAGCGCGTAATTCCGACATATTTAGGATCAGATCGATAGTTCTTGTTATTCTTTTTGTCGATAATTCAATACTTTCAAAAAGGTCTCTGTTCTCATCGTTAATTGTATTTTCAAACAGTTCTTTAATGACTGCAATATTTCCAATAATAACGAAAATTGGAGTCCTAATTTCATGCGATATCAGTGTAAGAAATTCGGATTTTAGTTTGTCGGATTGCTCAGTTTTTTCTTTCGCCTGGATTAATTTCTTTTCCAATTCAACAATGTCAATTGCATTAGCAAAGATTTGACCTAACAACTTTAATAAAAGAATGTCTTCTTCACGCCATGTTTTCTCTTTAACAACGGAATCAAATTCTAAGAACCCGACCAGTTTTTCTGCATTAATTAAAGGAACAACTACTAATGATTTTATATTCTGTGCCAGAAGAATCTCTTTCTCTGCCGCAGCTTCTGCTGGAAGATTTTCTACGCGTGGTATGTGGATTGTCTTAAATTGTTTTAATTGTTCCATCCACCACTGAATTGTACTCTTAGAAATTCTTTTAAGATTATGTGGTTCAATGTCTTCATTGTGCCACCCATGGGTGCTCTCGAAATGTAAGTTATCTTCAAAAAGTAAAAACAAATAACTTCTGTCAACTCCGGCAGCTTTTCCAACGCAAGCTAAAGCTGAATTTATTTTGTCATCAATATTTTCTGCTTTAGTATTTATAAAATCTGTAGAAATTGCGGAAATTACTTTTTCAAATTTGAGATGTTCTTCAAATGCGATGCGTGCTTCCTTCAATTCGGTTATTTCGCGGAGGTTAGATAAAATTGCTTTAATTCCTTTGTAATCAATTACTGCAGCATTTACAAGCAAATCTATTGTTCTGTTGTTCTTTGTAAGATGTTTGGTCTCGAAGTTTTTTAAATATCCTGTTTGAAAAATTTGTTTAATTTGCTTTTCGCATTCTTCAATGTCTTTTGTTATTTTCTTAAGACTCATTCCAACAAATTCGCTCATCTCAAAACCGTACATCTCGCATGCTTTATTGTTTGCTTTTAGAATTATTTCGGTTGATGGGTCAAATATTATAATTGCATCGTTGGTATTGTCAAAAAGATTTTGATATTCCCTGGCGGTTTTACTTAGCTGAGCGGTTTTCTTTTCGACAAGAAGTTTAAGCTTCTGTTCCGAACGGAATGCCATTAAAGCAAAAAGTGTTATTAAGATAAGGATAATTATTAAAATCGGTATAAAATATTTTCTTTTTTGCAGCGGCAGATCGTTCATATAGACATAAAAAGTACTTGCTTCGCTTGCCTTCTCTAATGCAACATTTTGATACTTAACTTTTATTTCATTCTCTCCGATTCTCAATGTATCAGTATTTATAATTAAATTATTATGATCGGAAAATGAAGACCATTTGTCGTTGTTAATTTTTATTGCTTGAAAATTATTATTACGGTATGTGTCAATGAACCTGCTGTCCCCGGAAATATTTCCATTAGTTGAGGTATCAAAATCTATTTGGAAAATGTTAACGGTGGACAGTTCTGCTTCATTTGTAGAATTGAATAAGTTCCATTGCATTCTTTTGCCTTCTTCTTGCGGAAGTGTTTTCGCAAAGGGATAAAGCAGTAATGCAACTGCGAGAAGTAACTTAAATCTGTCTTTTAAGTATTTGATTAAACGAGATGACACTATCATTATGTTCTAAAAGGACTTAATTAGCGCCTAAAGCAGCAAAAAATATACCAAGTTGTGCCGTGAGATTTTATTCTTTTGAGTTATTCTTTTACCTAAATTGATTTAAAATGAGAAATGCGCATTATAGTAAAACAATTTTGTGGTAATAAAACAGCCCTTGTAATCGACAGACTTCACTTTGCAAAATTGTACTGCGAGAGAATGGATCGAACTGCTCATAAAACAGAGTGCTGGATACGGAGATATTTGGTTTTCCGCACACACAATTAACGGTATATCCGGGCTCGCATAACTTTCGGCAAATGTCTTTCTGTTATTCTGAATACGGGAAGAAGTAGCGAGCATGTTCACAATTATTGTTCTGTTTATAATTTTGAAGCAGGCGTTGCTGAATATGGAAGTGTAATTTTAACCGTTAATAATCAAAAAGAAATCCCTTTAACTGATTCGGAAACACTTAAACAGATGAATGTTTGTGGGAAAGTTCTGAAAAATCTGCCGGGAGTTTTTATCGATCCTAATTATAAATATTCAATAAGAGCATACCGATTTATTTCGAATAGAACAAAAGGGTTGGATGTAAAAGAAGCTGAGAAAATATTGAAAGTATTTGAACTTGATAAACTTCGCTTTATCACCAGGCAGAACGATAAGTATTTTGTCGGCAAAAAAATGAAAAAGAAAAATCCGACTTAAGTCAAAAGATATTTAGCCTATTTATGGTATATTTTGCTTAGTAAAAAAGGGAGATAAACCATGACACGAACATTATCAAAACTCGTACTGCTGACGGCAACAGCGGCATTATTCATTTTAATTTCATCTTATCAATCATTTGCTCATTGTGACGGATTGGGTTGAAACTGGTTCACCAAAGGAGTTAGTCAAATTTTTGAATGACTCAATTCGCAACAGATTACATTCGCTTTATATGAATGTAAACAGCAAAAAAAATTTTAACCCCAACAATATAGATGCTAGACGCCAATATGTAAACGCCTATGTCCAATATGTTCATTTTGTCGAAAAGGTTTATCAGTTAACAACAGACGACGCACATAGTGAGGGGACTGAGGATTCTCATTCACATTAACCTTTATCATTTCCAATTTGTTGGGCTTACAGAGAAAAGTGTAATGTGATTTTAAATTGATGAGTAAATAAAGGAGAAACAAAATGCAGTTTACAATTCCCAAATCACTGAAAATTGAGCATGAGGAACTTCATGCTCAACTTCTAAAAGCAACAAAAGAAGAAGGTGAAGTAGGGGTTGCGGCAAAGAACGTTGCCAAAATTTTGCATAATCATTTCGTTAAAGAAGAGGAATATGCAATCCCGCCTTTGGGATTATTGTCCGAACTCTCAAAAGGAATAATTACCGGCGAAATGAAATCGGTTCTTTCCATGACTGAAAAACTTCAAGCTGAGCTGCCGCTTATGCTGGAAGAGCATAAAATGATAATTGAGGCTCTACAAGATTTAATTTCAGTTTCTACGAAAGAGAATAAACCGGAGTACATAGAGTTCGCGCAAAAATTAATGCTTCATGCACAAACGGAAGAAGAGGTGATGTATCCGGCAGCCATTTTGGTTGGAGAATATATTAAAGCAAAATTATAAATTAACAATGCTTCGGGAGAGAACTAATGTTTTCAACTGTAAGATATTTCATCAAGACCAGTATAGTATTCCTTTTGATAGGGATTCTTACCGGTCTTTATTTATTAATAATGCGCAATTATTTTAATACGTGGCCCAACCCCGATCTTGTTTCTGCTCATACCCATATTATTCTTGTTGGTTCTGTAATGATGATGATTATGGGTGTGGCATTGTGGTTCTTCCCGCGCGCTGAAAAAAACGATAAACTCTACAGACCAAACCTTATTCTTGCCGCATATTTTGTAATTACAATTTCAACCTTGTTGAGATTTGCTGCTCAAGTTATATCTGCTTTTGTTCAACCTAATGAACTTCTAAAATTCTTACTGACTATCTCTTCGGTTGGACAGGTTCTTGCTATTATAATCTTTTTCATTTCTATGTGGGGAAGAATTAGATCTGTGGGAAGTCATATTAGGGAAGCCAAAGGAGAGAGGTTCTAAAAAAAAATTTTATGAATAAATACAATATGCTGATATTCATTAAACAAATTGGCTTGCAAAAAAAGTGAAATTATGGTTGACTCAAACATTGTATTAATATGACAAACTATTACTTACACTTTGTATGTACTTGCCATTATGATTTTGATGGGTTGGTTTACTTGTGCTTACCGGAATTTCCTTGCACATCATAACTCATGAAACTATTCCGTGGGAGTCTATGGACTTAAATCGTTCGAAAATTAAAGCTGATAAGGAATTTCACATTACTATGGAGAACCACGAATTTAAGCTGCCTTCGCTAAAACTTTTAATAGTCAAAAACGAGACGGTAAGATTTAATGTCGATTCGAAAGATCTGACTTACGGTTTCGGATTATTTAGGAACGACAATACAATGTTTTTTTTAGATACAGGTAATTCCTGTCATGTAATGACATTCTTTGGAAGTTCGACCGGCCGGCGGTTTATTCCATTCGATCAACCGAATACGGGACCCAAAGGAATTAATATGATTGTAAGAGACGCAGTTGAAGTAATTGATTAAGCAATTTTATCAACAAAAGGTGTAGAACACAAACAGTTTTTTGCTATAATGACTATCATCCGCTCGTCGGAATTTTTGGTTCCACATATTCAATTGTCTTTGGAGCTTTTCTTTTATAAATATCAAAACGCATGATCAACAAACATTTGAATATACATTCCTTCTTT
>DYLN01000165.1 GCA_020722085.1 Melioribacter roseus
TCGTGCCTGCTTCGTTCTCGATTCCGAGGCACGCTTCGTGTAACTAAAAAATATCGTAAAGTTCCACGAAGATTAAAGAACGTATCTTCTTATCCCGTCTTTCAGTCGTGTCACATTAAAATTAATTAAAAGCCCTATTTTTTTCTCTGTAAATTTCATGTATGTAAGAACTTGAGCTGTGTGGACAGATGCCAGCGCATCAATAGACTTAATTTCTACAATAATTTTATTATTAACCAATAGATCGAGTCTATAACCGCACTCAAGTTTAATTTCTTTGTAAATAATTGGGACAGGTTTTTGTCTTTCAACTATTAAATTATTTTTCTTGAGTTCATACGCCAAACATTCTTCATAAGCAGATTCCAATAAACCGGGTCCAATTAGCTTATGAACTTCAATAGCCGCCCCAATTATTTTATTCGACAAATTATCAAACTCCATGATATCCTCCGTGATTTTTATATGGCTGATTTATTTAATGTTTTAGATAAGAAGTTTTTTCATGAACTATATAACAAATAGGTATCACGAAGTTCCACAAAGAATACAAATTGAAAAACTTCGTGTGCCTTCGTGCCTGCTTCGTTCTCGGTTCCGAGGTACGCTTCGTGTAACTAAAAAATATCACGAAGTTCCACGAAGAAGACACGAAGAACCACGAAGAAATTTCTTTTCCAATTGTCCCTCTTCAATTATATTCAAAATCTTCGTGTAACAAAAAAC
Source organism: Melioribacter roseus (assembly GCA_020722085.1). Taxonomy (GTDB): domain Bacteria; phylum Bacteroidota; class Ignavibacteria; order Ignavibacteriales; family Melioribacteraceae; genus Pyranulibacter. The sequence continues at coordinate 727 of DYLN01000165.1, forward strand.
ATTATAAAATAACTCCACAACTAATACCCAACTCATTACACCCCAGCGATTACTTATTCAATCTCGTTTCAAGTTCTTTCATTTCTTTTATTTTTTGATCAAGAAGCTGATTTTGAGTTTTTAACTCCAGCAATTTAGCATCAAGCTTTTTTTCGTAATCAAGTTCATCCCAGTAACCGCGCTGTTCAAAGTAACCTTTAAATAACCAGTTATGCTTTAACGCTTCCATGTTTTCTGCAAATCTTGAAGTAGCAATCAGTGTATTTTCAGATGTAAGCACCAAATTATTTACAATAGTTTTTAATGAATCGTACATTTTTTTATCGGAAACAAGTGCACCCAGCATTCCTTCTCCCCGATTTATTCTATCCGTTAAATTTTTAACATCGGCTACTGCACTGTCAACATTAACTAAAATTCCTTTTACGCTCCCGCCGATTCCTATTAGAAAATCGGATATTTCACCCAATCGCGTAGTCATACTATCAAGACTTCTATCCGCTGTGCCTGTTATTTTAACTGCGGCATAATACAACTGCGTATCGTTAATTAATTTTCCGATTGTACCTTCGCCTTCATTTATCTTGTTCACTATGCCGGCAAAATCTTTAGTGATATCCCGCATATAAGCCATTACGGATTGAGTCTCTTCAATAATTGCAGAAATATTAACGGGAGTTTTAGTTTTCAATGATCCGCCGTCTTCAATTACCGGCTGGTTTGCCGAACCCGGTGTAATCGATACAATCTTTTTGCCGACAAGTCCTTCGGTTTCGATAGAAGCTTCGCTGTCGAGCCGGATAAACTTAATAAGGTCCTGCCGGATTCTCATTCTTACTTCGACCTGTCCGGATTTTGTATCGGCTAAAGCAATGCTGCTTACACTTCCTACATCGTAGCCGCTTAAGCGCACCGGCGCGCCGGGTTTTAATCCTTCAATTCTATCAAAGACAGCCTTAATTTCAATGGTGCTTACAAAAAGGGATTCTTTGTTGCCGATAAGGAATATTGACATAACAAGTAAAACGCTTCCAATAAAGATGAACACTCCCAGACGTGCACCTTCTAAATTTTTAAACATGATGTTTATCCTTATTAATTTTTATACTAAGCTTTCTCAGAAGCTGACCAAAAAGTAATGTCTTTTAAAATGGCAGACACGAATCCCGATAAAAGGTCTCCCGATAAAAAACATCGGGACAGGTTTCACAGCTTGACCGTGTAGTTTACGGGGAATTTTCATGGATTATTTAGTTGAATAATTACTTTTTGGTCATGCTCTGAGAGCAACACAATTTTACCTCAATTAATTTTTCAATGTGTGACCGAAGAAATCTTTCAAAAAAGGATCGTTAGATTTTGTCAACTCGTTTATTTTCCCTTCGTAAGCTACAACGGCGTCTTTCAGAAATATTGCTCTATCGGCAATTATTTCCGCACAAATTAAATCATGTGTGACTACAATGGAAGTCATTTTTAATTTCGTCTGGAGGTTAAGAATTAATTCACTTATTTCTTTGGTTGTAATCGGATCCAAGCCGGTAGTCGGTTCATCGTAAAGCATCAGTTCCGGATCGGTAATTATTGCCCGTGCAAGTCCAACTCTCTTTCTCATTCCCCCGGAAAGTTCTGAGGGCATTTTATTAATTGCTTCCTGCAGTGAGACTAATTCCAGTGTATGCAAAATTTTATCATCCATTTCATTCTGTTCCATTTTGAAATGCCTTCTCAAAGGAAACTGCAGGTTCTCTTTGACCGACATAGAATCGTAAAGAGCAGAACTTTGAAACAAAAAGCCGATATTTTTTCGGAGCTCATTTAATTCTTTTACGCCAATTCCGATAATGTTTTTATCGTTTATGTAAATTTCACCTTCGTCGGGCGTAAGCAGTCCTATTATACATTTGAGAAGGACGCTTTTACCGCTTCCGCTTCTTCCGAAGACAATCATATTTTCAGCTTTGCTGACTTCAAGTGAAATTCTGTTGAGTACCAGAAGACCGTCAAAGCTTTTACTAAGGTTTTTTATTTTCACTACCCTAATGTCGGCCATAACATAAAGAATTTTTTATCAAGAACACTAAAAATAATTACAAATTGAGAAATTTAACCTTACCTTAAAGTCAATGAATAAGGTAATAAGGTTATTTATGCTCTAGCTTCCTCTTGTTACTATCGTCAGATTCCGACCCGCTCCGACCCGTCTAAATACGACGAGGTTTTCAACCGCAGAGCGAGACAAGCGAATTCTGTCGAAAGGTTTATTTCCTTTCATTTAGTATTTTTCCTAACTCTTGAGGGTGACTAAAAAGTAATGTTTTTTAATATATAAGCCGCGAATTCCACTAATTATTTACGAATTTATTGTTGAATAATTACTTTTTAGTTACCCTGGTGTCCCGACATTCATGTCGAGGAAGGTTTACCATCCCTTCTTTCCCCGATAAAAAACATCGGGATAAATTTGTTTATGCTGTTTTCATTCAACTTGATTTATTCATTAAAACCTTATCTCAGTTTCTATAAACCGTCAGGTTCTGAAAACCTTTCAATTCATCTAAACCTTATTTTTAGTTCTTTAACTCGTTAGAGTTTGACAACCTTAGTAACATTACTGAACCTAAAGGAAATCTAACCTTATTACCTTATTGAGAAATAACTTAATAAAATCTATTGTTCAGCAGACAAAACTTTGTTGTTAATTTCCATAACACTCATGCAGTCATTTTTTGCCAATATATACTAACCTCCATTTCGTCTTTCCAAAATCTATTTATATTTTTTATGCAAAGTCTTCTCATAAAATTTTATAAAACCCTCAGCAAAAGTTATTTTACGATGATGCTGTGATTGATTAAGAATATATTTACAAACTTTATCTACATCCGACTTAGGTACTGAAAATGCTGCGGCTGAATCCTGCCATGCAAAATGTCCATTACATAGTTTATTTTTATTTATAAATCTTTCAGAACTTTCTGCAACTATTGTAGCTAAAGTTTCTTCAGATAGTTTCGGTGAACGAGATACAGCAAAATGAACATGCTCTGGATTAGCGTATATTGCATACATTTTTGAATTGTTGTTGTTTATTATACCCGTAATATATTTCTCTATTCGTTCTCTGTTCTCTTTTCTAATTAGAGGAGATCGATTCTTCGTTACAAGTATAAAGTGGGTATACAGATTATTAAACTTAATCTTCATTTATTGCTCGATAAATAAGTTAACAAAGTCAATGAATAAGGTAATAAGGTTATTTATGCTCTAGCTTCCTCTTGTTACTAAGGTTTCTACAATAATATGACCTCTACAAGGTCGGCAGAAAAAACTTCGTAGAAGTTTTATTATTGTAGTAGTATAAGTTTAACCCGCAAACAAAACATCCTTGTAGAGGATGAATTATAGCTCACGGACTTTTTAATATTTTTATCAGCGGTTATATGCTGTATCTGCGTTATCTGTGTTCTATTAACCCAAATTATATATTAGAAAATTATATTTTGCACAATGACTTGTAATTTGGTCTTAATAATCTTTGCCGTTAAAATCTCTTAATAAGACGGTTTGTATTCATTTCACTACCCTAACGTCGGCCATAACCATAAAGTAATTTTTACCAGTACCATATCAAAGATTAAAATCAGCAGAGACGCTGTAACTACTGCTGTCGTTGAAGCTCTTCCCACACCTTCGGTTCCGCCTTCAGCAGTAAAACCTTTGAAGGCGCCTACAATACCCACTATATACCCGAAAACAAAAGTTTTTAGAACTCCGGGAATAAAATCACCAAATTCAAGTGAAGCAATAACAGCATTCTTATAATACTCGAATGTAATATTTTCAGTAATTATAACCGCAATATATCCGCCTAAAATTGCAATAACAATTACATAAACTGTAAGAAGCGGCAGTATCATTGTAGTTGCAATTACCCGTGTAACGACCAAAAACTTAAAAGGATTAACAGCGGAAACTTCCATAGCGTCTATTTGTTCCGTTACTCTCATTGAACCAAGTTCGGCGCCGATGCCTGAACTTACCCTTCCCGCAAATATTAAACCCGTGATAACAGGAGCCAACTCGCGCACAACAGATAAAGCAACCATTCCAGGCAGAAAATCAGAAGCACCAAATCTTACAAGCACAGGATAACTCTGCATCGCTAAAACGAGTCCGATAATAAAACCCGTTACGGAAACAATAGGCAATGTTTTAACACCCAATTCATCCATATGTTTTCTTATCTGCTCAATTTCATAAGGCGGGATAAAAGTCTGCTTGATAATTTCCCAGTTAAATATTGTTAATCCCGTTATAGTTGCAAAGAAATTGTACAGATAGTCCGAAACTGTTAAACGGCGGCTGTATTTAAAATGCGGAAGTTTCACACGAAACGTAAAAAAATATATGTTTTGTTAATTCAAAATAGCAAAAGAAAAGTAAGTTTTAAAAGGCTACTAACTTAAAATGCATTTCTGATGTGATTAATTAACGGCTCCTTATCTTTTCCGGAAGGGACAGATTCATGCTGCATAAGCACGCCGACAAAATCGAATCTGCAGATTTGATCTTTTATATTGTGCTCATAAAGATAAGCTTCAGCAATTTTTCTGATTTGTCTGATTTTCCCTTTTGTTATTGCGTCTTCCGGCTGACCATACTCCAGACTCTTTCTCGTTTTGACTTCAACAAAAACAAGCTGATCGCCGTCTCTGGCAATTATGTCTATTTCGCCGTGTCCGTAAAAATAATTTCTATCTATAATTTCGAAACCTATTGATGCGAGATGTTCGCATGCAATGTCTTCGCCTATATCACCAAATTTTCTTTTATTTTTTGGCATTTGTTGCACGTCATTGATGGTCATTGGTTGTCATTTGTTGCACGTCATTGATAGTCATTGGTTGTCATT
>DYLN01000166.1 GCA_020722085.1 Melioribacter roseus
TCTTCCGTTTGGAATGTCTTCTGACATGGAAGCATACGTGTTCCCTCATTTAGGGCAAGGCAGCGGGGGTCGCCCGGTAGCGGGAAAGCCGCACGCCGGTAAATACAGGGAATTGACCCTGTCGCGACAACGGGGAGGGAGAGGTGCGTTAATCCTCTCCCTTACCCTCTAGAGATAGGGTAAATATTGGTGGATGTAATCAAGTTTGCTACAAAAGGGAGTCTCCATGAAAACCATCTACGAAAAAGATGATGTCTCGCAATTCCGAAAATATGTGAGAGAAATAAGATTCCAAAAACCTGTCTATGAAGAAAAACTTAAATCGCTATTGGAACGCCTAGAGAATTTAGAAGAGCCGCCTATAATACTTGTTACTGCAAGGGGAAGAAAATCTATTAGCGGAGAATCTGATGATACTATTGGCATTGGGAAAACTGATTTTTCTTATTTTGCTGCCAATTTCTATAGGCAAGTCAATCCAAAAGTCAAAGTTTTGTTGTTTCCTGATATTGCTAATGAAGTTGAACGTGGCACGACTTTCTATTCATCGGTTTTTATTCCCGAAGTTCTTCGATTAACCCAAACGTACAGCGATAAATTCCTGTATTTTCTAAATTTAGTAAAAAAGTTTTTGCTTTCGATTTTGAAGAGATTTTTTCTATTGGTAAGAGTAAATGTATTGCTTGCGGTGGCTTTATTTGCTTTTATTTTGGCAACAGTATCACTTGATTTTATTTATGAACATAAAACCGAACTAACCGAAGTGCTTTCAAAAATTTCAATACCTGTGGTCTTGGCAGCAATAATTCTGTGGGGGGTATATGTATGGGATAGAGTTGAAAAAGAATACAACACGCAATGGAGAGACAGTGCATTTAAAAATTTGCTGATGATTGATAAGGCAGAAAATATTTACATTCCACCAGAGCAAGTAGTGTCCCGTTTCAATCTAAGCGATAAGATTATTATTATCGTTGATGATGCAAACCGAATAGATACCGAGAGCCTAAGTCGCCTCATAGCAGTAGTTCCCAATTATCAAGCAAAAGAGAAAAAACGCAGTTTCCCGCGCATTGCTCTTGTATTATTGTCTGATGAATTAAAAGAAACTCAAAATAATCAGCAAGCATCAACAGTGCATTTGAGTGATTTTAGGCGCAGATTAAATCATTGGCTAAACATAGATATTTATCCACCCGACATTGATGAAATTGAGTGGCTTATAGGGGGAATCTATAGAGACAAGAACGCATGGAATTTAATTACGCAACTTATAGACAGTATTCCAGAAATCAATGAAAATATTGGGTTGCTATTACAATTTCTCTATGATGAGACAAAAATTCTCGAAGTCGAAAACAAAACGCTCGACGATATTAATTGGGAACAATTCTTGAATGACTATCAAACATTCATAAACGATTATGATTTACAAGCAGAGCGAATTTTAGGAAGAATACCTGATGAAAGCCGAGAATTATCTAAGGAATTTACAAAATACATTTTGGCTTTTGAATCGCCTTTGCCAAATATAGAAAAAATTCATTCATTAATGGAGATGGGTGGATTCCAGAACACAAAACCAATCGCAGAGATTCTTATTCAGAAAAAGTTGATAAAAATTCATGATGGGAGTTATATCTTTTGCAGTCCTGCCGAAAAAAATATATTGCTCTTGAGTTGGTCTGAATGGCGAAACGGGGCTTCTTCTTACTACTCAAAAGTATTTGATTTTCTCCACGAATCATCTGCTGCGCGAGATAACCCATTGCTTGCAAAACGCTGTGAACCAAGCAAACTTGTTGTAGATGTTTTGTGGCGTGAAGGTGATGCGCTTTGGTTCTTTGGGGGCAACGCTGATGTTCACACTGCTTTATCTTATTATGGGTTGGAAATAGGAGCATTAGGAAAATGGGTTCAAGTCTTTGAAAGCGATATTCAAAAAAACGCCCTATCAAAAGAAAACTACCTGTGGCACGTCAGAGCAAAGAACTCTCCATTTAGGTATAAATCAACTAGCAGAAGCCCACGTTCAGAAAGCTTTATTGGCGACCTGTTTCAGAGTTCCGCCGCTTTATATTTTGTGGCAGGTGATTATGATAAGAGTTTTTATATTTTGGGCGATTTGTGGAACAAAGTCCGCAATGCGTATTGGAACATGTCGGACTTGGACGAAAGAGTAAATAAAAAAATGCTGGACGCTGAAAACAAAATCAAAATTCAGTTGTCATTCTATTTGCTATCAGGAACAAGTAAGAAAGAAAATATTACAAAAGCCAAAGAATTACTTACAATGGCATCTAGAGACAATATATCGTCTCAAGATAAACTACTAATTGATGTTCTTATATGGCGAATAAATTATTTTGCAAATTATGCTATCGGCAATCTTTTGCCTGGATTGTGGCTTGTCCGTACCCCTGAGATTACCCCAGCAATTCCAGAATTGCCCCAGAATAAATCTGTGCCAGGAAAGTTATTTGTAATTCCGATTCGTGTTTCACATTTGCTTGATTATCTTAATTGGGTTAGCAATCAGTCAGATAAACGAATTAGCACAAATTTAATACTTGATGAAATGACTGTCTTATTGGATGAGTTTGAAAAAAGCATTCGTATCTTTGAAAATAGCGTAAACGAATCATTAAGAAGCCCCTATCCTCTGATACGCGGGTTTAGCCACCCACTACCCGATGCTGATATTACGATACTAATTTTGAAAGGCTGGCTACAATACTATAAAGCCCAAGTTCTATTTTCTGAGTTTACGCCTAAACTCGAAAACAGAAAGAAGCCTTTCAAACTAGACGAACTTGGCAGTTCAATTAGACATTTCTACGATGTAGGAATGCGGATTTTGGAACACAACAAGTCAGAAAATATTTCAACAACCCGCCTAACAGAACTTAAGAACCAGTGTCAAACACTGTATAGCCAGTATTTAAATTCCGACAAGCCCAAACGAGACGAGACACAAAAGATATATCAAGAAATAGAAAAAATAGTAAATGAAATTCTATTCGAATCGCGAAAAGTGTGCCTAAACGGAGCATCGGATTGGTTTAGACTTGCAAGCGATTTATCCTCAATGCGCCTTATAGCACATGATGAAGTTCTTGCGATTTACTCTTGGTTATCGGTTGGTTCTAGAAATGCGCATTCAACCAATCCACCAATCACCGAATTATTAGAACGCGCTCAAATGATTTCGTCCAAGCATATTCAAGGCAATAGACTGGACAGTTTGGCTTTCTATATTCAAGTCGCCCAGATGTTTAATGAGTTTTATTTTGAATATGCCTATGGCTATTTTGACCAGGCTAGAATAATCTGCGATTCACTTGCAGATTGCTTGCCAAGTATCGTAAAAGGAAGAATTATCGGGTTGCAACTTGACTTGTTGGGTAATGTGGGCGAATTCAGGCCTCCCGACGAGATTATATATCTGGCTAATCAAGCATTGGAAGTTTATAACAATTATTCGGGAGAAGCAATATCTCAAGAAGATTTGGAAATATTAAAGGGGGGTACTCGATGGTGGATAGCAGAGGCTTGCGCCAGATTGGCTAACAGACATTACGATGATGTTGAAACCTATTATAAAACAGCCAAACAACACTTAAGCTGGATTGAGAGACAATCCAAAGACAATCCGTCTCTGAAAAAAATGTTTTTACCTAAAAACAAGCAAGTAGATGCTAATTTCTTGAGACTGCAAAAAAAATATAGAGATGCAATCTCAGGCTTGCAGGCGGCTTTACCAGAATTTGAGGGCAATCTGTTTGAACAAATACAGACCCTGAACAGTATTGTTTCGACTTATCTAGCCTTAATAATATCTCTCGGCAGAAATGTAGATAAAAAATTCGCCGAAGGATTTTCGGGAAGCATGTACAACTTGCGATCAAGGTTGCTACAGTCCCGCGCTCTCCATCAATCTACCAATCAAGTTGATCTTCTCTATCGAAAAACAGCAGAAGCCTGTATCCTTTACGGTCAAATAACCTGGCAAACAAGCGCAAGAGAACAAGAACAACTCGCAAAAGAAGCTCTGGATTTATGGATTTATGGAATTAAGGGATTAATGGACTGGAGATTGGCAGGCAGAGCCGCAATAGAACTTAGTAATGTAAAAAATTTAAGTAGCCAAGTGTCCTCTTTTTACTTGCCAACAGAGTTCAATGAACTAGTCAAGCGATGTGTTTATGAATGGGATCCAAGACGGGAATTGACTGACCGAATTGCCGTGCAAAAAGCATTAAAAGACCTTGTGGGAGAAAAAATAGAAGTGAAAACGGTCTTAAGTGAAAGTAAAGACAAATCTGATTTAATTTCGCGTTGTCATATACTATTGGCACGTCCAAATCCAGATTTATCCAGTATTTATGACACACTGAAGAATGCACTAGACCAAATTCGCGTTGACGATCCGACATCGGAAGATATAGACTTAGTGCGATTGCTAATTGAATGTAGTTCAGTAGAAAAAGACTATGAAAAAATAAAGGAAATTCAAAGTCTTTTTAAAGAACTGTCGCTTACTTACGCGAGCAAGGTATATTTGGATATTGCCAAAGCATTTTCCACGTCTCCTGACATAGAAGAAAGATATCTGCGGATGGCGGCTTCTATGGGACAGAATAAATTTTCAGCAGAAGCAAGCCGCTTAATTTCTCAGTTAGTAAACAAAACTGGAGTTCGAAAATCGGATTTTGCGAAAGATGAATTAGAGAAAATAAACTATGCACGACTTATGAACTTGTCAGATAGCGAATACGATGTTTCCGAAGCGTTTAACCTTCTTTTTTTGTTCGAGAACGAACTGAGAAGATTGATAGCATATCAATTTGATAAACGAGATGGATGGTGGAAAAAAGGTATTCCGAGCGACATGTATGAGCGTGTTTCCAAAGAGAGCAAAGAACGCCTCAAAGGTGTCGAATTACTTAAAATGCTTACGTTAGGTGATTTGTTCAAAATTATTAAGTTTGGAGATAACTGGGAGCAGATTTTCAAGGCAATGTTTTTATCCCCCAATAACGTAGAATCGAGAGAAGGAATAATTTTGCCCTTTAGAAACAAACTGGCTCATACTAATCCAGATATTGCTCAGAATGAACTCAAAGAGTTCGTAGCAGTTTCTAAATCTATGATTTCACGTATGCAACCCTATCTGCCAGAGTGAATTTATGCTTGTGTCTCATTGTTATCGTAAAATCCGTTCCTACGGGTATGGGTGTTTAGAAAATCTCTGCCCAACAAAGCGTTCCCAGAAACAAGGTCATCACGCGCCGCATGGATCTCATCATCAGGCTCCCCTTTCACGAAAATTCGCGCCGCGTTGCAAGCCTGACGTTAAAAATCCACGAATATCCCACGAACGGTTAAATGCAAAGCAGGCGTTCTCACCCGAGGACGCCCTTCGGCAGGCTCAGGACAAGCCTTTTGATTCCTCCGCGCGTCTCGTTACGCTGGGACGAGTTCGAAGCCAAGTTTGGCGGCTTTCTTCTTCATGTATTTGATTTGCTGTTCCTTGTACTTCGCTTCGTACTCTTCAATGTTTATCGTCTC
>DYLN01000167.1 GCA_020722085.1 Melioribacter roseus
TGACAAACAAAGCCAAAAATAGAACGAACTAATTTTGTTGTTAATGATATATTATTATTTACGCATTTATCTCAATGCCTGTCCCGATGCCTGTCCCGATGTTTTTTATCGGGGCTTTTTATCGGAGTTAGAAAGGTGAGAATCTGATTTCAGTTTTTCTTTTATATAAGTACAGAGTTACTTTCCAGGGTGACTAAAAAGTAATTATTCAACAATAAATTCGTAAATAATTAGTGGAATTCGCGGCTTATATATTAAAAAACATTACTTTTTAGTCACACTCACAAGTTTCGAATCCTATTGTATAATTTGGGTTAAATAATCTGTAGAAATCTCCGCTCCACCTTCACGTCGTTTGGCAAATCGAGGTGAGCCCCGACACAAGTGTGGGACAAGCGTTAAAATCCGCGCAATCTGTGTCCCATTTTTAAATAATTATTACTTTCTGGTCAGCCTCTTTGTTAAGAGGAAACCAGCTACTACAGCAGTTGAGACTCATTCGGAAATACAAAAAATATTATATTTATTTATGTCCTTTTAGAATAAACTTATGAAAGAAGCAAGGATTTATTTAACCGGTTTCATGACAAGCGGGAAAAGTACAATTGGACCAATTCTTGCAAACGTACTTGGATTAGATTTCTACGATCTCGATCAAGAAATTGAAAAACAAGAGAAAAGAACCATTGTTCAAATATTCGAAGAAAATGGTGAAGAATATTTCCGTGAAATAGAGAATAAAACCCTAAAAACTTTTGCAAAAGAAAAAGGTGTGGTAGTTTCATTGGGTGGAGGCACGATTTTACAACCGCGTAATTATGAGTTGTTAAAAAGAACTGGGAAAATCGTATACCTCAGAGCCTCATCTAAGACATTGTACAAAAGGTTAAAAAACAAAATAGACCGCCCGCTTTTCCGCGATATGGTTCTTAATGAAAAAAACGAAGACGAGTTCCTGAAAAAAATTGAAGAAATGTTGGAGAAAAGAAAAAAGTTTTATGAAAAAGCAGATATTATTATCGACTCGGAAGATAAACCCTTAGGTTTGACCGTAGACAAACTCGTAAAAGAAATCAGAAAGTATTATTATGAAAAAAATTAATGTAGAAGTCCCAGGTAAAAATTATTCTGTCTATATCGGCAGCAATATTATCAATCGGCTGCCTGTTTTAACAGCAGAAATAAATTTGCCCGAAAGCACCTTTTTCGTAATCGATTCAAACGTGCACAAATACTACGGCAGAATTATTGGTAGCCTCAAAAAAAAGTTCGGTGGTAAATTGGGACAAATAATTCTTACTGTAAACGAATCAAACAAAAAAATAGAAACCGTTGAAAAAATTTATTCCAGCCTTCTTAGTGAAAATTTTGGAAGGGATACTCTTCTAATTGCTATTGGCGGCGGAATTACAGGTGATGTAGCTGGTTTTGCAGCAGCATCTTACATGCGTGGAATTCCTTATGTTCAAATTCCCACGACAATTCTTGCTGCTGCCGATAGTTCCGTAGGCGGCAAGACCGGTGTAAATTTTCAAAATTATAAAAATCAAATCGGTGCCTTTTACCAGCCTTCTCTGGTTTTAATTGATACAAATTTTTTTGGTACACTGCCTGACGAAGAATTGATCTGCGGTTTCGGTGAAATAGTAAAATATGCTTATTTGATAGACAAAAAATTTTTTGATTATGTGAGCAAAATCGGAAGTAAAGTGCCGGTACTGTCTAAAGATGAAATAGTTAATTTGATCTCAGTTTCGGTGAAATTTAAAGCTGGAGTCGTAAGATCCGACGAGAAAGAAAGCGGACTGAGAAAAATTTTGAACCTTGGACACACATTTGCTCATGCAATTGAGTCGGCAATGAATTATAGAATTAAACACGGGCAGGCAGTAATTGCCGGACTCCTCTGCTCATTTTATTTGTCGAATAAACTTGGAATTATTAGCGAAAAGCAGTTGAACGAATTTTTGCTGCTGCCACTCGGACTGAAAAAGTTCGTTTCGCTTCGCAGAATAAATAAAGAAAAAATGTATGAGTCAATGTTTACCGATAAAAAGAACAGGCGTGGGAAAATCCATTTTGTTTTAACGAAAGATATTGGTAAAATTTTAGTAGATATTGAAGCGAAAAGAGACGATATACTTTTTGCAATTGAAAAAGGGATTCGGCATTTCAACTGACCTATCAAATTATTAACGGCATGAAAATAAAATCTACTGTACTGATTTTTGCGCTGTCTGTTTCAATTTTGTATCCGCAGATTGAAAGAGAAACCAGAGCGGTTTGGGTATCAACAAATTTCAGACTCGACTGGCCCCCGCCCACGTACGATGAGAATAAACAGAAAGAATCTTTGAGCAAAATATTCGATAACATCAAATCAAAAAACTTAAACACGGTTTATTTTCAGGTAAGAAGCAGCGGGACGGTTTTATTCAGATCATCTTTCGAGCCTCTTTCACCATATGTAACCGGAAAAGTAAACGGGGATGCGGTGTACGATCCCCTCGCTTTTGCAGTTGAGCAGGCTCATAAAAGAGGTCTTGAAGTTCACGCATGGGTAAATGTAGTAAGATGTTTCTCTGGGACAGAAACTTACATCATAAAAGACCCAAATCATATTTCGCAGAGGAAACCGGAATGGGTTGTTGAAGATAACAACGGCGGCAGCGTAAGTTATTGGCTCGATCCCGGTTTGCCGGAAGTGAGAGAATATTTATCAGATTTGATTTCCGAGATTGCAGAGAAGTATGATGTTGATGGAATTCAGCTTGATTATATCCGTTACCCGGGAAAGAATTTTGACGACGATTTTTCTTACGGACTTTACGGTAACGGCAGACCGAAAGACGACTGGAGAAGAGATAATATAACCGACATCGTTGCATTAGTCTATAAAAAAGTAAAATCAATAAAACCTTTTGTAAAAATAGGCGCGGCACCTGTGGGTGTTTACAAGAATAAAAACGGGTTTTATAATTTTGAAGGGTACGGCGAGATTTATCAAGATTCAAGAAGCTGGCTTGCTGAAGGAATAGTGGATTATTTGGTTCCTCAGGTTTATTGGGGAATTGATGATAAACCGGATTTTATAAAAGTCGCTAAAGACTGGGCAGACAATAACTTCAACCGGAGTGTAATAATTGGTATTGCTGCATACAAGGAAAACGTGAAACAGCAGCTTGATAAACTTGTCTCATACGTTAGAACATTAGGTTGCGACGGAGTTAGTTTTTTCCGGTATTCGAATATAAAGGATTATAATTTCAAAACGTTTGCTTATAAAACTTTCCCAGCTGAAATGGCCTGGCTTGACGGGAATTTACCAACGGCGCCGTATAATCTGACATTTGTTAATTCAAAAAATAATCCGGGTATAATCACACTTTCATGGGAAAATAAAAAAGGTTCTGTGTTTGACAGCACTCTTTATTATGCTCTTTACAATTTGCCTTCATCCGGTTCGAAAACGGACCCCGGCTATTTGTTGGATATTATTGAATCAAACAAAAATTCCGTTTCGCTTGGAATCAAGAATCCGAAAAAAATAAATTACTACTTCACGCTTAAATCACTCAACCGGTTATGGAATGAAAGTCTTGAGGCGTCAAATGTCGTTAACATAAAATTTAATAACTTGGCTGTGTTTGCAAGCATGGATGATATATTACAAAATCCGGTTCTTGTAAAAGGAACAGATGCTAGCTCAAAAATATTGCTCTTCTCTAAGAAAAAAGAAAGAATTAAAATATCATCCGACGATAAAAGTATTGAAATCCCCAAAACTATTTACCCCGGCAAAAATGTTTTGTTTATTCCTAACGCATTACTCGGCAAGAAAAAAATTTTACTAATTTTTGAAAATTCTAAAAGGAAAGTAGAACTGAACATGTATAAAGTAGTCCCACAACAGATATAAATTTCATCAGATGTTTTTCAAACCAATCCTTTCTCAACTTATTTACTTCTTTTCTGTGTGATTTTAGGAAATGGTCGCCGTTTTCCAGCAGTACTAATTTATGCGGGCGGTTTAACTCTTTTAATTTTTTTGCCAGTTCGATTGAATCATGAACTTTTACTCTTTCGTCTGCAGTGCCGTGGAGCAAAAGAATTGGAGTTGTATCGGAAAGTTTTTCCGGGAAATTTATTATTGATCTGGATTCGCATTCCTTCTTAAAATTTTCTGATCCGCTTTTTCCCATAGTAATTTCATAAAGGTTTTTCATAAAAGTACTTTCATGAGAATTGCAGTTGAGGTCTGCAATTCCTCCGATAGCAATTGCAGCTCTAAAAATTTTTGTCCTCGTTAACGTAAGATAAGTCATCATTCCACCCCGGCTCCAGCCCTCAATTCCCCAAATGTTTTTATCTGCAAATTCAATTTCTTCTGCAAGCGGAATCAAATTTAATACATCATTTAGATCGCTTCCGCCGAATTCGTCTTTGCCTTCTCCGCCGGCGTTTCCTCTGTATTGAGATGCAAAAACTACGTAACCCCAGCTTGCAATTTGCCCGAAAATACCTTTTGCATTAAACTCATCAATTGCTCCGCTGCTGCCGATTCCTCCTCTGCACCAAATTACACAAGGATATTTTTTCGATTTATCGTTTGGATAAGCAAGATAGCCGTTCACTTTTAATCCATCGGATAAATAAGTTATTTTCTCAGTAGTACTACTTTCAAGAGTTTCTTTGCCCCAGCCGCTTGCAATCATTTTTCGTTGAATGCTGTTTAATGTTATTTTTTCTCTTCGTATAATTTTATGAGTCATAATATTCGTGCGTTTTTTGTTAAATTAACACACAATTTTTCAACTTATTATTACAATTGAATGCCGAAAAATAAAAAGCAAACATCAAAGAAACCGGTCAAAAAGAAAAATTTATTTTTGCAAGCCGGAGCGGGAATAATCTTATTAGCATTTGTTATTTACTTTGTTTTATTTCAATTAATTATGAATAAACCATCCGCAACAAACGATGCGCTTGAAAATGCTGTTGGTAATTATACAGCGTATTCTTTCCAGAAAAACGGGGAATTATCTTTCACCACACCTAAGGACACTTTTATTTCCCAAATTGATATTGAAATTGCTGACACCGATGAAAAACGAGAACTCGGTTTAATGTATAGAAACAAAATGGCTGAAAATCAAGGAATGCTTTTTATTTTTCCCGTAGAGGGTCAGCAATCATTCTGGATGCACAATACAATTATTTCACTTGATATGATATTTGTAAACGCTAGTATGGAAATTGTGAAGATTCAAAAAAATACTACACCCTATTCCGACCAGTCATATCCATCGGTAAAACCCGCAAAATATGTAATTGAAGTTAATGCTGGCTACTGTGACAGACACGGAATTAAAGAAGGGGATAAAATTGCTTGGAGGATTTTGTAAAATAACTTACGGTATGTTTGTTGATCCTAATTTATGCGTTAGAAAATTACATTTTGCACAACGACTTCTAACTCGTCTACTTCAACAACAATAAAATGTTCAATATCCAATTCTCAACTCTCAATATTCAAGAGCAATTGAACATTGT
>DYLN01000168.1 GCA_020722085.1 Melioribacter roseus
ATAATATGACCTCTATAAGGTCGGTAGAAAAAACTTCGTAGAAGTTTTATTATAGTAGTATAAGTTTAACACCACAAACCAAACATCCTTGTAGAGGATGAATTATAACAATTCTAAATTGTGTTAATCCCAAATAATTACAACAGTTATACGTACTTGGCAGCAATTGAACCTTAGTAAGACTGCATTACCTTCCTAAAACCCGACCTTATTACTTTATGGATAGAATGACAAATAAAGCCAAAAATAGAACGAAATAATTTTGTTGTTAATGATATATTATGATTTACGCACCTGTCCCGATGCCTGTCCCGATGTTTTTTATCGGGGCTTTTTATCGGGGCTTGTCCCGCCCGCTCCGCTTCGCTTTGCGAGGCGAGATGCCTGTCCCGATGTTTTTAATCGGGGTTAGAAAGGTGAGAATCTGATTTCTGTTCTTCTTTATAAGGACACAGTTACTTTTCCTTTAAGAAGTGGGACAAGTTTCGAATCCTATTGCATAATTTGGGTTAAAGAAAGCATTGTCTCTATAAAAGTTTATCAGGTTCATTACCGGCTCCATAGACGGCGCAACCGGTAATGATCTTTTGGTTAATTCGGGCATCTCCTATATTCTTTCTTATTAGTTTGATTTTATGTTAAGCAAAAATTATAAAACTTAAATAATTAGTTCAAAACGAGATTTATCTTTTCACCAGGCTCTGCAGCACCTTTATATTCATCAAATCTTCTTTTTGATCTTTTTCCTTAGGAGTTTCCAATATTTTTGGTACTCTTTCCAGTTTTTTATCGTTCATAATATTTGTAAAACCTTCTTTGCCGATAAATCCCTTTCCAATGTGTTCATGGCGGTCAACGCGGCTGCCCAATTCTTTTTTGCTGTCGTTCATGTGAATGCACTGTAATTTTTCCAGTCCGATAATATCATCAAATTCTTTTATTACTTTTTTATACTGCTTTGAATCTTTTATATCGTAGCCGGCGGCAAAGATGTGAGCTGTATCGATGCAGACACTCATTCGTTCAGACTCTTCGACTAAATCAATAATTTTTCGCAGTTGTTCAAATCTGTAGCCAAGGGCGGTTCCTTGTCCTGCGGTTGCTTCAAGCATGCTTTTTGTTTTGTAGCCTTTGGTTTTTTGGTGAACAATATTCAGAGACTCTGCAATTAATTTTATCCCCGTTTCCTCTCCCTGTCCGCCGTGAGCACCGGGATGAAAATTTAAATGTGGAATTCCAAGCTGCTCGCATCTTTCCAATTCCTTGAAATAAGCTTCTCTTGATTTGCTTAGCATAGATGGATCTTTAGAGCAAAGATTAATTAAGTAGGAATCGTGGGAGACAACAAATTTAATATGAGATGCCGAAAGGCTATTCTTAAAATCATCAATCTGTTTTTCGGTAAGGTCTTTTGCAAAGTATTGATTATTATTTTTTGTAAAAATTTGTATAGCAGTAAATCCGAGTTTTTCAGCAGTAACTATTGCAGAAGCGGGACCCCCCGACACTAATGTATGAGCTCCCAATAAGTGTTTCATTATCTTTCCCTTTCAGTTCATTTTTTTATCTGCATAATTTTCTCATGGATTACTGTATTTTTGTAATTAGATAATAAAAATATTGAAATAATTTTTTCTTTACAGAAATATTCTTTTATAGAAATGAACAAAATACCCGATGAAACTTACATAAAACGATGTTTTGAATTAGCTGTAAAAGGGGAGGGATATGTTAGTCCAAACCCGCTTGTTGGTGCTGTAATAGTTAAAGAAGACAAAATAATTTCTGAAGGATGGCATGAAAAATACGGAATGCCTCATGCTGAAGCTTTGGCTATTCGTAATGCCAAAGAGGATTTGACGGGCTCAACACTTTATTGTAATCTTGAGCCTTGCTGTCATACAAATAAACAGACACCGCCGTGTGTTCCTTTAATAATTAAAAGTGGAATTAAAAGAGTGGTTATCAGCAATATTGATCCGAATCCTGCTGTTGACGGAAAAGGGTTAGAGAAACTTAAAAGTGCCGGAATAACGGTTGAATATGGAATAAAAGAGGAAGACGGGAAATATCTTAATAGATTCTTTTTCAAATTTATCAAAAAACATATTCCCTATGTTACATTAAAAGTTGCTCAATCATACGATGGAAGAATTGCCGCAAAAGAGGGCGAGAGAACTCAAATTTCGGGAGAGCTGTCACGGTTGTTTGTTCATAAACAAAGGGCAAAATTTGATGCTGTTCTTGTAGGCGCACGAACAGTAAATATTGATGATCCTCTTCTGAACGTTCGTTTTATTGAAGGAAGAAATCCGATTAAGATAATTTTAGACGGCAATCTGAATGTAAACTTAAATGCCAGAATTTTTTCTAAAGAAAAAGAAAAAACATGGATAGTTACCTCTTACTTATCGGACCGAGAAAAGAAAAATTATCTAATGAAATTGGGCATCAAACTGTTTGAACTTTCTTCCGATAAAGACGGAAGAATTGACTTAAAATTAATTTTGAAAAAATTGGCGGGGGAAAAAATCGTCTCGTTGTTTGTGGAAGGCGGAAGAGAAATTTTTACCCAATTTTATAATGAAAAACTATTTGATGAGATTATTATATTGAAATCGCCTATTCTGCTGCCCGGCGGAGTGAAAGCATTTGAAAGTTTTAACGAAAAAGAACTAAAATTGACCAACGTAGAAAAACTGGGCGATGACGAAAAATTCACTTTTATCAACCCTATTTGGATAACTTAACAACAATTAAATGATTAAATTTGCGTCATGTTTACGGGAATAATTGAACAAACAGGTAAAATTTCCGCCGTCAAGCCTCTTAAAGACGGTAAGCGAATAAGAATTGAAACGTCTCCCTTTTGGAAAGAAATAAAGAGAGAGCTTTCTGTTAGCGATTCGATTTCTGTAAATGGAGTTTGTTTAACTGTCGTTGAATTGGGGAAAAATAGTTTCTGGGTCGAGGCTGTCGGCGAAACGATGAATAAAACAACATTTTCTAAAATTAAACAGAACGAGATAGTAAATTTGGAAAGAGCTCTGCGGCTCTCGGATAGGCTTGGTGGTCATATTGTCCTTGGTCATGTAAACGGAATAGGGAAAATTACGGCTTTAACAAAAGCCGGTGAAAATTATTATTTGGATATACAGCTTCCTGCAAATCTGCTGAAATATGTTATTGCAGAAGGTTCAATTGCTGTCGACGGTATAAGTTTAACAACGGCTTCGGTAAACGGAAACCGGATAAGAATTTCAATAATACCGTACACTTATGACCATACAAATTTGAAATCAAAAAGAGCAGGTGATGATGTGAATATTGAAGTAGATATTTTGGCTAAATACTTGGAAAAACTTTTGCTGAATAAAAATTCCTCGAAGAAAGAAATTTCAGAACTGATACCGCCCGTAAAAAAAGCCATCTCATGGGAAGATCGCTTGACAGAATTAGGTTTTTAATTACTAAAGGAATTGATGTAATGGATTCAATGTATAATTTTAATAGAATAGAAGAAGCTCTCGAAGATCTTAGAAATGGAAAGATGGTAATTGTGGTTGACGATCCAGATCGTGAAAATGAGGGTGACTTAATAATCTCTGCCGAAAAAATCACTCCAGCTGACGTTAATTTTATAACGAGTAAAGCCCGCGGGATACTGTGTGTTGCTATCGATGAAGAAAAAGCCAAGAAATTGAATCTTGAATTGATGGTTACCGATAACACCGCATTAAATCAAACATCGTTTACTGTTACAATCGATTATAAGATAGGCACAGCAACCGGAGTTTCTGCTTACGACAGGTCAAAAACAATCAGAGCAGTAGCAAATGCAGAGAGCAAGCCTGGGGATTTTGCAAGACCGGGTCATATCTTTCCTCTCATCGCGAAAAAAGGCGGCGTACTGAAAAGAGCCGGTCATACCGAAGCCGCAGTAGATTTAATGACACTTGCTGGCTTATCTCCCGCAGGAGCGTTGTGCGAAATTATGGCTGAAGACGGAACTATGGCACGCGTTCCACAACTGCTTCAGTTTGCCGCTAAACATAACCTGAAAATAATTACTATTGCAGATTTAATTGAGTTTAGAAGAAAAAAGGAAAAATTAGTTAAAGAACTTGTTGCTGTGAATTTCCCCTCAAAGTACGGAAATTTTAAACTGCATTTATTTCAAAGTTTGATCGACCCGGAAGATACGCCCGTTGCTATTGTTAAAGGAAAAGTAGATGAAGAGCCGACACTCGTCCGTGTTCACTCCGAATGCCTTACAGGCGATGTTTTTGGTTCGAAAAGATGCGACTGCGGTGACCAGCTTACCAAGGCACTTCAGATGATTGAAAAAGAAGGTAAGGGTGTTGTACTTTATATGAGACAGGAAGGCCGCGGTATCGGGCTTGTTAATAAAATTTTTGCCTACGATTTGCAGGATAAAGGTAAAGATACTGTCGAAGCAAATGAATTGCTTGGTTTTAAAGCGGACCTTAGAAATTATGGAATAGGCGCACAGGTATTGAAAGAATTAGGCTTGAGAAAGTTACGCCTGATGACAAATAACCCCATGAAAATTATTGGTTTGAAAGGTTATGATCTTCAAATTGTCGAACGTGTTCCGATAGAAATTAACCCTAATGAAGTGAATGAAAAATATTTACGAACAAAAAGCGAGAAACTCGGTCATTTAATTCTTAAAAAAGATACATGAGCCTGCCTTTGTTTGTCTTTTGGCTCATTCATCATTCGAAAAGGAGCACAAATGAGTAATTTTATTGCAGGACAATTATCTGCATCGGGAAAGAAATTTGGTATAATCGTTTCCCGGTTCAACGAAATGATTTCAAAAAATCTGCACTCCGGCGCAATTGACTGCTTATTAAGACATGGTGCGGATGAAAAAAATATTACAACAATTTACGTTCCTGGTGCTTTTGAAATTCCTTTGACAGCTAAAAAAATAGCAGCTTCAAAAAAGTATGATGCAATTATATGCTTAGGTGCTGTTATCCGCGGAGCTACCCCTCACTTTGAATATATTGCGGCGGAAGTTTCAAAAGGAATTGCTGCTGTTGGACTTGAAACCGGTGTTCCGGTGATCTTTGGTGTTATCACATCAGACAATATTGAACAGACAATTGAAAGAGCAGGTACTAAAGCTGGTAACAAAGGATGGGACGCAGCACTTTCGGCAATTGAAATGGTAAATTTGTTTGAAAAATTGTGAACCAAAGATCTTTTATAAAAAGCAAGTAGTTTTATCTCCAATTTGTATTTGTAACTATCAGCAAAAATTACCGGTAATATAGATAAAATTTACCTGTGGGAGGAGCAGTAAAATCTCGTTTGGCATTTTTAGATCGATTAATCGTGGTGGAACAATACTTGCTTTATCATAATTGTGCTCTTAAAATAAAATCCTTCTTGACTATTTAAACATTTTATTCCAATTTTTTATTGGAATTAAGACACCGGAGGATTACATGAGTAGAATCCTTCTTCGTATTTTCAACTCAATCTCT
>DYLN01000029.1 GCA_020722085.1 Melioribacter roseus
ATACCTTTTTTGGATACGAATAAATCAAAATTTATTATATTCCTGTCAAAATACCCTCATTTTAATACTTTTTTAAATGAAATGCCTTGATTTTTATCAAAAATTATAAGAAAATACTTCTTATGAATTTAAAAATTTCTTATAACGAGGAAATATGAAGAACAAAGATCATTTATCCAAAGAAGATTTCTCAATGCCCTGGCAGTATTCTACGAATGATGTGGGAACTGATCCTGACGGCTTTTCTTTTATTGACACTATTGACACTGACGATTCAGAAAAACGACGTATTCTACAAGATGAGTGCTGGAAGAAATTTTGCCGAAACCCACAAATGAACACATCAGTTCGGGGATTGGTTGGACGCCTAACCGGATTTGGATTTGAAACAACATCTGATATTAAAGAAATTCAAGACGTAATAGACGAAATCGAATATGATCCAAGAAACCGATTATATAATTTTTGGCCAAAATTTGTTGGACGTTCCAATATTGAAGGCGAGTTGTTCCTCTGTTTATCCTGCCACCAAGATGGATTCATAGAAGTCGATTTTATTGATCCTACAATGATTAAAGGATGTGGTTCATACGACTCTGGGATCATCTTCCATCCAACTAAATCCACATTTCCACTATTTTATAATATTGAGTTGCCTTCTGATGAACCACTAACGAAAAACAAATTTGTCCAAATACCAAGCATCAATATCGCACGATACCCTGATCTACTTTCAATTGCCAAAAAAAGTTCATACTGGAGCAATACTGGTCAAGACTATAGCCTGACGACAAATAGAAAATTTAAACAATTTAATGGATACTATCGTTTTATTATTGCTTGGGATAGAGGATTTTTGCAAAAACGAAACTTTTCCTTTTTGAGAACCACACTTGAATGGATGAATCACTACGAAAATCTTAAAAAATTTGAAATTGATCATAAAAAATCAGCAGGGAGTTATGTTTGGGTATTCTCTTTTGCTGATGTAAAAGCATATAAACAATGGGCAGCTTTGTCTGATGAAGAGAGACTAAAAACCGGAATTTTATCCAAAAAAACACCCGGAGGAACTCTTGTTCTTCCTCCGGGAATAACTGTTGATGTTAAATCACCCTCTTTACCATCAATTACTGATACTGATACCGATATTATGCAAATGATTGCTTCGGGTTTGAATGAGCCTGAAGATGTTTTAACTGGATCATCTAATGGAACCTTTGCCTCGGTTAAGGCTTCACGAGGCCCGATGTCTGATAGAACTTCTGATGAAGTTTCTTTCTTTGATCGTTTCCTACGATTTGATTTTTGGGGGAGTATTTTTTTTCTTCGATCTAAATTGACTAAATTTCCAGAAACTTTTTCTGTGAAAGAGGCGGTTGGATTCGATGAAAAAAAGAAGCCTATTTTCAAAAAAGTCAAAAAACGTCCAGAATTCTTGATTGGTGTTACCTATCCAATGTCTGAAACAATTGATTTGGAAGCACGAGCAAAAGCCATGCTTGGTGTTAAGCACGGAAATATGTCTGCTTCTCTTGGAATTCCAAATTCTGAATTGGCAAAAAGAATTGGTATTGGTGGATATGGAAGGATGCGTCTTAGAAAAGCAACGGAAGATGAACGTTATCCTGAATTGATTATTGAAGCTGATCTTGCAGCTGCTTCTATTGGACAAAAATCTCAAGAACAAAATACTCAAGAACAAAATACTCAAGAACAAAATATTCAAGAACAAGAAAAACCAATTGTAAAAAAGAAAATTATACCAAAAAATAAAACTACTTGACATTATTTGAATTTTTAATTATAGGAGCATCCAATAGGAAGGAGAACATTTTATGCTGAAAAAAAAGAAGATTTCACGTAATGCTTTATATTTTTCTGATATTGGATGTTTCGCATTGTTGGAAGAGCAGCAAAGTGAAGAATCGTCCAAAAAATTAAAACTGAATATGAAAGTCTATTCAGGAGCAGTTATTAAGAATCATTGGTATTGGGGTGATTTGGTTATTGATTTGACTGGAATTGAAGCACAAGGAGATAAGTTTCCAATTCTTGAAAATCACGATACTTCACGAAAAATTGGCTTTTCTGGTAAACCTATTATTTCAAATGAAGGTGTTTTAATTGATCCAGAGACAGCTTTTATTGTAGATACGCCTGCAGCAAATGAATTTTCTTCGCTATCAAAACAAGGGTTCCCTTTCCAATCAAGTATTTCCATTAGTCCAATATCAATTGAACGTCTCGATGATGATGTTGAAACTATGGTGAATGGGTATTCGTTTAAGGGGCCGGGTACCATTATTAGGAAATCCTTGTATAAAGAGGCATCGGTTTGTGTGTTTGGATGGGACGAAAACACATCATCCTCGGTGTCCGAAATGGTAAATAAATCGAATGAAGAAATCGAATTGAGTTTTAATGAAGTACACAAAAGAAAGGAGGACGATGTAAATATGGATATTGCAGAATTGAAGGATAAATATCCTGATTTGGTAAAGGCAATTCAGGAGGAAGTCAAAACTGAATTGTCCAAAGAAATTTCCAAAAAGGATGAAATGGAAAAGAATATCACTGAACTTTTAGTCAAACTTCAAGAGAGTGAAAAGAAAGTTCTTGAACTCGAAAAGAAGGACATGATTCGTGCGGAAAGGGAAATTATCCTCAAAGCTGAAACCATTTGGGCACAAAAGCTTGCGGCATCCTCACTCAGTGAAAATATCCACAAAAAAATTACCAAACACGTGGTATCTTCAGACTTTGTTAAGGATGGAATTTTTGATGTGGAAAATTTCGCCAAGGCAGTTGATGCCGAAATCGCAGATTGGGAAAAACTCATTCCTTCTGCGTCCCCTGTGATTGGTTCTGGATTTTCTAAAAACAGTGACAAAACATCGATTGATCAGACTGTTATTGAACTTGCATCTCTTATTGGAATTAAATAATGAAAGGTGGTGACATATATGGATTCTCCCCGTTTAAATAGAGGAATCCAAAGTCCGGATTATAGGGTTCTTTATTACTCTAATCCTGATGCGGCTTTGAAAATTCCTGTAACTCTTTCTGGAGGGTTTGGGGTTGTTCCTGCTGGGACTATTTTGGCAAAAAACACTTCAGCTTCCACACTTCGGCAGGGCTATTTTGTCCCCTATGAACCAACAGCAATTACTGGAAATGAATTTGCTCCTGGTCGTGCATATCTTGTTGCAGATACTATGAGCGGAGAAACTTCGATTTATATTTCGATTGAAGACAGTTATAAGTTTGCAGTAGGGGATGATGTAGTTGTAGTAGATAATGCAAATGCCTCTCAGAACCTTGGTGCCATTACTGCCATTACTCTGTCTGCTAATCGAGCCATGATTACTGTAACAAATAATCTTACTACCATCTTTACAACTGACCAATTCGCCCATATTTATACAGAGGGTGCTACAATAGCAGTAGGAATTCTGGAGAAATCAGTAGATACTGGTGTAAGTGTGAATGCTTGGAAGGCAAACAGTATGTTGATTCTTGGGAATTGTGTCCTTTATAGAGCTTCCCTTGAAAACAATGACGCTACATCTACATCTACACTCGGCATTACTGTTCTTGGTCAGTATGCCTACATGAAATAAGAAAGGTGGTGAACAGCTATGCCAAGAGGACAAAGTGATGTTCCGGAACTAAGGCTTGAGGTTTTGCAGGGGCTTGTGTCCAAATTTACCGCTCCTCCGAATCTTCAGTTGATGAATCTTTTCCCTGAAACAGATTCTCCGTCCAATATTATTAAGTGGGAGTCCCAAGAAGGAACCCGTGGCATGACTCCGTTTGTCCCACCGGGTTCAATTGCTCCTGAGACTGCTCCTGTTGGATTTGCAACTCATTCAGCAGAAGCAGCTTTTTGGAAAGAGAAAATGTATTTTGACGAAGAATTCTTGAACAACATTCGTCAACTTGGTACGGTAGAGCAGTATCAAGAATCAAAAATCACTCTTGCTAAGGAAACAGCCCGATTGACTTATCGGGCCATGCGCCGAAAAGAGTGGATGTTCGCAAAGATGCTTTTTGACGGTTCTTTTTCGTATAGCACTGCTTCTGGAACCAAAATCAATGTTGATTATG
The DNA here is from genome assembly GCA_020722085.1 of Melioribacter roseus. GTDB lineage: Bacteria > Bacteroidota > Ignavibacteria > Ignavibacteriales > Melioribacteraceae > Pyranulibacter. The sequence goes on from DYLN01000029.1 coordinate 4,111, forward strand.
GACTTCCTAATGCCAATAAGGTTACTTTGGCCGCCAATTACAAATGGGGTACTGGTACTAACAAAGACATCCTTGGTGATATTATGGATGGCAAGCAAGTTATTTCGGATGCTTGTGGCGGCAATGTTGATTACGCTATTTGTTCATCTACTGTTTTAAAGTATCTTGCGAATGACACGACCATTCGACAAACTCTTCAGAAAAACATGTTCGGTGATGGTTCTTTGTTTAGCGGAGTCAGGAATCCGATTGTTGGTGTCAATACTAACATTATTGCAAGTTTGCTCAACATTCCGAACATTCTTGTTTATGATGAGAAGTTTGAAGCACGGTCTTATTTGACTTCGGCAATTACTGGCTCTTCTACTGTGTCCTTTACCGTTGAAGATTCTTCGGATTTTGTTGCCGGTGGTACGCTTCGGTTTGTAGATGTTTCTGCTGGAACATATGAGGACAGAGTTATTAGTTCGGTAACAAATGAGACTAATACTATTGTTGTAGCTTCTGCTCCTACATTCAATTATCGTTCTGGTGAGGATTATGTTTTTATGCGGAAAAACTTCATCGATGATAACAAGTTCGTGATGTTTGCATCGAATGTGGAAGGACAGAAAATCGCTGAGTTTAAGAGAGCTCCCTTTGGTTTGAATCGTCAGTATGGTTTGAAGGCTGATTCTAATCAAATTTGGGACCCTGAGGGTATTTATATTCGTGTTCAAGATAAAGGTCTGCCTGTTCTTTATCAAAATGATGCTGTTTATATCCTCACGGTTGAGTAAAGGTGATTTATGGCTAAGACAATCAGTCGATGTGAATTCCTTGTGACACTGAAATTCAAAGATAAGGTTTATCTCAAGGGGGAGGTTCTTTATCCCCCTTTTTCGAAAGACGTTTTGGACGAGATTGCCTTTAATTCAGAACACATCAGAATTTTTGCAGAAGAGGAACCTTCAGTAGAGAAAACCTCTGTCACATCTGTTTTGCCTGATGATTTGTCATTATCCAAGAAAAGAATTGGCAAAAAACGTAAATGACATTTGACGATCTTGTGACATTGTTAAAATTAGAGGTTAAATCCCTGTCCTCTAAACTTGTTGATAATGATTTTAATAATTCTATCAATGATGCTATTAGAGAGACAGGGTTTTCTCTTCCGACTGATGATGCTTTTCAAATTTTGTGGTTGAAAAACAGATCTAAAAGATATTTGTTTTTCTATCTGCTATCGGAAAGTGCTCATAAATTTAAGTATGAACAGATAAATCTAAATCAACGATTTGATCATTATATGTCCTTAATCAAATTGATGGATGAACAGTTTGAAAAAGCTATTGAAGAAAATCCTTCTCTTTTTGGAGATTCGAAGATTGCAGCTTACCTTTGTGGTGGAATGAAATTTGATGCTGGTTTTGTTTATGATTACCTTGGTAAAGATATAACCTATAAGGCAGTTGTATGACCATTGGGCCAGATATACAAGAAGCATTGGATGAACTTGGCACAAGTGTGTCTATCCAAGTTTATAATTCTGGCGAAGATTCTTTTTCTTTTTCTGGCTCTGAAAATATCTTTTACAAAACCAATTCTCAAGCCACTCGTCCATTTGTTCGTGAGTTTTTTATTGAAGGACAGATCAATTATCAATCTAAAATTAAATCAGGAACCGTGATTTCAATCCACGGTACACCGTATCTTACCACAAGCAGCATACCAATATTTTTTGAAGATGAAATAATCAAGTATAACTGTTCTTTTTACAAATGTAATGTCAGTGGTGAATTGCAGACAATGTCAGGAGAATCTTGGGACAGAACAACTATGCGAAAATCTCCAACTTTTGTCCAAAAATACACCAATGTTTATGCTTTATTGACTGAGAATGATTTAAGTCCAGAGGATTTGCCTATACCACCAATAGGAGATAAATCAACAACCAAGAGTCAATTGTTTTTGTCTGCCAATTATGGCATTGAAGAACGTGATCGTTATGTAGTTAATTCAGGAAAATCCTACAAAGTTTCACAAGTTTTTAAGAATGTTTTTAAAGATGTTGATTTAGCAATACTTAATAATGATACAAGATAAACTAATCCTCAATGGGGGAAATTATGGAAAAAAATGCAATCCTATTTGTAGGAGAACACCCTTTCGGTTTTACCGGAAATAGTTTAATGATGTTATCCATTTTGGAAAAATTGGACCAGACTGTTTTTGATCCCACAGTTTTTTGCCCATGTGATGTCCATACTTATAACCCACCAACTACATTTCTGCCCCTTAATATACTTTCTTCTGGATCAGAGAAGGATGTTTGGGGAACAAAAAAACTAATCAATGTTTTAACAAATTCCAATGTATCAGCACTTGTTTTTGTTGGAATTGATTTTTGGAGATATGCAGCTGTTTTCGATGAGATCAATGATCTACGACGAAAAAAACATTTTCGTTGGATAGGCATTGTTCCTTATGACTTGCCTAATATTAGACAAGATTGGATTACATATCTTGGTTTTTTTGATCATGTGGCTGTATATTCAAAATTTGGATACAGTATTTTAAACGGCAAATTAAAGAATTTATCATTTTTCCGACCTCCAATGACTAATATTGATAAATTTGTTCCTATGTCTAAAAAAGAACGTCTTGAAATTAGACATAGGATTTTTCCTACAATTAAAGATGATGCTGTTTTGTTTGGATTTATAGCGAGAAACCAGATTCGTAAAGATCCACAAACTTTGTTACTTGCTTTTAGACAGTTAGTCAATATTCGTAAAAATGTTCATCTTTACTTTCATGTTAATCTTGATGAAGGTGTTTATAATTTAAAGCAATATATTGAAGATTTGGATTTTCCGGACGGTGTGCTTTTTGTTCGTGAACCAAAGTCTTTTTTGTCTTTTGATATGATGCCGAAGGTTTATTCCTCCTTTGATTTTTATCTGAATATTTCATATCAAGAGGGTCTTTCTTGGACAGTTATCCAATCTTTACTTTGTGGGACACCTACTATTATTTCAAAAACAACTGCCCATAATGACTACAATTCTCTGCCGGGCGTAAAATATATTGTACCAGATCAAACCAAGTTTTTACCGATAATGACTAAAAAAGGACAGTCTTGGGTACAAACAAAAGGATGCAGCGAAGCATCTATTGTTGAATCTATGGTGATGGCTGTTGATAACGTAAAACAATTTCGAACAGAACGAGAGACCATTGCATATAAAACCAAAGAATTTTACCAACCTGATAATATTACTACTTTTTTGTCCAATATAATTAAAAAGAAAAAAAGAACTGATGCTTTTGTTTTTGCACAACATTCTTCTGCTGGGGATGTTTTGATGACAACTCGAAGTTTTAAGGCGCTTCGAGAAAGACATCCTGATAAAAAGATGATTTATATGACACAATCTAAATATTTTGATCTATTAAAAAATAATCCTTATATCGATGAATTGATTGATTGGAGTGAATCAGTTTTTCAGGATTTTGAACTTTGTTATAATCCACATGGAGAACGTATTTTAAAGGGAGAATTTAGAAGTCTTGATGTAAAACTTTCAGATATGTATCATCTTTTGTTGGGTGTCCAACCAAGTGATTTTTTTATCCAAGAAGAAAAACCTGAATATGAATTACCAAAGAATTTCGTGGTTATTCATTCATCTGGTCAAGATAAATTTTATCGAACTTACAAAGAAATGGATTCAGTTGTTCAGAGAATTCCTTATCCAACTGTTCAAATTGGTTCAAATGATGATATGTTTTGCCCAAGTGTTTCGTTAGATTTGAGAGGGAAATTAAACTTCAATCAGACCGCCTATGTGATGAAACGGGCAAAGGTTGCCATAGTTATTGATTCTTTTCCTTCTCACCTTGCCGGGGCTGTAGGAACGCCTGTAGTGGTTATTTATGGTCCTGGTCCTGCTCGTGTAACTGGTCCGGTTGGTAATCCAAATAAAATTATAAATCTTGAAGCAGACAAACTTAAATATTGTGAACGAATGACCAATTGTTGGGGGTATTTTAGAGGATGCAAGGAACCTTGTATTAATAAAATACATCCTGACAGAGTGTTTGAAGCCTTTTGTTCTTTAATAAGGAATCAATCATGAAAATAATTACTTTTGTTTTTGATTCTTTTACAGGCAAAGAGGATATGGAGTCTTTAGAAAAATCCATAGAATCTATATCCAATAAAATAATTATTGTGAATTCTTTAGAAGAAGTTAATGCTTATGACAAAGGAAAAAATTGGTTTTTGATTCTGAGGAAGGATGAATTTCTTCAAAAAGAATTGGTTGATGCGATTAGTTTTTATATAAAGAGTACCCAATATAAGTGTTTTTCATTTTTCAAAATTGATGCTGTTGATAAATTTACATTGTGTCCAAGATTATTTCATTCAGAGGTTAAAATCGATAGACACTGGATGCCGATTGGACTTCATAAAGATCAAATAACAAATGGACTTGATGGGTGGGTTTTTGGAGCACATAACTAATGTCTATCCAAATGCAGTCTATCAAAAGGGAAGTAGATGCCCTTGTTTACAAAACAACGAGGGTGTGGGACTACTTCGATAAAGAGATCAAAGACATTTTCCTTCGTAGGGTAGCGGGCTCTTTTCGTGCTTACCTTGTTCATGCAGTTGTCAGTCAAGAATTTACAGCGTCCTATGATCCTCTTTCAAATATTTATGTTGCATGGAAAGCGGCATGGGGACTTCCTTTAGATTTTTGGAAACAATACGGAACACTTTATCGTAATTTTGAGATTACAAAAACTGATAATGGATTCTCGGTTAGTATTGCCAAAGGTGTAATGCCATATCGACATAAATCCATATTTTCTTTGCCAGGGGGAAAAGACTATCCATCAAAAAAGGTTTCTGTAGCTGATTATGGTTATTTCATGGAGTTTGGTCGTCCTGCGACAGGTAAGTTTGGACCACAACCACCAAGACCTTTGTTTCATCCTGCTCTTCAATCTTTTAAAGAGAATCGGTTCAAAAAAATGCTTGCAAATGAAAAAGCAAGAATAAGAAAAAAATGGAATGATTGAATATGGAACTTAAAAGAATTTATGCAACCACCATAATGGCGGATATTAGTTTTGAATTACGAGAACTAAAAGATATTTTAGTTGTTTATAATTCTATCAAGTCCAAATTAAAAGCTGAGGATATTGAAAAGGAGGCTGTCTTTGTGAAATTGCAGGAAATTGTCTCCTTTATTGAAGAAGGGGATCGTGCAAATGCTTGATCCAACAGCTAAAAGAGCAAACTTTGTTTTTTCAATGAAAAAGTTTCTTATTGAAAATCTTTATGATGTGAAACATATTCAACTGGTGTTTGATTCTTTTTTGACTCCTGATGACACAATTACAAGATGGTTATTTATTATGTTTAACCCAATTGACAGGGACACTGTGTCCAATTTTAGTATGGATGTTTTTTGTGTGTCCAGAGAAGATTTTGAATCGGATGATTTGAATGATTTAACCGATACAGTAATTGGAAGTTTTGTCGATTCAACACAATTGGATGGAAGAAAAAGAATTCCTGTATATGATAAACCGAATCAAACAGTACCTATTGGATATTTGTTGACGAATGATTGTTTAGAAGGTCCTGTAATGCTGGCGGATCAAGACAAGTCCAAATATATGCGTATAACAATTTCTTTTAAAATGGTTACAAACTAATGAACCAAAATAAAAAATTTGTTTGTTGTGAAAAATGTGGGAAACGTCTCATTGAAAGGATGGACAACGGGCTTTGGCATTTTGTCTTTGGCAAAAGTCCAGACGGACAGAATTTCGTTCCAGTTGATATGTATATTCATGGAAACGTGAAGATAAAATGTTTACGAAGAAGTTGTGGTCATTGGAATGTGTTGAATTTTTTTCCATTATAACAAACTAATGTTGATTTTTATTTTGTTTTGGGCTATAGGAAAATAAGCGCAATAGGAAAAGTGTCCTAAGAATATTCATGCCCCTTTCTTTTAAAAAATGGAGGATTTATTATGAGGACTGGTCCTGTAACAAAGGATACTTCTACTATCGCCCTTGGTCTTGCCCAAATTCGAGTTGGTGCTTCAGCAACTTATATTGCTTCAGGTGAAGCTGTTCTGACATCGTCCGATTCTATTGGTGCATTGGCCAACACCAAGTTTTCTGGTAAAACTGATTGGTATAAACTAGAATCTGGTTTTCCTCTGCTCGAAGATTATGTTGTAGCTATTCGTGAATCGGCTGCTCTTGAGTGTGCCTTCAAAGAATTGACACCTTATAACATGTCTTTGGCTTATGGTATCGATCCGACTTCTTTGTCTTTGTCTGAACATTCAGGGGAAATTGCTCTTGGTGGCCGAACAAGTCCAAGTTTTGTTCGGATGGAAGCAGTCTATACCTTCCCTGATGGAATACACACTATGACCATTATTTTCCCACGAGCACAGGTTTCAGCTTCTACTGAAATGGATTTCAAATCTGAATCTGAAGCACAGGTGCCCATCACGTTTGAATCGAAACGTGCAGACTCGGAAGTTTCAGGAGGCAATGCTGTTTGGAACACAAAACCACTTGGTACGATTATTTGGGGATAATATTTGATGTTCCAATGATGACGAGGGACAACCCCTCGTCATCAACTCTTTTAAGGAGAGATTTTGATGAAACTGAATCCACAAATTAGAACAATCGAAATTGGAATTCGGGAATTGCGTGAAGTGACAGTATATCCTATGTCTCTTTCCGATCAATTGAAACTTAGTGATATTATTACTAATGCTTTAGTCAGTCTACAAGATCTATCCGTTTTGAATAACACTGTAGGTCTCATTTCCTTTGCTGTTTCTTTTATTCGAGAAAAATCCCAAATGATTTTGAAAATGGTTTTGGATGAAAAAGAATCAAATGATACTTTTTTGGATACCATCACAAATGAACAATTTATTGATTTTGTTAAACTTTTGATTGAAGTAAATTTTGAGCCTTTGTCAAAAAACTTGACGGGCCTCTTGAAGAAAACGGAGAAAAAAGTAGAACCGATTCCGGGATAAGCCTTCAGGAGGCCATTGCTGTTGTTTGTGAAGTGTACAAGATACATCCAAATGATTTTGTTTTCAAAAGTTTTAGAGATGGTGGGTTGACATTCGATCAACTTATTTTTCTGTATCAGTCTCATATTAAACGTGAAAATCTTAAACTCAAAATACAAGCATCCATACATGGAATTCAAATTGATGATGAATTAGTAGATTCAAATATATCCTCCCAACAGACGACAGTTGCAAAAAAACAGGAGTCCAATTTCTTGTTTCGTGATCCAAAAGATTATGAGAAAATGGATACTGAAGAACGAGAACGTCTGACCAAAAAGATGATGCAACACTATTCGTCTATTAATTTTTTTAAGGGAGGACAGTAATGCCTGACAATGTTCTCGAAACCAAATTTACTGCTGATGTTGCTGATGCTTTAAAAGGTATTATCGAATTAAAAGAGACAATAGCATCGATAGGTAAAGTCGCATCTCAAACTGTTTCTGATTTTGGAAAACTCACCACTGCTTTAAATCAACTTGTTTCAAATTTTACAGCATCCACAGATGCCGCATCTGTTTTTCAAAAACAGATGACAATAATAGGCACAGCCTTATCTCAGACTGCACAAAAAGCAGCCCAATCAAGTAGTGCTATTTCTTCTTCTCAACAAAGCCTTTCCCAAGCCGCTACGTCTGCTTCTGTTTATCAACAAGCCTTATTTGAATTACAAACCCTTTTTGGTAAAGGCACTGTAGCTTATAAAACTTCTGTAATTGAATTGAATAAACTTGAAAAAGAGTATCAAGCTATATCCTCTGCTAGTGGTGAATTAGGCAACAGTCTTACGTGGATTTATGATAAACAAACTCTTGTTAGTAAAAGCATTGAAAATTGGATTCAAAATACAAAAAAAGCGACAACTGCACAAAAAAATCTTCGTGCTGCAAATGAATTATTAAATACAGGTCTTACTGATGTAGCATTAAGTCAAACAGTTCTTGGACGTGCGATTTTATCTACGTCTGAAAAAGGGAAGTCCTTTTATGATGCTTTGGTAAAAGGCGGTCAAGCACTTGGTGTCAACACGTCTGAAATATCACGTTATGTTGCATCGTTAAAGGATGTCCATAAGCATCTTTTAACGGTTTCTGATTCTTCAATAAACTATAAAGCAGCACAGTCTGAATTAGCCAATTCCTCGAAATTACAAGCAAAAGCTCTTAGTTTGATGGATGGGGAAATTGTTAAAGTGTCCAACGGATTTTTGGCATTATCTCCAAATGCCAAGTCTGTTGGCACTACAATGAATGAATACACTCATCAACTTGAGCGTGTTACACAGGCAAACGCCAAATTTTCAGATATTTTTGTCACACTTGCAGATAAATATAAAAACCAACCTATTTTGTTAAGAAGTATGGGAGAATCGATAATTCAATATTCTGATTCTCTTGGACAAGTACGTGAAACACAAAGAAAGATGTTGAATGATTTATTGGATATTAATAATGGTTTAATTTTTCATAAGGATAAACTTTATCAAACTAAAGAAGCATCCATTTTATTAAATACTGAAAAAGGAAAACTTACAAAAGAATTACAAAAAGAGTCCAATATTTTGAAATTCTTGGCCTCAGGCTATAATGTTTCAAAAGAAGGACTGATGAAGTTTGTATCTGAATTGATGTCAGGAAGTCTAACTGCACATGAATTCAACAAAGAATTATCAGGATTTAATTCAACATTGCAAAAGTTGGGCAGCTATGGATTGGTTTATGCTGATACTTTTAAGAAATCTACTGAAAATTTAGTTGAAAATAGAGGTGCAGTCGAAGCCTCTTCTGATGCACATTTGAAGTATGCCAGGACAGCCGAACAGCTTATTTTCCAAATGGGTGAATATGTTAAAATTGGAAAGTCAAAGGCTGCTGTTGATGTTCAAACAACTGGTGATATTGAAGTTTATAATAAAACTGTTTCAGGCTTGAATTCAGAATATCAGATTTTAATCAATACTTTAAGAAATTCGGAAACAATAACAAAATCAGTTAGTGAGTCCACAAATCTTTCATCCCAAAGTATGTTGGCCTATGCAGAGAGAGCAGGATTGTCCAACGAAGCATCGATTCGTCTTGGAACTGCTGTTGAAAAATTAAAAACAAAATATGAAGAGCTTCGACCACAAGTAAGGAAAATACAGACAGATTTTGTAACGCAAAATCTCACGTATGAACAAGCCAGACAAAAATTAAATGAACTTGAAAAAGCACATGAAGCCTATATAAAATCTCTTCAACAACAAGAGACGTGGTTATCCAAAATTATTACCAAAATGAAGGAGTTTGTTTCCTATTTTGTAGCCGCATCTGCTATTTATGCGGTCACGGTTGCATTGCGAGAAGGTGTTTTTGCAATGGCAAACTATGACCAGTCTCTTTCTAATTTACAAGCTATTACTGGTTCAACAAGGTCTGAGGTTTTACGCCTTGGTGAAGAAATGAAAAAGGCTTCAGGCAATACAATTTATTCTATCCAAGAAATTTCGGACGGAGTAAAAATCATGGGTCAGGCTGGTTTGACTGTCCAACAATCTATCCAAGCTTTACAACCAACATTGGATTTGGCAATGGGAACCCTTGAAAAAATGGAACCCGTTGTTGATCTGCTTACATCTACAATGGTTTCTTTTGGTAAAGAAGCATTTCAAGTGTCTGAAATTTCAGATATTATGGCTGTAGCAATTAACCGTTCAAAATTGGATATTGAAAAACTTCGCACCATTTTTAATTATATTGGCGTTTCTGCTGCACAAGCAGGTTTATCCTTAAAAGAAACTGCAGCATCTGCAATGGTGCTTGCAGATTCTGGTATGAAGGCCAGTACCATTGGTACAGGCCTTAGAAACGTAATATCCAAACTCATTGCACCGAACATCCAACTTCGGCAGACTTTCCAAGCAATGAATATCTCTATGTCTGATCTTAATCCAACAATAGTTGGATATGATAGAGCTTTGCAGAACCTTAGTTTGATTCTTGTAAAATCAAGCACAGATATGTACGGAAACAAAAAAGCTGTGGGTGATGCTGCACTTGCTTACCAATTATTTGGATTGCGTGGAGCACAAGCGGCGCTTGCACTTTCATCTGCTTATTCTTCTGGAAAATATAGGGAAATAATTGATTCCTTGGATGAAACTGGTGCATCGGCTAAAATGGCTGCAATTCAGATGGATGGTTTGGAAGCACGTTTTAAAAATATGATTGCACAGGTTAAACTGTTTGCGGTTTCATTAGGGGATTTGTTTCTTGTAGATACATTCAAATCGGCAATTTCTGTTGTAACAGGATTTTTCACAATATTGACTAAGACTGTAAATTTCTTTACGACAAGTTTTGTGTCCTATTTTATTGCTGGTTTGGCATCGATAATCCTATACTTCAAAGCTTTTACACTCATTTCAGAGACAGCTCTTGGTGCTGTATTTATCAATAAATTGAATGTAGTTGCATTGAAAATAAAGAGTTTTGTGATGTTTACAGGAACATATCTAAAGCAATTCGGTGATTATTTAATGACAGCATTTATTACACCACATCCAATTACAGCGTTGCTTGCTGCTTTGACCACTGTTGCTACTACAATTTGGATGTTATCAATATATGCTAAGAAGCAAGTTGAACAGTTAATTGAACTGTCTAAACAATATGGCACAACAACAACTACTTTGCAGGCTTTTAGTGAGGGTCTTTCTAACCTAAATTTAACACAAGAAGAACACAATAAATTATTGGGTTCTCTTTCAGGAAAATATCCTGATTTTGCAAATGAACTGGCGAAAACTGCTGGTAGAGCTTCATTGTCCAAAATGTCTTTCACGGATTTAACGAAAACACTTGGAAAACTTTATGAGAAGTTTGGTAATACAGAAGCATATCAATTCTTTATCCAAAATATAGAGGAATCTATTAAATCGTCCTCAAGTTATTCCCATTTGTTGAAAGAACTAAAAGAGCAATTTCCGGCTTTGTATAAAGAGATAGTAAAAGTTTCTGTTGCTTCGAAAGATACGTCATCTATATTTAATGAAGTTTTTGATAATACTGTTCTTATGTCTGATAATTTTGATATTGCTTCCCTGTCTTTGTCCCAATTAAAAGACGTAATGAAAAAGGTTGAAGAATTAAAGTTCAATGAATCTTTGAATAATTTGGGCACTATTTTAAGAAATCATGTTCTTGGTGAATTTGGGTTTTTTGTCCAAATTCTTCAGACAACATCAAATTGGTTACATACTTTAATTAATAACACTGAAAACAATGCTATAACCCAGGAGCAATTTGCTGCGGCTGTTAAAACTACTAAAGAGATTCTTATCCAATATGCTCTCATAAATAAAAATGTAACTGAAGAAATGATCGATAATCAATTGAAAATGATGAATATAACATCAAAAGCTTTTACTGAAATAAAAAAAGGATTGATGGACGAAATTGTATTTCGTAGAGAATCTCAACAAGTCAGAAAAGAAGTCACAGCAAAAATTAAAGATGATTTGGCTGGATTAACCATCTTTGAAAAAATTGAAATGCAAAAAAGTTTGAGACAAATGGATGAAGAACTTGCAGCATTTCGTAAACTTTCTACTGATAAAGTAATGTTAGAAGAAGATTTTGTCGCAGTTTCTCATGCAATTAGAATAAAATATTATCTTAAATCTTTGCAAATGATATCTGATTATTCAAAAAAGGAAAATGAAACATTCAAGCAAAAATATGAACGAGAAAAAGAGTTATTGACTAAACAAATTTTTGCAATTTATTCAATAAATAAAGATTATTTGTTGGAACTTGAACAGTTACAAAAACAAAATGCTGTAAATACACAAAAACAGATGGAAGGAATAAAAAGCGCTATAGAATATGGAGAAAGGGAGATTGAAAAAATAAAGGAAAGAGCAAGAATCAATGAATTAAATAATTATATAACTCGGTCCAATTCTATTCTTTCTGTTTTGGAAAAACAGAACAACAGCATTAGTAGTTTGATGTCCAAATCAGAAGAAGATAAGAAACTTACTCGTTTGAAATATTTACAGGAAGAACTTTCTATTGTGTCCAAACAATTGGAAGCAGAAGAAGTTTTGTATGCACGAGATGAAGAAAAAATAAATACTTATAGAAACAAAGAATTGGAATATAAACAAAAAATTTTGGAACAGGAAAATCAACTGATTGAGATGTATCTGAAGAAATTTGAAGAGGCTTATGATGGATATATCGAAGTTATTTCGTCAAAATATAATAAAGAAGCTGAGGCAATAAAAACAGCTTATGATAAAGAGACAAAGCTACTTTCAGATCGGTTTGCAACTGAAACAGCATTGATCGATATAAATCAAAAGAATGCTTTGAAAGCTGAACAACAAAAAGGAAGTGTAAGAAAAACCTATGTTGATGAAATGGTAACAATAACCAATGCTGCTACTCAAAAATTAATTAAATTAAGCCATGTGGAAGCGTCCGAGGCAATTCAAGCATTGAAAACCAAATATTCTGAGAGAATAAAATATCTGGATGCTATTACTTCTTTTGGAGAAGAAGCATTTGAAAAATTAAAAACTATTATTTATAAAGAAACACAGGAAACCGAACGATCTCTTCAAGCACGAGGTGTTCTTTACAAAAAAGAACTGGATAAAATTTATATTGGATATGATGAATTGTCTCAAAAAGAAATTCGTTTACAAGAGGCAACATCCGATAAAATCAATTTTATTTTCCTTAAGCAAACTAATAAGAATAAACAATATCTTGATGATGAAGGTCTTGCCTATAAACAGTTTGGTGACAAATTTTATCAAGTTTATGCGACAGTTGGTGAGTCGATAGTTGCGTTGACCAAGAAACAATTTGATGAATTTAATAAACTTCACAATATGTTTTCTGAAATAAACAGACAAATTCAGTCTGAACTTACAACAACAGAAAATGCAAATACTGAAACAGTAAAAAAGATGTCCAAAGAACGACTTGCAATTTTGTTTAATGAAGTTAGGGCGCAAAAAAGGGCTTTTGAGGAACAGAAAAAAAGCCTTGAATCTTTATATCAGGCAGAAGTAGGACATTACAATTCTTTGTTTGCAAAGAAAGCATCAATTCAAAAAACACTCAAAAATCTTGATGATCAATATAAAGCTGATTTGTTTGATTTACAAATTCAGGATATGACTAATTATCAGAAATATTCTGAAACAATTAAACGCATCCATAAATTGATGAATCAGGCACAATTAACAGAAGACATGTCCTATTTAGATGCAGCAAAGAATCTGGTAAAGGGACTTCATGGAGAAATTACAGATTCTGCTGGAAATGTTATTAAAAGTGTAACGGATACAACAAAAGAACAGATATCCCTTATGGCTGAGATTTATCAAAAACAAAAAGAAATGGGTAAGGCTCAGGAAGATGAGGTAAATAAACAATTGCAAGATTCCAGGCAACTTATAGATCAATTAAAAAGTAATATTGATGAAGTTGAAAAATCAATTGCAGAGATGTCCAAAACTGAGATGAAGTTGAAAAATGATGAAGCAAAAAAGAGTTTGGATGAAGTAAGTGCACAAGTAACAAACTTGGACAACTTAATTAAACAAGCTCATTCGCTGGAGATTGACATTACAAAATATGTCAATTCTATAGGTGAAGCCAAAAAAGCAATGGAGGACTTGAACACATTTTACGAAATAAGTAAGTCCAATCAAATGGATATATCGATTCTTGAAAAAGATTCTGGAAAGAAAGCCACAGAAGCTTTGGATGAGGTCAAAGCAAAAGCTGAGGCTTTGCAAAAAACTGTTTCCGAAAGAAAAGCAGAACTTTCAATTCAAGTTTCGATGAAATTAGCTGAGTCAGGAACAAAGAGTTTTTCAGAAGGATCAGCAGAAATTATGGAGCTTTTGGACAAGATCCAAAAGCAATCTGAGACTTCAGTAAATTTGAATATGAATGTGAATGGAACAGACAATGGTATAGCCAAAGAGTTTACAACTCTTCTTGATGACATTCTCCAAAAAGTGTCTGAATTGGTGGATAAATCGATTATCTATACAATTATTGTTACAGGGCTGGATGCACTGATTTCTGCTATTGATTATCAAAACCAATTACATGATACTTCGGTGACACACACCATCACTACGGTTTATAGAACGGAGAGCTCTTCTGGAAGCTCTTCAGAAGGCATAGAAGCACATACAGGTGGTTTTATAGGAGGAATGGCCAGGCGTTTTGCAAAAGGAGGGTTCAACGGTGCTTTGAGTGGCTATGGTGGAGGTGACATGATTCCTGCATGGCTTGAACCAGGGGAGTTTGTTTTAAGGAAAGAAGCAGTAAAGAAATATGGTTTGAATCTCTTGTCCAAATTGAATGGTATGGTCGTTCCTGATTTTATAAAAAACATCACTTCAAAGTTTCAAAGTGGCGGAAGTGTTGGACAGAATTTGTTGTCTAGCCAACCAACACTTCATGTAATTGAATTTAAGGTTGGAGGATCATCTACAAAACTTTATGGAGAATCCAACCAAATTGAAGGTTTGATTCGAAATTTGCGACGATCTAAATTGGTTACAGTTTAAAGGAGGACATTATAAATGTCTATTTCACCAACAGATATCGTATTCTTTAAGTCTTTATATATCAATGATACCACAGCAAATGGTGGTAAAATTGGTGTAACACGATTAACCTCTGGGGTTAATAATAATCTTTTTCCAAATGTAATATCGGCTGAACGAACTTCTGGTGTAACACGATATAGGAAGTTTTTCATAAAAAATGAAAATCCATCCAATATTGTTTTGGAGAATGTAAAACTTTTTTTGTCCTCAATAAATTCAGGAGAAGATTTTTTTGAATTTATATTTGGAGATGATACTGATATTCAATCTACTATTACTTCTGAAATAAATTGGTGTGGTGCAGGAAAATTATATAATAGTGTTGCAAGTGGGGAATCTTCAATCACTGTTCAATTTAAGCAAGCCTCTGGTATTTTTTCTGGAGAAGCAAATACACAAATACGGTTAAGTGACACTACTCATTCTGAATTTCATGATATTTCTGGAGTTTCTTGGATAGGTTCCAATGCCGTTGTAACTATAACAGATACATTGAATAGTAATTTTTCAACGACAGATACAGTAGTGAGTACTGTAAAACTTTTGGACAGATTGGCTCCAATTTTATCAAATTGGACAGTAACTAGTTCAGCAGGCACTTATAATGATAGTTCCTATCCAATTTCTTTGTATAATATCGGAACAATTTCAGAAGATTGGACAATTACATTTACTGGAGCAACAACCTTTTTTGTAGCAGGAGCAGTGACAGGATCAGTAGGCACAGGAACAATTTCATCCACATTTGCCCCTGCAAATGGTTCCAGTTTTTATTTTTCAATTAATAAAGATGGATGGGGGGGAACTTGGGCAACAGGGGACACTGTTACGTTTACGACTGTACATGCTGCACAAGCAATTTGGATAAAAGAAATAGTTCCAGCAGGATGTCCACCAGCGTCCAATAATGTTATTGCCTTAACTTGGGAAGGTGAATCTGTTTAATTAGGAGGATTTATTGTGAGTTTTACAAAGACAGTATTTGCAGGGTTTAATGTAGAATGTGCCAAGAAAAAAATTGATGGAAATAATGATCAATTCAAACTGGCTTTTATGTCAGGTGAATATGTGAAAGATACAACTACACAAAAGTTTTGGTCTCATATTAGTGGTGAAGAAATTGCTGATGGTTTTGGAGGATATACTGTAGGAGGATATAATTTGCCTTCTGGGGAAGTTATTCATGACACAGCAAACAATCGAATGAAATTGTATTGGTCAGGTGAATTTTTGTCGGTAACGGCTTCTGGTGAGGATATGACAGGGATTGGAGGTTTTGTTATTTATGATGATACACATGCTGATAAGGTAATAGTTGGATATGCTGAATCTTCAGAAGATATATCTATAGCTAATGGAACGACGGTAAATTTTAGTGATATGGTTTTTTATATCAGTTAAAAATAGGATTTTATCCTATGAGTGAGATTGATAGCTATATAAAATTATTGCTGCATTGTGATAAGATAGATGATAGTTGCAAATAATGGCAAGTCACGTGACCAATCTGTACGATTTGATGGATGTGGCTTACGATGCGGAAACAGTCCATCGTTATGCCTTGGAGCCGGGGGCATATTTCTCTGATTGACTCCAGCCCACGTTCAGGTGAAAAGTTTTGATGGATCCTACACAGGATGTCCGATATAACCAAAGAACTTCAGTGGAACAGGTGTTTTCGATGTGGAGGCAGACACATTCGAAGAAATTTTCCATGGGGTCTCAATAAGCAGTTTTATGATGGAGGATACCGACCTTGGTCCATGACAAGGTCATAAAACTGTATATCCTTTCTAAATAGCCGGCGTTAGTGCTATAGTTATTCACGCTGACGCTACTTGGAGGTTTGCAATTGACTCTTAGTTTTGATTTTTATCAAGAATCTTCTTTTGATTTAATTCTTGACCACCTTTTTCCATTTGATTTTGAACAAACATCAGAACTTAATTTTTTGATACGATTTTATCCAATATTTACTTTTTTATTTTTAAATTCAATACGAATTGGACAAGATTTACAAATAATAAATAGTCTTAATAATCAATATAATGTAACATCCAGTTTATTAGTGAGAAATGATTTTCCGGAATATGTTAATATTTCAGGTGATTTAGTCATGTCCAATTTCTTTTATAATAAAAGAACTGGTGAAATCACTTTTATAAATAATGGCACTGTTTTTGTAAACAGTGTGTCCAACTTTGTCAATCAAATTGGATATATCAATGTGTCCAATTATTTGAATATTAGAAATCAAATCGATTCACAAAATGAATCGCTACCTAATTTTGTTTTTGACGAAACATTTTTAGGAACATAAAAGATGTCTGATGTGATTAAAATAAATATTCTTAAGGATGGAAAATCGATTTTACAATGGTTTGATTCAGCAAAGATTTCAATGTCTGATTCAAGCTATTGCTTCACCCTTGATTTGTCTTTAAATTCTTTGGAAATTTGGGATTGGTTTGACCCAGAGAAAAATAAAGGCGAACTATGCTTAAAAGTTTTGATTGGAAATAATA
The DNA here is from genome assembly GCA_020722085.1 of Melioribacter roseus. Taxonomy (GTDB): domain Bacteria; phylum Bacteroidota; class Ignavibacteria; order Ignavibacteriales; family Melioribacteraceae; genus Pyranulibacter. The sequence continues at coordinate 21,375 of DYLN01000029.1, forward strand.
TTTATGAATTTTTGTGTGAAGAACGATCTGTACCAATTGATATAGAAGGAACAGTTTTTTCTGTTTGGGGAAGATCAAAACAAGCTTTGTTGGACAAGCCTTATTCAAAAATAATTAAAGACACATCAGAAACTACTCATTTATGGCAAACACAAAATGCAACTGTAACTGCAATAATCCAGGACATTTTAACTACTTATTGTCCGGCAAATAAACCAACAGTGACCTGGAATGTCGAAGATTATCTTATAAAGGCTAAATCTTTTTCTGTTTCAGAGCGTTCCCCAATTGAGGTTATATCTTCACTTGCTGATGTTATTGGTGCTCAATTGGTTCCATTACCAGATGGGAATCTTTCAATAGAGACCTATAAAACCAGTGGATCAACTATAGTTGCAGATTTTAATGACTTTGACCATATTGTGTCCTTGAATGAAGAAACACAACATAGTTTTGGACACAATGCAATTACTATTACAGGTGCTGAATCAGATGTTTCGAATCAATTATCTTATGAAGTTTTGGAGGCAGAAGAAGAGGAACAATGGGAAATAAACAAACCCCGTACTGTTAGGGTTTATTATCATCATGTTTCAAATCTTGCACCCGTAGCAATGGCACTGTCTGGTGCATCAGTATCTGGTGGTTCTTCTGGTACTGTTTCAACGACAGAGAACGTGGTTCTTATTTGGGGTGTTGGGAACACATCTAAATTTAATCAGGAAGGAAAAACAGATGTCAAAGGATCAGACACTATTCCTTTGGCAATTCAGTCTGTTACTTATTCAACTAAATATAAAGATTTTTCTGTTTCTGTGTCCAATGATGATGAAAATTATGTTTTATTTTATTTTGAGGACAAAACTGCATCGAGTTTGTTGACAATAACAGCAAATGTTGATGAAGACAGCATTGTTTGTTCTTCGATGGTTGTTGAATCCAGTTTGTTGGATGAAGATAAAACAAAATTTAAAGTTAAAATTTATGGAAACAAAAGTTTAATTAAATCTGCTTTTGATGTTGGAGGACAAACTGTTTCAATTCCATCCTCAGGTGGTTCAGAAATAATTTCGGAGTTTATTGTTTTCCAAAAAGGTAAAGCAACTTCTTCAAAACCAATAAATACTGGTTTTTCTTGTAGTTTCCCAGGGTCAGCTTCGTTCAATCCTTCAGTCACGTATGGCACAAATCAATTAAAACTTTCAGGTTGTTCGAAAGAATATATTGGAGCCTTTATCCAATATACGACAAATTATTATTCTGAAACTTATACGATACCAAATATCTATTTATTGGACACTGAAAAATATTCATCATATAGTTTATATTTTGAAACTAACTGTGGTTATTTAACTGCTTCTGTGTCCACAAATGCTTTACAAGATGAAGAACAAAACTGTTCAGATATTGATGCTTCTTTCAATGGAACAACCCTTGTTGTTCATGGTGATTATAGTTTAATTACAAAAATCTATGATCAAATTGGACAATATTTTTCAGTTAGTTTTAATAGACAAACGAAAACTATTAAAGAAAAGATAATTTTTACAAATGGAACAGCAAATTTGTCTAATACTTATTGGGATGGTTCTTGTAGGACATTGGATGGTTATACAATTAAATTTACAAAAAATTCCAAAACAGCCACGATTTCAGAAAAAACCAAATCTCATGTGGCGGAAGTATCCTATACTACAGCCTATGGAACAAAAGATTTTCCCAATGCCAAATCTGGTTATGTTGTATTTTTGGTTACAAAGTGTGGAAACACGTTATCTGTAACAGTTTCAAATGAGGATAAAACAAAAGAAAGAACATGCTTTCCGGCAGCTTTGGCCTACCATAGGGATTGGGAAGAAACAAGTGGTGTTGAAACTTTGTATAATGCTGGTAGTGTCCCAAGCGCAACAGAAAGAATTTTCCATTTTGTTTTTAACGGTGATCCTTCTATTATTAAAAGTAAGTTTTGTTCATCCGGCAATGAAGTGAGTATTAGCGCTACTGGAGTTGGATATTGGGAAGATATTTCTGAGGTTTTAACTTTTACAGATGGTGTAGCAAATTTGTCTTTCCCAATGTTTCAGGATTTAACTTTGACTCCAACAACATTTAATCCATCTAAATTAAATGGATTTACTTGTGAACAATATTCAAAAGAAATAACATTGGATGAACCATTTGATAAATATATGTTTGCAACTGCACAGTATAAATCCTATTATTATGATGGTTCTGTAAGTGTTCCGACCACATATTCAGGTGAATTTACAGTTTATGTCCAAACAGTTTGTGGAGAGCTTTTATCTCTGTCCACAAACATTGTTGATTTGTTTAGTGGAGAATACCGTAGAGTTACACTAAATATTGCTGATTACACAAGTGAAGTTGCAGTTGGATCAGCAAAAGTTTATATTGATGGAAATTATAGGGGGACAACATCGACTAATGGCGTTTTGATTATCCCATATCTTCAAACAGGTGATCATACTATTAGGATAGTTGCTCCTGGTTACCAAGATTCAGATGATGATGAATTGGCAAACGAAACATTTACGGTGGAATAAACAAATGATTAATGTCAAAGTGATTCGTGGAAATGGAGATATTGAGGCTTCGATTATACAAGATACTCTAATTACGACTGAAAGTATGGCTGTCGCAAGAGGAACACGTTTTTTGGATGATCCTTCACAAGGAAATTATTATACAACTATTAGACGAACTTTTAAAACATTTCCAAAAACGATAATCTATCCAAATGATTGGATAACTATTTCAGATAGTCGTTTAAATTTGAATGGAAAACAATTAAAAGTATCTTCAGTTGATTTAAGTATTTCTGCAACTGATGGTCTTTGGATGGATGTCTCTACATTTGAATTTGTGGAACCTTAAAATGGCAAAAAAAACTTCCTCTAATTCAGAATTGACTTCTGGCGGAACCTATTCAAACGCACTTGCAGCTTTTCTTGTTTTTTATGATGAAATAAAAAGATATACAATGTCGCATAATACAGTACATCTTATTGATGGTATTGTTGTTGATAGTTCGAATCAAAAGAAGGTTAAAATTAAACTTCAGAACAATACAGAAGTTTATGTTGATTGTAATTTTGCTTATGTAAAAAATAATGATTGGGTTTTATTAATTGAAACAGAAGATCGTACTGGTAAATTAAATTATCAGTTTCTTTCGAAACGAAGAATTGGACAAGCTGCGGACGGTTCACCAAAACTTTATAGAAATTGATTTAAGGAGTAAAATCTATGACAACAATTATTGGATCAGTGACTTTGGACAGGGACATGGTTTTTGAAAATGAATATCTGTATTCCAAAGTTTTTGTTTCAACTGCAAGAACTCTTGGAGGTGGTTTAATTGTCCAAGAATTTCCTGCTTCAGAAAAAGGACGAATGATAATTCTTTCTTCTACGGAATCACAGGGTTTTCAGTCAAAATCAACCGTTGACAGTTTGATGGCACTTGCTGAACAAGTTGGTGCAACCTATCCTTTAATCATTTTGTCCAATTCTAAAACATTTTCAAAAACTGTCCGCTTTGTAAATGAAGAATCAAATGGACCGGTTCAGTTTGAACCAATTCAAGTCATAGATGGTTTATCTCCTGATACAATGCTTTACAAAGGTAAAATTTATTTAATGGTAGTATAATCATGTCCTCTGTGAAAAAAACATTTTATGTAATGCCACTATCCAAAAGTGGCAGTCCCATCCAAAATAAAGTTGAATATCCAGATCGGGAAAGTACAAAAATTGTACGTGAAGGGGAATCAGCTACTTTCTATGTCCAAAAGAAAGGCGATCAGATTTCCTATTTTGTAAAATTTCATATGAACTCTTTAGGCGTTTATTATACTTTTGAAGTTTATTTAGATGGTCAGCATTTGTTGATTACTGAAATAATTAGTAACAAATTAAAATTAATTATCCAAGCTTGTGATGAATCTGGAACTGTTTATGGTAATCAAAAGATTACCATTGCAAATGATGTTGTCCAATTAACTAATGAAAATGGATTTATTATTGATTTTGGATCAGAGAATATTTCAATAGTTGAGGATGATTACCATATAAAGTATATTTATTCAGGTACGACAAAAATTGCACGTTGTTTGAATGATTATGCTTTTGCTATCCCAATCGAAAATTTTGTCGCAGAATTTTACACCGCTTCTTTTTGGAAAAAATCAATTAATCAATTTAGAGTTGTGTCAACAAATATTTTACAAAAATTAGAATTGAATATATCAGACACAAGTTATTATGATCAAATAACGAGTACAAAAAAAAATATATTTTATCTTGAGCAAACACTATATCCAAGTAAAGTTGGAATAATCTCTTATGACAGAGATCTTAGAAAACTTTATTTTTATGACATAACTTCTTCTGGTTTAACATTGATAAGAACAATCGATGTTTCAACTTTTCAAAGCCCTAGAGATACGAGAATTCGTTTTCATGAAAATTTAAGTGGATTTTGTGCAAATACAAATAGTATTGTTTTTGATACTGAGATTGATAATTGGAGAGGGTATAGTGACGTTGATGGTAAATTTATTGTCAGACTTCCTTTGTTGGATATAAATGGGCCAAATAATGTAGAGGACAACTTGACCGGTGATTTCGGTTCGATAAAAACTATAATGTCCGATTTTGGTTCAATGTGGTTCGTTCAGAAAATTTGGGGTCATAGTGATCAGGACATGTTCCATCGGAGATTACATCTACAAGGTGTTTTAGCTGATATAACTGAATCATATTATAATGGTAGATATGTTCCTTCTGATTGTGATCAATGGTCTGTTTTTTCAAAAGTTGTAGGGACATCAGGAAGATTTGTTTTTGTTTCTGCCTATGTTTCATATGATGATGATGATTATGCTGAGTTTTGTGGATATCGTAAATCAATGTTTCGTGTTTATGAATCTGATGATTTTTATGGTTCTAGATTACTTCGAAGCGAAGAGCGTAGTGTAGATTATGGATTTTTGTTTTCAGTTGGTCAAGAAATTGATGGAGTGGTTACTTATTCATTATGGTCAGAAGCTTATCATTATTTACTTAGTATTAGAAGATGCATTGTTCACAATGGAAAGATTTATTGTTTTATACACACATCTTCTGGACCTCTTTGTGATCGAAATATGATACGAGTTTATGATTTTACGACTTATGAAATTCTTACAGAGAAAATATTAACTGAAGATGGAATATATTTAGGTTATCAATTTATTGAATATATATCTTGGAATGATCAAATGATCTTTGCAATTTCATTGATACCATGGAGCAGAGGTAATCTTTTATATTTGTTTTTGGATGCAGATACTTTAGAAGACGTTGTTTTTCCATCTATTCCTCATGAATTTTTTAATTTAAGTATTTTTAATTATACTGATCTTAACACAAAGTTTGTAACTGATATTAACCAAGCCAGAAGCGAAGCTACTCCAATTGTTCGACCTTTCCCATACCATAGTTCTTATTCCCAACCAATTTCTTTTCTTGGATTTTCACCAAAATTATCAGTTTTTGCTCATGCACATCTTTATAATTGGTGTGTCCCAAATAAAAAAATGGCACATATAAAGGAAAACACATCTTTAAATCAATTCCAATATAATATCCTATATTATCAAGATGTTCTTGCTATTTTTGATTGTTTGGATACAGATGATGATGAAATAGACAGAGCAATAAATCTTTGGAAAGAAAGTCCAGGACATTGGTCTGCACTTATGGAATATGAAAACCTATCTATTGGTTGGAGTGTTGCCACATTTCCATCATCAGTAACAGAACTACAAATTGGTCCAGGACTTTATATAAATGGTTCATATACAACTAATTGGACAACATATACAATTCCAGAAGAATCAATTGGAAAACTAAGGATCATGTGTGCTGTCCTTGCTGCTGGTTAAAACTCATTGCTTTACAAAGAGAATTGTGCTATGAGTTTTTCAAAGATTTGTAGATAATTTCAACTGATTAAATAGAGGTTGAATATATGGGATGTACTGCTGTAAAGATAAATTTAGTTATTTACGAGGGTGGGACATTCGATCAGGAATTCCAATGGAAAACTGGATCAACTCCGACCCCTGTAGATTTAACAAACTATACTGCAAAAATGATGGTTCGTGTTCTTCTAAATTCTGCAAACCCTGTTATTTCCCTCATTGAAAAAACTTCCACATGGACTGCTGATGCTGCTTCTGGTATTTATTTAGACAATGCTATCAATGGAAAATATCGAATTTATATTAAAAATGAAGATTCAATGGGTATTTGTGAAACTCACACAAATATTGATGGTGTCTATGATTTATTTCTTATTTCAGCCAGTGGTGAAAGTGTTCTAAAACAGTATGGAACAGCAAAACTTATTGCAGCCGTGACGAGGTGATAAATGGCTGATGTTCTTTATACTGTAGCAGAACCAACAATTATTATTGAAAGTGATGTTGGAACTGTCAATATAATAGAAAGCATTCTTACTGGTCCACAAGGGGCACCGGGTTCGGCAGGAAATTCAATAGTTAATTATCCTGCTTCAATTATAATTGGCGGGCATAGGATCGTAATTCTAAACGATCTTGAAAAAGTGGAATATGCAGACAGCACTATTTTATCCCATGCAAATAGAATTGTTGGTATGTCAACAGGAGCAGCAGTTACAGACGCAAATGTCACGATCCAGACGTATGGAGAAATCAGTGAACCATCATGGAATTGGATATTGAATACACCAATTTGGCTTGGGGTGAATGGATTGATGACGCAGACTCCCCCGACGGTTGGGTTCAGTCTCATAATTGGATTTCCGATTTCATCAACCAAGATGTTTATCAATTTTCATGAACCAATATTCTTAAATTAGGAGAAGAATCATGGCTGCACACAAGTTTTTAAAAAATCAAAGCGGTGTAATTACTGAAGAATCGGCAGTGGCGACAAGTGCTGGAGCTGCAGACGAGGGCAAAATTCCAGCACTAAATGCAAATGGCATACTGGACTCTACTATCATAAATAGCAAAACAACCAGTGCTGGAGCTGCGGATGCTGGGAAAATTCCTGCTTTGGATGGAGCTGGAAGACTGGATAGTACTTTCATGCCGGTTGGAATTGGTGCTGACACAGCCATTATTGTTGCCAGTGAAGATTTAGCGGCAGGGGATTTTGTAAATATTTATAACTCGACTGGTGCAAAATGTAGAAAGGCTGACGCAACAACAGCGGGGAAAGAGGCACATGGATTTGTGCTTGCGGCAGTATCTTTAGGGAATAATGCAACGGTCTATTTCGAGGGAACAAATACTCAGGTAACCGGACAAACACCTGGAATTGTCTTTCTATCTACTACTCCTGGTGCTGCTTCATCTACTGCACCAAGTGGATCAGGCAATGTCATTCAGCGAATTGGTATTGCAACAAGCACAACAGCAATCAATTTTCAATATCAAGTTCCAATCGTGTTGGTGTAAGAATGGCTACGAAAAGACCTTTATGCAACTATGGTGGATCGATTGAGGAATTGAAAGCAACTGATTCATTGCCTGATATATCAGGCACAGCATTTTTTCCCTATTGGAAAATAAACACGGGTGAGACTGTTATTGTTGGAGAAAGGCAGGAGTATGCAATTAATTCTGGGACATTTATTAATGCTGGTACACTTATCCTTGGTGCTGATACCATATTATTTGTGGGGGTATAAATGGCAAATGCCAGTAAAATCATAATGGTTGAAGGAGACGCACCGGCGACTCCAAGTAGCGGCACTGTAGCGCTGTACCCAAAAACAGATCATCTATATTATACCAAGGGTAGTGATGGTGTAGAACATTCTCTCCAAGGTGCAACCGGAGCAGATGGGGATAATGCCTATGTATATATTGCTTATGCTTCAGCAAATGATGGCACTGATTTCACTCTGACGTTTAATGCTGCATTAAAATATATTGCGATTAAGTCCACTACAACAGCTATTGAAAATCCGTCCGCAAGTGATTTTGCAGGGTTATGGTGTAAATACAAAGGTGATGATACTGATATTGGGCTTATAATCGCATTAGGAGGATGATTTAATGGCAAATACATTTAAGAATTTCAGAGCATTAATGACAACAACTGGTGCTTTGGCATACACTTGTCCTGCCGCTACAACAGCAATTGTGATACATCTTCAGGTGGCGAATGTTGATGGAACAAATGCAGCTGATGCTACTATTTACTGGACTGATGATAGTAACGCAGATGCAGTAACCAGACTTTGTTATACTGTTCCGGTTGTTGCGGATACTTCTATTGGCGTGATGGAAGGAAAACTTGTTCTTGAAGCTGGTGACACTATTGTTGGAATTGCTTCAGCAAATGGTGATCTTGAACTTTCTGGAAGTGTAATGGAGATCAGCTAATGGGATTATTAAAAATCATTCCGAGAAATACACATATTGATGCTGCTGTGAGAACAATTATTCGTTATAATGGAGTGAATAAAGGTTATGCAATGGGTGGGTATAATGGAAATCATTTTGTTACAACAGATAAAATTACTTACTCTACTGATACCACTGTAGCACAAACTTCTGCTAATTTGAGTCAAGCAAGAAGCTATATTGTTGATGTATCAGCAGATACTAAAGGTTATGCAATGGGCGGGTATAATGGAAGTTATCTTGTTACAACAGATAAAATTACTTACTCTACTGATACTACTGTAGCACAAACTTCTGCTAATTTGAGTCAAGCAAGAAGCTATGTTATTGGTGTATCAGCAGATACTAAAGGTTATGCAATGGGTGGGTGGAATGGAAGTTCTCTTGTTACAACAGATAAAATTACTTACTCTACTGATACCACTGTAGCACAAACTTCTGCTAATTTGAGTCAAATAAGATGCGGTGCTGCTGGTGTATCAGCAGACACTAAAGGTTATGCAATGGGTGGGTGGAGTGAAAGTTATCTTGTTACAACAGATAAAATTACTTACTCTACTGATACCACTGTAGCACAAACTTCTGCTAATTTGAGTCAAGCAAGAAGCTATATTGTTGATGTATCAGCAGATACTAAAGGTTATGCAATGGGCGGGTATAATGGAAGTTATCTTGTTACAACAGATAAAATTACTTACTCTACTGATACTACTGTAGCACAAACTTCTGCTAATTTGAGTCAAGCAAGAAGCTATGTTATTGGTGTATCAGCAGATACTAAAGGTTATGCAATGGGTGGGTATAATGGAAGTTCTTTTGCTATAACAGATAAAATTACTTACTCTACTGATACTACTGTAGCACAAACTTCTGCTAATTTGAGTCAAGCAAGATACGGTGCTGCTGGAATTTCTGGTTATAACCAAGCATCTAAAAATATTGCCGGTTATATAATAACAGCATCTTATTAAACTTCAGGAATAACATGATAAATTTCGAAATCACAGATGAATTAAAACAAGCTTTCTTTGAAATCCAACAGCCAAGAACGCCTTATCAGATTGAGAAATTTGTTGTCGGACAACACGCAACTAAAGAGATGCAATATGCTCAATGTGTTCTTGAACTTCAGATGAAATATAACAATATCAGACGTGCTGTTATTAATAGGAAAATTATTGAGCATGACATCATGAAGTTAGAAGAAAAAGGAGATGAAAAATCCCTTCTGAAGGCTGAACTCAAGCATATTGATCTTGAGGAACAAGATGTTGCAATGGTTGGTGCAGTACGAGAATTCGATATACTGAAACAAATTTGGGAATCGTTTCCAAAGAAATATACACGATCTGAGATAAATCTCAATCAGGAAGAATACTGGAACAAGCGTCTTACGATGGATGCCTATTATGAGCTTCAGTCGACGGGTCGTGTCGGGAAGG
>DYLN01000030.1 GCA_020722085.1 Melioribacter roseus
GTTAAATGATAAGTATTAAAACCCGACTTAGATTTTCTTGGGCTTATGGTTATCCGTACCTTCAGTAAAAGATTTTCTTACGGTTATATTGCTCTCAAGCCCTTAGAAAATCTTAGTTGATTTGTCATTAGTGTTTTTCTAATGACAAATTTGGGATTAATTGATAATACCGCATATTTTTCATAGATTTGCCGACTAAAAAATTGAGAAAAATGAAGATATTGAACGAATTAAACGAACAGCAGAAGGAAGCTGTACTTTATAATTCCGGTCCACATATGATAGTAGCCGGCGCTGGTTCCGGAAAAACCCGTGTTTTGACATATAAAATTGCATATTTAATTAACGAAGGAACAGATCCCTCTTCAATTTTAGCTTTAACTTTTACTAATAAAGCTGCAAAAGAAATGAAAGATAGAATCCGCTCACTAATCGGTAAAAAAGCCGATTCACTTTGGATGGGTACCTTTCATTCCATTTTTGCAAGAATTTTACGTATAGAATCAAAATCGATAGATTATAGAAATAACTTTTCGATTTATGACAGAGAAGATTCTACATCTCTGGTAAGTAATGTTATGCAAGCTTTGAATATTAATATCGATACTTTAACAGCAAGCGGTATTCAGCATAAAATAAGCTGGTTAAAAAATCAGATGATAACTCCTGAAGAATATTCGAAAAGTTTTGCTACAACCTTACCTGAAAAGAAAATAGCAGAAATATTTATTGAATACAACAAAAGACTTAAAGAAAACAATTCGATGGATTTTGACGACCTTCTCCTTAAGCCGATTGAATTATTTAATTCGGATGCTAAGATACTCCAGAATTATAAAAAGCAGTTCAAATATATTTTAGTTGATGAATATCAGGATACTAACCGTGCCCAGTATGAATTGATAAAAATGCTGAGCCCCGTAAAGGATAAAATTTGTGTTGTCGGCGATGATGCACAGAGCATTTACGGCTGGAGAGGAGCGGAAATAAGAAACATGCTCGATTTTGAAAAAGATTTTCCAAAAGCCAAAATATTCAGGCTCGAGCAGAATTATCGTTCCACCAAAACAATCCTTGCCGCTGCCGATTCTGTAATCAAAAATAATATCGATCAGATTCATAAAACATTGTGGACGGAAAATAACGATGGCGAGCAGCTTACAATAATGAAATGTTCCGATGAAAAAGACGAAGCGTTTCAAATTGCGAAAAGAATCAAAAAGGAAATTTCTACCAGAAAGTTGTCGTTAAACGAAATTGCTATTCTCTATAGAATTAATGCCCAATCACGTGCTTTAGAAGATGCGTTTAGAAGAGAAAAAATTCCCTATAAAATTATTGGCGGCGTTGAATTTTACAGAAGGAAAGAAGTAAAAGATGTTCTTGCATATTTAAGAGTCTTTGCAAATCAAAATGATGAAGAAAGCCTGTTAAGAATAATGAATTTCCCTCAAAGAGGAATTGGCAATACTTCTATTACAAAAATGATTGCATTTGCCCGTAAGCTTGACATTTCTTTGTTTAAAACAATGTCGAGAGTATTCGAAGTAATAGAAGTCAAAGAAAGAATCCAAAAAAACGTCAAGCAGTTCAAGATTCTGTTGGATAAATACATTGATTTAAAAGATAAACTTTCTCTTTATGAATTAATTTCCGCTTTGGTAGATGAACTTGGTATTATGCGAATTTATAAAGAAGAAAACACTCCTGAATCTCTTGCCCGATACAATAATATTCAGGAATTGCTGGGTGCAATTCAAGAGTTTTCAAAAGAAAATCCTAAAGCAACAATTGATGAATTTCTTGCCGATGTTTCTCTTGTAAGCGGGGTGGATCAGTTTGACGAGAAAGAAAATTCAATTACAATGATGACTGTTCACAGTGCAAAGGGATTGGAGTTTCCTCTTGTTTTTATAACTGGTCTCGAGGAAGATATTTTCCCGTTAAATCAAAGATTTGATCCTGATTCAAAGTTAGAAGAAGAAAGAAGGCTGTTTTATGTTGCGCTGACGAGAGCAAAACAAAAAATATTTCTTACCTATGCCCGTTCACGTTACAGATTTGGAGAAGTTGCCTACCAGAGCAGATCGAGATTTTTAGAAGAACTGAAACCTGAAACTTACCAGGAATTAAACGGCACTACAGGCAGAAAAGCCGGCAGAAGAAGAAAAGGTTTTTATAATGAATTTTATCAGGAAGGATACGATGACTACGATCAGGAAAGACGTAATTTTAGAGTGGGCAGCAGGGTAGTGCACGAAATATTCGGAACGGGAAAAGTCCTTCAAATAACTGGTAACGGGGATATGACAAGAGTTACCATTTCTTTTGAAGACTATGGAACCAAAACTCTGCTTGCTAAATTTGCAAACTTAAAACTGGTTTAACTAACTATTTTATCCATTATTTTGAAAATTGAGGAATGAAATGAAAATTGGAGTTCTTACTGGCGGCGGCGATTGCCCAGGATTAAATGCAGTAATAAGAGCTGTTGTGCGTAAATCAATTTCTCTTGGTCATGAATGTATTGGCATTAAGGAAGGCTGGAGAGGTTTACTCGAAAAAAATTTTGTTAAACTCGATTTGGATTCAGTATCGGGAATTTTGCACAGGGGCGGAACAATTTTAGGTACTTCTAGAACCAATGTTTATAAAGTTGAAAACGGTGAAAATATAGTGAAAGAAAATATGAAAGAAGCCGAAATGGATTGTCTCTGTGCTATAGGTGGGGAAGATACTTTAGGTGTTGCTGCAAAATTATTTAAAGCCGGCGTAAATGTTGTAGGCGTTCCTAAAACTATTGACAACGATTTGAATGCCACCGATTATACATTTGGATTTGATACCGCAGTCAATATTGCCACCGAGGCAATCGATAGACTCCATACAACTGCCGAATCTCATAATCGTGTTATTGTTGTTGAAGTTATGGGTCGTCATGCAGGCTGGATTGCTGTGCACGCCGGAATGGCAGGCGGTGCCGATATTATTCTAGTTCCGGAAAAGCCTGTGAATCTTGAGGAAGTCTGCGACATATTAATGAAAAGACATTCACGCGGAAAATCTTTTAGTATTGTTGTTGTTTCTGAAGGTGCAAAATTACAGACTGAAGATCAAACTGATAAGGACGGTTCTTTTATTTTAAGTAGTATGAAAAAAGATGCGTTCGGTCATGTAAGACTTGGCGGCATAGGAAATATTTTAGCAGAAGAAATTGAAAAGAGAACCGGTTTTGAAACAAGGGCAACTGTGCTTGGTCATATTCAACGCGGCGGTTCTCCCACCGCATTCGACCGCGTGCTGGCAACAAGATTTGGAGTTTTTGCTGTAGAATTAATTGAGAAGAAAAAATTCGGTTACATGGCTGCTTTAAGAGGGAATGAAATTGTTCCGGCTACACTCGATGAAGCAGTGGGGCAATTAAAAACTCTCAATCTTGATCTTTACAATGTAGCAGCTACATTTTTTGGATGAAAATTGCTGGTAAGTTTAGTGTTTGCAAAGTAACCTCGTAGGGGCGGGGAAACCCAGCCCCTACAGAAGAAAAGTTTACTGTTGTTTTTCTTTTTGTTTATTAACAGGCGATTCTGCATGAACCTTCATATTCTGATGTGTTGTTAAAATTTTGTAATAACAAAAAGAAATTACGGAACCTATGACTCCCCATGCCAAAGCCATAAAAATGATTCCTTCAGTTTGCAATCCCATATTATGCCTCTTTTCTTTTCCATGCTTGTTTTACCATAAATAGAATTAATGCACAGATAAGTACCATGAAAATTCTTGCACCCCAAATGTAAGGTATATTTTCCGTCACAGCATTTTTTAACAGCAGAATCGGAATTGCATCATTGACCAGCCACCACAACATAACTATCAAAAGAACGAGCGGGGTAATATATTTCATAACAAAACGGAATACGCCGGGAATTTTTATATCACCGCCTTCATTCATTTCAGCCCATGCTTTATCTGCGCCGAAAACCCACATAAATAAAATTGTTTCAATAAGAGCAAATACAACTAATCCAAAAGTGCCCGCCCAGTAATCCATTTCGTCTAAGAAACCGAACTTTAAAAAGAATATGACAAATTGTACGGAAATAAAAACGAGTATTGCTAAAGAGCCGACAGCTTTTTTCCGGTCCATTCCAAATTCATCCTCCAAAAAAGCAACAACCGGCTGACCCATCGCAACTGAAGATGTAATTCCAGCAAAGAATAAAAGAAGGAACCACAGAAAACCAAAAACTTCACCATAAGGAATTCTCTCAAACACCAGCGGCATTGAAGCAAATCCAAGGTCGAATGCACCGCCGAGAGCCATTTGTGTTGTTACTGCCACACCGAAAAATGCGACTGCTATAGGAATTGCAATTGAACCTCCGAGTACTACCTCTGCAAATTCATTTGTTGCTGCAGTAGTCAATCCCGATAGTGCAATATCATCTTTCGGCTTCAGGTAACTTGCATAAGCGTGGATTGTGCCCATGCCTACCGATAAAGTGAAAAAAATTTGTCCTGCTGCTGCCAGCCAAATCTTAGGGTCGCTTAAAGCAGCGAAATCAGGATTCCAGATAAAACCAAAACCTGCGGAGACGGAATTTTCAGGATGTGTTGGGTCGGGTGTCCCTAATGTTGCTACTCTGATTGCAATAATAATTGCAAATAAAAACAACAGCGGCATAGCAACTTTTGCCAGTTTTTCAATTCCCTTTGATATTCCTCTATAAAGAATCCAAAAGTTTATTGCAAAAGTTATAACCATAAAAACGTATGCCCAAGATATGTCGTTAAAGTAGGGACTTACTTCTCTGCCCTGGTAGCTATAAAGAAAAATTTTCATTGCAGTAAAATCACCAAGACCAAAATATTTTTTTGTGATTGAAAAAAAACTGTAGCCGAGAGTCCATGATTCTATATAAGTATAGTAGATCATTATTATTAAGGAGATAAATAATCCAAGTGCACCCACATATTTAGCAAGATTATTTTTCCAGATTACGTCGAACATGCCGGGTGCGCTCCCGTGATTAAATTTACCTCCGTGCCTTCCGATGCCCCATTCAATCCACATTAGCGGTATACCTAAGACCAGAAAAAATATGAAATAGGGTATCATAAAAGCTCCGCCGCCGTTTTGAGCTGCTTGTACCGGGAATCTTAAAAAATTACCTAAGCCAACCGCATTTCCGGCGACAGCAAGAATCAATCCAATCCGGCTGCCCCACTGTTCGCGTTCAGTAGAATTATTTGACATTTAAGCCCCTCGAATTGTAGTGTGATTAATGATGGTTATTCAATTTTTGTTATGATTTGTGCAAATATTTAATAATATTAAAAAAATTGCAACAAAAATACTAATAATATTTTTTTGCACCGATGAAGCAGATTGTCAATTCTGTCCAAAATAATCATATAGGGAAGAGTTGCACATTAGTAGATCGTAGGTAATTTTTAAAAATACTTGACAATTATAGATTTGATGTCTAATTTTGATCATAACCAGCCGAAGTATTTTTTCTTTTATTTCAAAAGAACATTGCTAATGTTTTTATGAGGGTAAAAACATTGGTTGTAAAAAGCGCGAGTTATTCACATCTAATGTGAATAGAAAAATTACAGCCGACTAAAGAATTTTTTATAACTTCTTACGAGGGTGCTTATGAAAAACAAATTCACTATTCTGGCTTTACTTATATTCATATTTGCGAGTATAGGTTTAGCCCAAACCAATTATTATGTAGCTCCAGACGGTAATGATTCCAACAACGGACTTACCCCTGGCACACCCAAACTCACAATTGCTGCGGCAATAAGCGCCGCCTCAGACGGCGATATTATAAATATAGCTAACGGTACTTACACACAAACAGTTACGCTTTCTCTGAATAAAGAGTTGACCCTGCTTGGCGAATCTGAAGCAGGAGTTATTATAGATGTAAGCGGAGTACCAGGCAACAGTTGGGGCATTAATGTTAATAAATCCAATTCTTCATTGGTTAACATGACTATCACCCCAAATTCTGCTTCAGGGGGTGGCTTTCCTATTCATGTTACAAGCAATACTAGTCCTCGTACTGTAATTTCTAATATTACTTTATCCCATATTACGATTAATGGTGCTTACAGAACACCATTTGATATCAACGGGGTAGATAATGTTACACTTTCTTATTTAACAGCTACCAATACTACACATGGTAATGGTATCCAAGTAAGTGCTTGTACCTATGTTAATGCTGATCATATTACAACAAATAATAATGCTTGGGGTGGGTTTGCAATATATTCTTATCAAGATGACCCGTCGCATATAACTGGTATTAACAGGGGCTCAGACCATATTACCATTGATGGTACAACATCATCTTTTAACGAAGATAATAAAGTCTACAGTCAAGATGGGTTTGGGTTTACTAATACAAATATAACTGTTAATGGATTTGATTATATTGTACGTAATACTAGTTATATTGGTTATACTTGGTATCAAATTGATCAGTCCTCAGCATTAGCATTTGCTGCTGCTTTGGGTCCTGCAAACGATTCTTACGTTATACAGATATCAACAGGATACTTTTTTGTTGATACAAATCTAAAGATACAAACCGCAGTAAATGCAGCAACTTCAGGTGATACTCTTTATGTCCTTGCAGGTACTTATAGTGAAAGTGTTACAGTTAATAAACCTCTTACTATAATAGGGGTTGGTAATCCAACTGTAACAGAGTTTATTTTTGCGGCATCGCCAATAAACATTATTGGGTTCTCAAGCAGCAGTACTGATAATATTACAGTAAATTCTGGAGGATCTATAGAAGATGCGATTAATATTGTATCTCCGGGAGGTACAATTCATATTCAGGCAGGTACATATAATGCTGTTGTAGTAAATAAGCCAGTTACAATAATTGGTTCAGATGGGACTATAATTAATCACGGTTCCCCAGCAATTACAGTTAGTTCTACAGGGGTAACTCTCACTGGGCTAACATTCACATTTGATTCACCTGATTTTGCAATAGATGTACTTGCCGGAGCTTACAATGTAACAATTGACTCATGTAATTTCTTAAATACCAATGGAGTAAATGTAGGCAATGGAGTTCGAAATCAAGGGACTGGAGCAGTAACAGCTACTTACAATTACTGGGGCGATCCATCGGGACCAACGATTTCATCCAGTACATGCGGAGCCGGTGCAATTGCTGCAAATATATCAACCGGCACATTGACATATTCACCATGGTTTACCGATACGACACATACAACTTTATTCTCTGCGCCGACATTAGTTTCACCGGCTAACTTAGCAGTTGGAGTTACAATTGCGCCTCTTTTTGAATGGACATTGGCTTATGGTACATCGCCGTCATTTACAATTGAAATAGCGACCGATAATGCATTTACCAATGTTGTATTCGGACCTGCAGCGGTTAGTGATACAGTCTCTCCATATCAATTTCAACTACCGATTGATAGCGCATTGTCTAACGGTGCAATTTATTATTGGAAAGTCACTGCAACAGTTGACAGCGGGACTTCATGTGCGATAGGTAAATTTACGACGATAGCACCTGCAATCCCACAATTAATACTTCCTGCAAATACAGCAACAATAAGCTGGGAAACTTCCTTCCAGTGGATACCCACTCCGTGGACATCGGGTACACTTAAGTATATAATCGAAGTATCAACAAGCAGTTCTTTTTCATCATACGTTAGCGGATTTCCGGATTCGATTACAACTTCGGGTTATGTTAGTTTTCCGTTCACGTTTAGTTCGCTTTCAGCGGGTACATATTATTGGAGAGTTAAATCATACACTACCGGAGGAGTGTTTACAAGTATATCATCGACGTGGACATTTACGATGCCGGGAGCAGTTAGCATAACAGCAATCCCTTCATATCCAACCGGCGGTATAACAGTTTACACAACATCACCTACGATATTTTGGTACTTAAATAATTATATTGGATATACAAGCACACATTACTATAGAATACGATACGGGACAGCAAGCAGTACGTATAGCGATACTTCAGCTACAACAACCGGTTTATATCAAACCTTAAGCGGGTTGACAGCCGGACAGACATATTATTATGTTATAGATGCTTCTGATAACTCATCGTTTACGACCTATACAACAAGCAGTGAAGAAAGTTTTGTCGTTTTATATACTTCACTTGCAAGTGTACCTATATACCAGAGCTATCCAATAGGCGGCATAACGGTATATACAAGTACCCCCACATTGTACTGGTATTTGGGATTATATCTGCCGGCACCATCATTTGACATACAGATAGACAACACAAGCAGTTCGTTTCCGTCACCTGAAGTAGATACAAGCGGAGTAATAGGATATTATTACACGACACCGTCGCTGGCAGACGGGACATATTGGTGGAGGATAAGATTTACCGGTTCGCCGACATGGTTTACGGAATCGTTCGTAGTTAATTCGAGTTATTCCGGTTCATCGGCGCCTATACCGATACCGATATATCCGAGCGGAGGTGTAACTGTAAATGATCAAAGCCCGGATTTAAGCTGGTATGCATATTCAACATCTACATTGGATTATGAAGTAATCTGGTCATCTGATCCGACATTAAGTGGTGGAGTTTTGGTTAACACCAGTCCACCCAACGGAGATTCGTCACCTTGGCTTACAACAACGTCTTACAGCCTAAGTGGATTAACTCAGGGAGTAACATATTACTGGCAGGTAAGGTCACGATTGCAGTCAACACCGGCAACAGTTTCAAATTATTCTTCGGTAGCACAGTTTACCGTTAGTCCGGGAGCCTCGCCGGTGGTTTTACTCCCGGCAAGTCCGGTTGCGGGAGTAAACATTAACTCAACGAAAGCCAGTTTATCATGGGTAGTGCCGGCAAAGAGCCAATCACCTTTAAGTTATGATTTGGAGATATCCAAGAGTCCGGATATGACCTCGCCGCTACAAATAAGTAATATAGAGAAAACCAGCTATGTAGTTGATAACCTTGAAGCTAACTCAAAATATTATTGGAGGGTTAGTTCAAAGACAAGCGATGGTAAAATCTCTCCTTATTCTTATAAGGGCGAATTTAGAACAGGTGAGATTACAGATGTTCTAGAAGAGAAAATACCAACAGAATATTCATTATCGCAGAACTATCCGAATCCATTTAATCCGACTACACGGATTACATATGGACTACCGGAGAATACATTTGTGACGTTAAAGATATATGATATACTCGGCAGAGAAGTAAATACATTAGTAAATCAAGAAATGATTCGAGGGGTTCATAATGTAGATTGGGATGGAAAAGATAAGTTTGGTAATCCAGCCGCAAGCGGTGCATATATTTACCGTCTAACAGCGGGTAAATATGTGAGCGTTAAGAAAATGCTTCTCTTAAAGTAATAAATAGGAAAAGGAGAAAATAAAATGAATAAATTTGCGGCTTCATTATTTTTAATATTTTTATTAGCGGTAATTGCCCTAGCGTTATACGCATGTCACCAAGCTTATTTTGCTTGAGAGAAAATAAAAGCAGATTAGAAAAGAGAAGGCTGTCAAAAGGGCAGCCTTTCTTATAAATAGCTGTAAAAGATCTACAACTTTAGTTTTTTATAATAATAACACTTTTCTACTAAGTAGTAGAAATTGCCGATAAGAAGAGCACAAAAACTTTTGGCTATAGCCACATAAAACAATGTGACTAAAGTCGGCTATTGTGTTTGTAATAATGTCCGTTGACTAAAGTCAACGAGAATACCAATTAAAAAGAGATACTAAATTTTTTCATTATAATACCATTTCCCACGAAATGGTAAATTCTCATATGTCAGTTGCTGTAAAATTAATCTTCTACAATAGCAAGAATATCGGATCGTTGAACGATTTTGTATTCGAAACCGTTGACTGAAATTTCCTCCCCGCCATACTTAGCAAACAAAACCTTATCACCTTCTTTGACTTTTTCTCTAAGATCTTCATCCGTACCAACCGCAATAACTTTTCCCATGCGGGGTTTTTCTTTAGCAGTATCCGGTATAATAATTCCTGAGGATGTTTTTGATTCCTCTTCAATCGGTTCAACTAACAATCTGTCATCAAGTGGTTTTACTGTCATATTTGATTCTCCATTATTTTATGTTTAACATTGAATTTATTTTAGGCACATCAAAACCAACGATTGGTCTGTTGTTTATTAGAATTACTGGAACTCCGGTCTGTCCAGTACGTCTTTGCATATCAATAGCTGCTTTTTGG
Organism: Melioribacter roseus; assembly: GCA_020722085.1. Taxonomy (GTDB): domain Bacteria; phylum Bacteroidota; class Ignavibacteria; order Ignavibacteriales; family Melioribacteraceae; genus Pyranulibacter. The sequence goes on from DYLN01000030.1 coordinate 10,277, forward strand.
TCTCTTGTAACATCAACTTCTGTAAATCTCACATTTTTTTCTCTAAAATACCTTTTAGCACTGTTGCAGAAACTACATGTCGGGGTTGTAAATATAACTACTTTTGGCTGAGGTTTAGTCTCCACTTTTACTCCTTCTTTTTTTGATAAAATTAGATGTTTTGTGAAATAAAAAGATTCATGAGCCGAAATTAAAATCATAATTAACCATTTCAGACCTTATGGGTTATTTAGTTTTTTATAACAAATGAGTATATTTATAACAGCAAATAGAAATTTGACGGAGGGATTATGCCGAAAAACTATGTTTCAAATAAGGATGAAACAATCAGACTATTCGAGAATGATTTTTTAGAAGCACTTTCGCGCGTGCATTGGACGGTGCCTCTTATTATATATATTCCGGTTACACTAATATTTCTTTACCGCGGTTTCTTTTTATACAATCTTACAATTGAATCGTCAATTTTATGGTTTATTATTGGAACCGTTGTGTGGACTTTTACCGAATACACTCTGCATAGGTTTGTGTTTCATTATGAACCCGAAAACAAGTTCGGCAAAAAAATTCATTTTATAATTCACGGTGTGCATCACGATTATCCGAAAGATTCAAAACGACTTGTAATGCCGCCTTCGGTTAGCATTCCGCTGGCAGTTGTATTTTATCTTTTATTTTTGTGGCTGATAGGCGAAGCCGATGTGAATCCTTTCTTTGCCGGTTTTTTAGTCGGTTATATGTTTTACGATACTACACATTATGCTATTCACCATTTTAATATGAAAAGTAAATTCTGGCTTGCAATAAAAAATCATCACATGAAACATCATTACCTAACAGCAAAGAAAGGTTTTGGTGTAAGCCAGCCTACATGGGATTATATATTTAAGACTAATTTTGAAAATATAAGAAAGGAAACAGCAGAGGAAAGTAATTAACTATCTTATGCCGGATATCAAATTATCGATTGCTGCAGAGAATCCCGGATGAAAATAATTAGAAAAACCGCTATTGTATTATTTATCATTACAGTCTTCGCCGACTGCTTAGGTAAACTAAAAGCCGAACCGGAAATATTCATTAGAGTAAATCAGGTGGGCTTTTTACCAGGTGATATAAAAACCTCTATAGTTTTATCAAATTCCAGTTTAACGGGTGAAAGTTTTGCGGTCGTAAATAAAAAAAACAGTAAAAAAATTTTTAGCTCGGAAATCGGCAATACCGAAGGAACATACGGCAATTTTCTTTTTACTTACCTCATTGATTTTTCACCGGTCAAAGCTGCTGGCGAGTATTATATTCAAATCGGAGACAAAAAATCTTATGACTTTAAAATAGGGAAAGATATTTATAACGGGTTAGCCGAATATCTCTTAGAATTTTTCAAAGTACAGCGATGCGGTTATACAAATCCGGAATTGCATTCCGAATGCCATATCGCAGATGCAACATCGTTAATAGAAGGCAAGAAAATAGTAAACAGACAGGTAGATGTAACGGGCGGATGGCATGACGCCGGCGATTATATTAAGTTTCTTAACACTACTGCTTACTCAACTTATATGCTTCTTTTTTCATACGAATTTAATCCAGCCAAATTTTCTTATGATAAAAATAAAAATAACACTGCCGATATTTTGGAAGAAGCAAAAATTGGACTGGATTGGATGTTAAGATGTCATTTTGAGAAAAATAAATTAATAACACAGGTACAGGATTTGCGTGATCACGAGGTTGGCTGGAGACTGCCTGAAAACGATTCATTGCAATTTGACAGACCTGCTTTTGTAGGAATAGGGAAAAATTTGATAGGAATATATTCAGCAACAATGGCATTGGCATACCGAATCTGGAAAAATGTGTTGAATTATCCTGGGTTCGCAAATACTTGTCTTAATTCAGCCAAAGAACTTTTTGCTTTAAGAAACAATGTACCAAACATTGATACCAGTGGTACCGGAATGTATCGGGATAATAATTATTTTGGAAAACTTGCATTAGCAGCAGCCGAACTTTATTTATCGACCGGCAGCAGAAATTATTTGAATGATTCTGAAATTTATGCTGATTCGGCAGGCTCTGATTTTTGGTGGAGCTGGGGAAACATAAACGCAATTACACATTATCGTCTTGCATTGATAAATAGAAAATTTCAAGAATATATTTTTACTAATCTGCAGGAGTTCAATAGAAAAAAATCCGCCAATCTTTTTGGTGAAGGAGCAGCATTGACATGGGGAACAAACACAACTCTGTTAGGAATTGCACTTCAGAACATTTTATGGAAACGGTTAACAAATAATAATAGATTTGATTCCCTCGAAATATTTCAGAGGGATTATATTTTAGGAAGGAACCCCTGGGGAATCAGTTTTATTTATAAGGTTGGGGAAAATTATACCAGACATTTTCACCATCAAATTGCTTACTTAAAAGGTCAACTGCCGGGCGGCTTTGCAGCAGGACCGGCTGAAAAATCTTTTTTAGATAAGTATAATCTTCCGGTTTCAAAAGATGATGCATATAAAATATTTCAGACAAATAAGGCGGTCTATAGAGACGACAGGATGGATTTTATTACTAATGAACCCACTATTACCGGGAATGCAACAGCTATTTTCGTATTTGGAAATCTCGCAAATTAGCTGTATTATTTTGGTGCATTTTAAAAATTCAGTCTCATTATTAACAGCAGATTCAGCATAATTACGCCAGAAAACAAAAAATAATCTGGCATTTTAATTGGTAAATAACAATGTCTAATATATGAAACAGGCAATTTATGACGGCGGCAGTAAGGCTGATCCCTTCGGGGTTCTCGTTAATAGATTATAATTGGGGCGGGGTATACCGCGGTGGGAACTATATTGTAATAGGACCACGCAAATCCGGAAGAACTCTCTTAGGGTTACAATTTGCAATTGAAGCTGCAAAAGCTTCGGAAGTCTGTGTTTACTTTACATTGATGAGACCGAAAGATTTAATGATTCAGGCTGCTTCCCTTAACTTTGATATCCAGGCTTATATGAATCAGAACTTAATTATTGTTGTTCGTGTTGCTCCGCCTAATGATATCTACGAAATGTATAACCCCGATGATTATCTTGTCGAATATCTTAACGATATTGTTACGGTAGTAAATCAATATAATCCTTCCCGAATCATCTTCGATGAATTAACTCCCTTTGTTGGTTTCAGGAATATAGAACTCTTGAGGGAAGCATTTCTGAACACACTCGAAGTAATCGAAGAACGTGATATAACAAGTCTGTTTGTAATTGGCGAACCTGCAACACAAAAGGCTCATTCAATTGTTTCGGTATTAACTCAATATGTTACCGGTGTAGTTCAGTTAAAAAAACAAGTCCACCCGGATAGATATCAAACCGGAACTGCTGTCATTATACCTAATGTCGGCCATACACAAGGGCAATTTAGTTCAGTGTATAGAATAGAACCATATAAAGGTGTTACAGTAGATTTTACGCCTGACTTTGAACTAACAGCCGAGACTTACACAGATTATAACAAAAAACAAAAAACTATTACCTCAACTACGGGAACACAACCTGAAACTCCCTTAGAGCCTTATGCTTTTTCAAATGTATATAATTATAATGATTTTTTGTTACTTCTTAACAACCAGATTGCTCTTTATAAAAGTACAGGACAAACTTTTAATTTAGTTTCATTCAAATTAGACCCGGCGGCACAAATAAAAGGATTGTTATCTATCAACCAGCTTCAAAATGCTGTTAAAAAATCTACAAGCAAAAAAGACAAAATATGTGTGCTTGATAATAAAATAATAGTTCTCTTAATTAGGGGCACGTTGAAGAATGCTGTAGACTTGATGTCTAATATTCAGAATTATTTGCTAAGCAAAGATCCAACTTATATAAATACTGTACTGGAATATATTTCAATATTTAACTTACAGGTTGATGACAGATCCGAAAATGCTGAAGCTATGATGGAATCTATTTTAGCGGCTGAAAATTCCCCCACTCAAAGCTACCAACCGCTTAATAGATTTATTGGGTGATGAGGGTATTTTTATACATATTTTTAACACTTACATTCTTATCTTCCTATGTACTACCACAAAAAAAAGCAGAGGGCTTAAAACGCCTCGGTATAGCACATATGCAAGCCGGTCGTCTTGGCGAAGCTATTGACCAATTCAATAAATTTATAGCAGCAAACCCACAACTTGCTGAAGGATATAATTTAAGAGGACTTTGTTACGAAAAACGAACCGAATATCAATATGCGGTTTTTGACTTCAGACGTGCAGTTGCTCTAGATCCCTTAAATTCAGAATACAAGAAAAATCTCGATAGAACCCTTGCTGCTTGGCATAAGTTATTATATCAAAACATTGAAGGTTATAAGCGCGATATTGCTATCGACCCCAACAAAGCATCTCCTTATCTGGAAGTTGGAAAATGCTACCGCTGGCTGGAAGAGTGGTCACAAGCCGAAATATGGTATGACGAATATCTTAAAAGAGATGATAATGCATCACCGGATGAAATTATTAGATACACTGAAATTCTTGCCAAAACCGGCTCTATCGTTAAAGGGGAAAAAATCCTAAAGAAATATGTTGAAAGATATCCCGACGATTGGCGGTTGTGGAGCAGATACGGCTACTTTACGTTGTGGCTCGGGAAATATAAAGTTGCTGAAGACGCTTTTACTAAAGCCTTAGGCTTCAAACCGTTTTTTAAAGAGGCTCAGGACGGACTTGACCTAGTGAAGAATCAAGGCTATCTCGTAAAGTATCAGCCCAGATCTTTTGAGAAAGTTTATCCGATAGACAGATATTACAGCATTTTGAAAAAAAATCCAGACGAAGATGAAGTAAGATTTAAACTCGTTCAAGAATTGATAAACGCAAAACGTTATGAGGAAGCTTATCAGCAGCTTCAAATATTACAAGCAAAACATAACGAAGAAGATCAATTTAAGAAATTGTGGTATGCCGTTACTTCATACAGGGACAGCACATTTCAAACCGATGTGGCTAAATATACTGCTCTGCTTAAAGAGAACCCCTCCGATAAAAATTCATTATTAAAGTTAGCAGATGCTTACGGTAATATGCTTTACTACGACAGTGCTGTTGAAATATTATCTGAATATCTGCAAAACGTTCCTGAAGATCAGGACCCCGATGTTAGATTCAAATATGCACAATACAGCGCATGGAATTATCAGTGGGAAAATGCAATTTCCGCTTTGAATATTTTATTGAAAAATGACCCTGAGAATCTCGAATATCAACTTTTACGCGGGCAAATTGCAGCTTGGACCGTACAGGACATGGACCTTGGTGAAAAATATTTGTTGAATGTTTACAGCAAAATGCCGAAAGATATTCGTGCCCCTCTTGCCTTAAGTACAATTTATTCATGGAAAAATGATTACGAAACAGCAAAAAAATATCTAGATATTGCCAAAACAATTGCACCTAATAGTCCCGAAGTATTATCGGCAGCAAGTAATTACGAGCTTCATTTATCTGCTTATCAGGAATTACAAACTTTCGAAATTAGAAATGAAGCAGGCAAATTAGCTGAAGAAGGTAAATGCGATGAAGCTTTAGCCAAATATGATGAGTACCGCTCGCAGCGAACAGCACTGACAAAAGAAGAAATGTTAGAATATGCCGATATTGTTACCTGCGTTAAAGATTATAACCGGGCAATAGAAATATACGACACCCTTTTATCACAAGGATTTGACTACGAAATTGCTTTAAGAAGAGCGAAAAATTATCTGTGGAATGGTGATACATTAAAAGCAGTTGATGAGCTCGAAAGTCTGCACCTGCAGCAGCCTGATAATATGGATACTTATCTCTTTCTTGGTGATGCTTACCTCACAGCAAAACGATATGATGATGCTATGGAGGTCTTTCAGGCTCTATATAAAAAAGTGGAAGACCACCAGAAAAAAAAAGGAGAAGCCGAGACTGATCAGCAAGAAACAGAAAGTAAGCCTGAGCCTGTAAAAATTGTAAGGGAGCCTCTGAATGATCTTTTAACTAACTTATCTGATGAAGAAGTAAAAGAAATGATAAATCAAAGATTGATGTTTTTAGGTGATGCTTTTATGAAACAAAAGAAGTACTCAATTGCAGATGATTTGTACGAGCAGGCTCTAGATCAAACAAGAGATACGGCAACAACTAGAATGCTTAAACAAAGAATTGAGTGGATACCTCCTTACGGCATTTCTGCTGGCATTCATGGTGTTGGAAGATTCTTTGGATTCTTTCTTCCTACAAACATCGGAATATCGCCGTTGAGCAATTTTTATCAAGATAATCAAAAACTGAAGTTTAATAATTACGGATTTCGTTTTGAAGGAGGCTTTATCGGCTTCCTTTCCCTTGGCGCTTCATGGGTACGCACACGAATTCATTCTTTGGCAGGTAATAAAAATTTTACCGCTTTTAAAGGTACTGCAGCTTTATATTTTTCACAGTACTTTAATATATCTGCTTCGTACGGACCGCTTAATGTTTTAGGCGAAAAGTTGAGATACGTTGGTGATGCAAGTATTCGTTACGAAAAGGAAGGCGAGATTTCGGCATTCTCTTTTTCAGGTTATTATGATAATAATGATGTCCGGCTGATTTTGTATTCACAAAATTCTATTAATCTTAATGCTAAAATTGAAATATATCGTCTCACTGCCAAATATGAACTGCTGAAAAAATTTAGAATTAATGGCTACTATACTTATTACAAAATATCCGATTCCAACGAAGGAAACGATCTGCAATTGAGAATCGGCAGACAATTTTTTGACGATAGTTTCATTGGATATGAATATTATTTTTCAGATTACGCTTTTATTTCGCCGTATTATTATTCGCCGCAAAATTTTAATTCTCATAGCTTGTGGGGAGAATACGCTTATAAACCAGAAGTGAATTTGAAAATTATCGCTGGAGGTAAAATCGGTTATGTACCCACTGTAGATTTTGTTATAGGCGAAATTTTTGGCGAAGTTAGTTATAATCCAGTAAAGACTTTAACAATTAATGGACGGGTCGGTTTGAGCAATTCTTCCCGCTATGATTCAAGTTATAAAAGTGTATCCGCTGCATTTTCTGCTTATTGGAGTGTTTTTTAGAAATTCATTTACTATAAAATGGAGTAGAATTCACTTTGAAAAAATTAAATCTTCTATACATAACGACAGTGATTTCGTTCATAATTTCATTTCTTTTCTTTTCTAAACACTACTTTGCAGAATTAAAATTGGTAAAAGTTGGAGCAAATTCATATCAGCCGTTTAATTTATTGGCTGAACTTCCCTTGACTGCTTTTAGATTCGCGGAAGATAATGTGTTTCGATACAATCAAAATAATTTGGGAAAGTATACTCCGATTACAGGCAATGTTGGACAACTAAAATATTTTTACGATGCTCTTAAAGATGCTGACACAAAAAGAATTAGAATCGGTTACTATGGTGATTCTATAATTTTGGGCGATGTTATAAGCGAATATGTAAGAGAATACTTGCAGGAAAAATTTGGAGGAGGCGGTATTGGTTTTCTCCCTATTGTATCTCAGGATATAAAAATGAGGCGGTCAGTCCTGCATTCTTTCTCAAATGACTGGATTTCTGCATCTATAACTATGAGAAATCCAAATAATCTTCCTCCCGGAATCAGCGGAAACGTCTCAATTCCTTCGGAAGGAAGCTGGGTTAAATATCAAACCACAAATTATCTTCCTTCAACTGAGTTTTTTTATAACGCAAGAATATTTTACAGCAATGCTGGTGAATCTTCGGTAATTGAATACTCGTTGAATGACAGCAGACTAGTAAAGGTTACTCTTAAGAAAGGAAATTTCATAAACAGCTTCTTAATTAATTCAAATACCAAATCTACATCTCTTCTTATTAAATTTATTTCCGGTGAAAGACCCTACATTTACGGAGTAAGTCTGGAATCAAACTCAGGAATCTACGTTGATAATTTTGCAATGCCGGGTAATTCCGGAGTTTCTTTATTGGACTTAAATGATAAAATGCTTCAGAATTTCAATCAGTTGATGAATTATAAACTGCTCATTTTTAACTTTGGTGCAAATGTTACTTCGCCGAATAAAGGCGTATACACGGTTTATGAAAACAAAATGGTGGAAGTGATTAATAAATATAAACGACTCTTTCCTGCATGCAGCATAATTTTAGTTAGTGTAGAAGACAAAACAATGAAAATAGGTCCCAATTTTGTTACAAACCCGGACGTACCTATACTGCTGCAAGCCCAAAAAAGAATTGCTGAAAAAACAAATATAGCTTTTTGGAATTTATGGGAAGCAATGGGCGGTGAAAATTCTATGTACAAATGGGTAACCGCTTCACCGCCAATGGCTCTTAGAGATTATGCTCATTTTACTTCTCAAGGTGGACAAAGAATAGCAGATTTATTCGTTCATGCAATTTTAGAGCTTTATAAAAATTATAAGGCTAAGTAAACATTGATTACTTTTTAAGAAATTATCATAAACACTCCGATTTCCTCAACTAACCTATCTGCTTTGCTGAAGCTTAAGCGTTGTCAAGCTTGCTTGCAAAGGGTTAAATAAAGAATTATATTTTCAATAGTACTGTTTCTATTTGAGCCATTATTTAATATTTGTATTCATTTAGGAAAAAATGTCGGTCATTTTGTCTAAAAAAGTCGTAAAAAAAGGTTTTTAGTGGCACTACTTTTGACTCATTAAAATGTTAAGTTTAATGGTGAAATGGAACAAAATAATCAAAAATTCCAAGTAGCTCTGGATAACAGAGAGCTTAGACCTCCAAGAAGAAAATTTGGGAGGGAAAAAGTAAGGGTAATTATTATTTCCGGAATTTTGTCGTTGATACTTTTACTCATTATAATTTACACTCTTCCGCTGACCATTTTATCATGGAGCGGATTATTTGTATATGCATCTATTGTTTCTCTGGTAATTTTCTTGTTTGTGTTATTGATTAGGTATTTTGGAATTCTTTTCATGGCTTATTTTTATTTGAATAGATATACACATGAAAAGAAAGACAATTATTTTCCATTTGTCTCTATTATTGTTCCGGTTTATAATGAAGGTAAAGTATTGTGGGCATCAGTTAAATCTCTTCTTGACCTAGATTATCCTAATTACGAAATAATTATTGTCAATGATGGCTCAACAGACAATACAGCAAAGATTGCCGAGAGTTTAGTCGGCTATCAGCAAGGAAGAACATCGCTTGTAAAAGTTTCCTTGATAAACAAACCCAACGGTGGTAAGGCAAAGGCATTAAATGCTGGCATTCAATATTCTGAAGCTCAGTTTATTTTGTGCATGGACGGAGATTCGCAGCTTTCTACAAACACTTTAAGGATGGCTGTAAGACATTTTGTAGATCCGGCTGTAGGCGCTGTTGCAGGAAACGTAAAAGTTCAGAATCGTAAAAAAATGTTGACCGACCTCCAGGCTCTTGAATATCTGGAAGGATTAAACATGCCGAGAAGTGCACAGGGATTCCTAAAGATGGTCAACATAATTCCCGGACCGATTGGAGTTTTTCGTAAAATTGCACTGCGCGATTCAGGCTTTTATTCAAGCGACACTTTTGCGGAAGATGCGGACATTACTTTAAAAATCTTGGCAGACGGCTGGAAAATTGTTTATGAACCAAATGCTATTGCTTATACCGAAGCTCCCGCCACTCTTTATCAACTGCTCAAACAAAGATACAGATGGACACGCGGTATATTGCAGGCTATTAGAAAACATAAAAGTCATTTGTATAATCCGACAATTAATTTTAACAATACATTGATCCTTTGGTCTATGTTTTACGAAGCATTAATCTGGCCTGCAATGAATATTTTTGTTAATCTGTTTTTTATTATAGTTGCAGTCGTTTATGGAATGTCAAGCTTCATTTTTCTTTGGTGGGTTGGCATTGCTATTCTTGATCTAATGTCTGCAGTATATTGCATTGCCGTTGAAAAAGAGGAATTTAGACTTGTTCCTTATGCAGTTATTTACAGGGTTGTTTTTATTCTGCTGATTGATATTACAAAAGGAATGGCAACACTGGAAGAATTCTTAGGCGTAAGAATGACATGGGGAAAACTGGAAAGAAAAGGTTTTTCGCCGGCAAAAGCGGCGGCAAAAAGTTAATAATAAATTTGCAGTAAAGGAGTTAAAATGGAACTGATTCCGATATTATCATTAATAATTCTTGTGGCTACGATTTCTACTTTTATATTGGCAGTCGGCGCATATATTCTTTATAAACTAAGAGAAAGCAAAGGTTTGACGGCAGAGGCACCGCAGCCTTCTACAATTCCTGCCGAATTGGTTACTCCCGCACCTATGATGATTGAACAAAAAGTGGTTGAACCCAGAAGGGGTACACTTACTGCAGAGAAAGTTGTTCCAACATTTGGAAGAGCAAAACCACCTGGCGGTGCACCTGAACTGCGTCCTACTTATGTTACCGGAGAAGACGAATATACTCGTGAACAAAGGTATCAAAGACCGCCGGGACAGGCTGCACCGACATCAGAAGGAGAAAAATATACTCCAAGAAAGAAATATCTACGCTATACAAACGAAGGGTATGAAGAACCTCTTAAGGGTAATAAAAAATCGAGCGAAGATAATTTAAGATGGCGGTAGAGCATAAAACAGGATTAAGGGTTAATTACTCTATTATTTTCTTAAGCGGATTAGTTCTTTTAATAACTGCTTTTCTTGTATTTTTGCTGATTGTTCGTAATATTTACGGCAATTATGATTTGCAAGAAATTATACCTACTAAGAAAAATTTAACCTTCCTTACCGATTCTAAAGAAAGAAAAGTTGCAATACTCTATTCTAAGTATACTGAAAATTCACTCCCTTCCGGAAGTACCTGGCTTCGTGATAACATAGATGCATGGAAAAAGTATATCGAAAATGCAAAGTTTGATTATGATGTTATAAGCGACCAATCACTGGAATTAGGTGAGGCATTTAAATATAAGACTCTTGTTATTCCTGGTGCAAAATCACTTAGCGATAAGGAAATTGTTCAACTAAAAAAGTTTATTGAAGGGGGAGGAAGCTTGTTTGTCACAGGCGGACCCGCAACTTATTCCGATGACGGCAAATGGCGTGGCTGGGATTTCTTTACCGAATTATTCGGTATGAAGTTTAATACGGAAATAAAACCTGAAGAAACTTATAAAATTCATACGCTGAGAGGCGGACTTCCGATAACTGTCGGAATTCCTGCTGGTTTCGCTCTTAAAATCGCCACGTGGGATAGACCAATTATGGCAGAGGTTTTGGAACCAAGAACTACTCAAGCAAGTTTTTGGTATGATTTTAGACATGAAGCCGGATTAGTAAGAGAAGGAATAAGCAAAAGTGCAGGTATTGCTTATGGAACATACGGGAGTGGAAGGTTTGTCTGGTACGGTTTTCAAATAACTTCGGTTCTTGGAACGCAGAAAGACTATATTTTCTTTGAAAAGTTATTCAATAATTCATTGAACTGGCTTACTTATAATCCTACTGGCGATATAAAAATTTGGCCAGAACCATATACTGCTGCAGCAGTTGTTCTGCCCACTTTAGATGAGGATATTTATAATATTAATAACATCACCGGTGCCATAAATTCAAAACAATATCCGACGACATTTTTTGTTGATGCTCAAACTGCAATAAAAAATAAAGGATTAATTAGGTCTATTGCTAAGTACGGCAATATTGGCGCTGTTGTCGATATAGGTTTTGTTGAATCTCCGGGAGACACTGTTAATCAATTATATACTAAAGATCTTCAGTCTACTAATTTAAAATTTGCTGCTGATACTCTTGGCAAAATTTCAGGCTCTGATGTCCAGGCAATAATGCCTTTCTATGGTTATTACGACAACAATACGCTTCAACTTATGTCGCAGCTTGGTTTTCAATTTATTGTCACCGATTCTTTGACAGACCGATCAGAACCGGAATTAAAAATAATGGGCGATAAAAAAATACTTGTTATTACAAAAACGGCGAGAGATGATTATGAAATTATCGGCAGATACGGACTAACACAGCCGGAATTTCAGAAATACACTTATGAAGAAGATGTTGACCGGTTGCTGTTTGAGGGCGGACTGTATGTTCTTAAGGTTCATACTAAATACCAACTGCAGCCTCAATCTGCCGATGTTGTCCGCGATGTATTGAGGTATATTAGAAGCAAGAATATTTGGGTAACTTCTTTAAACGAACTAATGAATTGGTGGGAAAAAAGAAATGTTGTTGAAACAAGATACGAAACAAGAAGCAAAAGAAGAATTGCCGTTGAAATTACAAATCCAAGCGATGAAACCGCCGAGAACCTCGTCATGCAGGTTAATCTGAACAAAAAAGTTAAAAACATTCACGTAACAACTGAACTTATAAATGTTAAGGTTCCTCGATATGAACTATCGGAAGATCAGCAGACAATTTATTTCTACGTTGATAAAATGGAACCTCATGAAACACGAACACTCTTGGTAGATTTTGATAACGTATCCACTTAAAAGAAAAATTATCCAGCCGATTACTAATTCAATATCATATAATCTAATAACATCTAAGTAGTTATTGCGGATTTATAACTAATAAAATTTGATTATATTACATAATAAATCTGAAGAAATATCGGAAATTGAATGCGGAACGTAATACTTAAGGTCTGTTTTTTAATATTATCACTATCGATTTTTATGTGGAGTTGTGTTGAAAATATTACCAATAACCAATCATTAACCCCCTCAATTGAATTATATTTCCCGGTCAGCGGCGATACCATCCATGTTGGAAAAAACACTATTAAATATGCTGCCACAGATGCTGTCGGCAGCAGTGGGCTCGATCATTTTGAAATATTTATTAATAATACTTCATCAGGCGTAATTGCTGTAAACAGTGACGGCTCTAATCCGGAGTTAAATCTTACCGTAGATTCCACTCTGCTATTTACTAAAATTAATTATTACGTTGTTGTTTACAATAAATCCGGCAAGTACAAAAAGAGTAATACACAGGAAAATATTTACGTTATAGAAAATGTACCAAAAACTCCCGGCAATTTGATCTTAACAAGGGTGGACGATTATACAGTAAATCTTTTATGGGAAGACAGCGCGAATAACGAAACAAGTTATGAAGTGTGGCGGAAAGATGGTACTAATGGAAATTATCGTAAAGTTCTTACATTGCCTGCGAATACAATCAGTACAGACGACTACGGACTTTCTCCTTTTGTTGACTATTTTTATAAAGTTAGAGCAAAAAATAATGCCGGTTATTCCGGCTTCAGTAATGAAGTTAGTACAAGCAGTGTGCCCGGCGGACCATGGAATTTAACTTCGGAAGCAATCGGTGCTTCAAAAATTGTTTTACACTGGAATGATTTTGCTGTAAATGAATTAGGATTTATTATCGAAAGAACAAATCCTTTTACTGGTAATTTTGAAAAACTTTCTCCTAACGCTCCGAGAAACTCAACTGAATACACAGACAATACTGTAACGGCATCAACAGGATATAAATACAGAGTTGCTTATTATACAAGCACGACTGTCAGCGGCTATTCCAATGAAACATCGATATCCACTTACTATACAGATGTTCAAGAACCAACTAACCTGACGGCAGTGTTTAAAACAGCGCCGGACAGTATAATATTGAAATGGATAGATAACACTATTCTGGAAAGAGGAACTATTATAGAAAGAAAAATAAGCTCAGGCGGTAATTACCAGCAAATCGGTACGACACAACCGGATATATCAAAATTTGCCGATACGACAATTAACAGAAATACTACTTATTATTACAGGGTGCGGCAAATATTAGGTAATAGAATATTTACGGATTATTCAAATACTGTTCAATTGACAACACCAAATTAAAAATATATGTCCGATAAAACACAAATAGAGAATTATTATAAAGCTGGCGGAACAAAGGTAATTTTTGTGCTGGATAAAGTTGGGAAGATTACTGCGCAGAATACCGAATCAAAAAAAATTTTTGGCGGTGTAGTCCAACGCGACTTCTTTGAATTGTTTGAACCGAGACATGTGGCGTTGCTCGAAAAAGCTTTTACTGAAACCGTACAAAATGATACACCTTCGAAAGAAGTTGTAGATATTACGTATGAGTACGAAACAAACACTTACGATATTGCCTTTTATCCTCTCAAAGGCGAAACACATCTTTATATAATTGCAGAATTAAGCAGACTTGAGTTCAAACTTGATGAGGAAAGAACGAAGAAATTTTGGATCTCCACTGAAGAACTCGAAAAAACTATTACAGATAAAAAGTTATTGGAAATTATTAACACAATCAAAACTTCTTTCCCCTTTTCATTTATTGAAAAATCAAAACTGCAGAAGGATATTAATCAACTTGATAATTATTTCTGGATTAAAGAACCCGGCGGGAAAATAATTTTAGCAAATGAAAGTTATGCAAACGCACTGGGTACTAAATCTTCACGCATGGAAGGTAATCTTGAAAATGAATTTTTACCAAAACATTTACTCAGGTTGTTTAGGACAGTCGATAACTATATTGTTGAAACATCCAATGTTGTTTTGGTTGAAGGCCTGTCTTCTCAATTAATCTCAGGTCTGGCTAAAGGACTGGAGTTTGTTTTTTCCCCCATACTTGACATTGATAGGAACCCTGTTGCTGTTATAGGACTTTCGCAAATAAAGCGGTCTGCGGGTTTTTCAATAAGATTAGATGAATTTACTACTGCTGCCATTAAAAATCTTGATACACCTTTTTTACTTGTAGATAATCAAGACAAAATATTAGCATATACCAATGCAGTAAATAAAATTCTTGGAATAGAAAAAAGTGTTGATTTAAGAAATTATAAAATTGAAGCGGTCATAGATAAAGAGCTTTTTGAATCTTATAATAAATATAAAAATGATGAACAGCAGAAAAATCCGATTGAGTTTAATTACGTAATTGTCGGCGCTGAAAAATTAAAAGTAAAAGTACGAATTGAAAAAATTTTTGATCCGGATGGTAATTTAATCGGTATTAGGTTTGAATTAATTTCTCAATATAAAGAGCAAGAGGTTCTGGAATCGAAAGCAAAAATGTATGATGTTCTTCTTCAATCAATTCCAGAGGCAATGTTTGTGTATGATGTTGATAACCTGAAATTTTTAGAAGTCAATAACGCTGCTCTGAATCTTTACGGTTACAAGAGGGAAGAATTCCTAAATATGGATTTAACAGACTTGTATGCGCCGGAAGATATACAAACACTGCTAACTACGGAGGAAAGGAAAGGACGCTCGGGAGATTATCTGGGACCATGGAAACATAAAAGACGCGATGGGACATCAATCCTTGTTCAATTAAACAGAACGAATATAGAATACAAAGGTAAAAATGCTCATCTAAATATTGTAAGAAATGTAACCGAAGAACTTGAACAGAGGAAAAAACTTCAATTACTCCAGCCGTTTATTGAAAACTCTTCCGACATTATTATTACAACGGATAAAGACGGTATTGTATTATCCGCTAACGAATCCTTTACAAAAAAAATAGGATACCCGAAAAGAGAATTGGAAAAAAAATCATTTCTTACTTTGGTTTCCGATAATGACAGATCAAGAGTCAATAAAGATATTTTCCGCACAAAAATTAACACACCGCAGACTTTAAACATTGATTTAAAAAGGGCACGCGGGGAATTTATAAAGGCGAATATTACTTCAATTCCGGTTGTCGATTTTGAGGGAAATATAGAGTCTTTTAACATTATCATAAAACCAGAGGAAGATGCCAAAAAGGATCAAAAACAGACTTATGTTGATTCACAATCTAAAATAGACCCGCCGTTTTTGTCGAATGTTTTTCATGAATTGCTAACTCCCATTAACGTAATTATTGGCTTTGTTCAGGAACTCTCCGAGAGTATTAAGGAGCCGAATGAAGAACAGAAAGAAGCAATTGATATAATCCGAGAAAATCAGAAACTTCTGCTGCAGATAATGGATAATGCTGTTGATTACTCCGCTCTTGAACAGCGGAGCGTAAAGCTGGAAACCGAATTAATTAATTTTACCAGCATACTCGAAGAGCTTAAAGAACACACAAAGAAAACATTCGAGTCAAGGCAGATAGAATTAAATTACGGGAAAATATCGTCATCTTTAATATTTGAAAGCGACCGGCAGAAAATAATTTCTTTACTAACACTTTACCTAAAGTTTGCATCGCTTATAACGAAAGAAAAATCAATCTATCTTTCAGCATATAACATCAGCGAAGAAAAATGTGCGATAGCAATACGGGATTCGAAGACACAAATTTCACAGTACTTGCTGAAAGCATTAAATGAAATATTTACTCAGGACGAAAATTCGATCAGAAGAAATTACGGTTTTTCAAGATTTTCGGTAAAGCTGGCTAATAAATTAATTGACATTCTTTCTGTGGAAAAAGAAGTTATCAGCAGAGAGGGGGAACCGTTTGAGTTTGCATTTGTTCTGCCGATTCGTTTTAAAGCAAAGGAAAGCATACAAATAGAAATAAAACAAGTTGAAAAACAACCAGCAAGAAAAGAAGAAGTTGTTCGTGCAGCAGAGACAATTGAAAAGCCCGTAGAGAAAATTGAAAAAATAGAAGCAGTTAAAAAACCCGAAAAAAAGTATCTGGAATTATCACAGTTATCATGTCTCTATCTCGAAGATCAGCTTGATTCGCAAATTCTGTTCAAAGTGCAGATGAAAGATCTAAAAAATCTGGAGTTTGCCGACAGTTTTGAAAGTGCATTGCCGCTCTTAAAAACAAAAAAGTTCGATTTTATTGTTATAGATATTAACTTGAAAGGTGAATATAATGGTCTCGATGCACTAAAAATTATTCAAAAGATGCCAGGCTATACAAACGTCCCTATTATTGCATCTACGGCATATCTTTTACCGGGAGATAAGGAAAATTTTGTTACAGCCGGTTTTAAAGATTTTATACCGAAACCTTTACTGCGCGATAAGATTTTAGAGGTCCTAAAAAAAATATTTGATTTGAAAGTTTAATTGCAAATTACTCTCGCTGGATTGATAGGGAAAAGTCTTTTTAGAAATTTTTTTATAATGGTATCGAAATAATGACTATCAGAATTAAATAAAATGGAAGGATTATATAAAATAAAACCTGTAATTAGAAAAATTGATTTTATTGAAGAGGGCAAATTTAAGATAGAATTGAAAGATGAGCGTATTATGCATTTTTCCGATAAGAAGGGACACGAATCCCGATAAAAGGTTCCGATAAAAAGCCCCGATTAAAGACATCGGGACACGCCCCGATTAAAAACATCGGGACAGGCATCTCGCCTCGCAAAGCGAAGCGGACGGGACACACAAGGGAACAGGTTCCATAGCTAACCGTGTGTATTTTACATAGAATTTTCACAGATTATTTATTCTCCTTCGGCGAACAAGTTTGAATAATTACTTTTTAGACAGTCTCAATAAGTAACTATGCACCGTTTTGAATACTTACCCTTAACAAAAAATAGATGGAAAGACTTTGAAAAATTGTTCGGCGAACGCGGTGCGTGCGGCGGATGCTGGTGTATGTACTGGAGAGAGAAAAATTCCGAATTCAAAAAAAAGAAGGGCAAAGGGAACAAAAGAGCGATGAAAGCTCTGGTTAATAAAAATAAAACTGTAGGAATTCTTGCTTACTTGAATAACAAAGCTGTCGGCTGGTGTTCTGTCTCACCAAGAGAAGATTTTATTAGACTGGAAAATTCAAAAGTACTTAGTCCAGTCGATGATAAACCTGTTTGGTCTGTTTCGTGTTTTTTTATAGATAAGGAATATAGACAGCAAGGTTTGTCAACAGAGCTTTTGAAAGGAGCAATTGATTTTGCGAAGAAAAAGGGAGCTAAAATTTTAGAAGGTTATCCTGTTGTTCCTTATTCGGAAAAAATACCTGCCGCTTTTGCATGGACTGGCTTTTCCTCGGCTTTTGAGAAAGCCGGCTTTCATGAAGTAGCAAGAAGATCTAAAAACAGACCGATTATGAGGTATGTAATCAGCAAATAAAAATTTTGAGAATTATAATTTTACCGGCAGCTTTCTGATTCTTTTTCCTGTTGCAGCAAAAATTGCATTGCATAATGCCGGTGCAGCAGCACCGATTCCTACCTCACCAACTCCACCGACTTTTTCAAAATTTTGCATGATATGACATTCAAATTCCGGTGTTTCATCAAAAGTAAGAATCGGATAATCATCAAAATTACTTTCCGCTACGCCGCCGTTTTGTATTGTTATTTCACCTTTTAACGCGGCAGTTAAAGCAAATATAATTGCACCTTCGAGCTGTGCTTCAACCGTATCCGGATTAACAACAATTCCACAGTCTATTGCTGCTGTTACTTTTTCTAATTTAATTTCATTGTTTTGGTTTACCGAGACTTCAATCACTTCAGCGCAGTAACTATTGTAACCTTCAAAACATGCAATTCCTCTTCCTCTGCCTTCGGGAAGTTTGCTGTTCCAGTTTGATTTTTCCGCAGCAACAGTTAAAACATTTCTTAATCTTGAATTTTCAGGCAGCAATTCTTTCCTGAATTCAAATGGATCTCTTTTCGCTGCATAGGCAAGTTCGTCAATAAAAGATTCTACAACAAACGGGTTTTGAGAATTGTAAACAGAACGAAACCATAAAACCGGCACAAATGTATGAGCTATAGTTCCCGTAATTTTCAAATTTGGAATTTGATAAGCTAATCCCTTTGTCCCTTCGCCAATATCCGCATTTTTAACTGGTATCTCTCTTTTAGATATTTGAGCAGAGATTGATTCTGAAATTACATGATGATAAAAATTTACGAGTTTACCGTTTTGATCCACCGAACCTTTAACTTTGTGCAGACTTGCGGGACGGTATGCACTGTGTTTCATATCATCTTCCCGTGTCCACGTAAGCTTAACAGGTTTACCGCTTGCTTTTGAGATTAAAGCCGCTTCCACTGCATAATCATTAATTGTTCTTCTGCCGAAACCACCGCCTAATAAAGTGACATGAACAACAACATTATCGACATTGCAACCCAAAGCCTTTGCAACGTCCGAACGGGCGCCCTGCGGGTTTTGAGTCGGTACCCATAATTCTGCTTTGCCGTCTTTTACATCGGCAACGCAATTCATTGGTTCCAAAGTTGCATGAGCGAGGAAGGGGAGTTCGTAAATTCCTTCAATTGTGGTTAAATTAGAAGAAATATCAAAGTCCGGATTGCCTCTTAGTTCAATTTCTTCACCTTCTTCATTCAAATGATGCGCCATTTTATCGTGAATGGATTTCGAATCTTCTTTTGCATGAGGACCTAAATCCCAATTTATTGTTAACGATTCTCGTCCTTTAAAAGAAATCCATGTTGAATTTGCGATAACTGCAACCCCTTGGGGTATTTCAACGACATCAATAACTCCATTTATCGTGCGGGTTTTATTGGCGTTAAATGATTTTACTTTGCTGTCGAATGCAGGCGGTCTTTCAACAGAAGCATATACCATATTTGGAATAAGTATGTCAATCCCGAATTTTGCAATTCCATAGACTTTATCGGGTGTTTCGAGTCTGTGAATTTTTTTGCCGATTATTTTGTAGTCTTTTGGATCTTTTAGTTTAATATTTTTTGGCACGGGCAGTTTGGACGCTTCTTCGACAAGCTCGCCGTAAGATAATTTTTTGCCGTTTAATTTGTTTATTACAAAACTGTTTTCTGCCCTGCAATTCTCCGGCTTAACATTCCATTTAATAGCAGCAGCACTTATTAACATTTCTCTTGCAGTAGCACCGGCAATTCGAAAAGGATCAAAACTTCTTCGGATACTCCAGCTTCCGCCGGTAGTTTGATTTCCGTACTTAGGATCAGCGTCGGCTTGTTCAACGCGAATCTTCTTCCAGTCGCATTCTAGTTCTTCAGCGACAAGCATTGGCAGAGAGGTTAGAACACCCTGACCCATTTCAGATCTGTGAACAATAATTGTCACGATTCCGTTGGAATCGATTTTAAGATAAACACTCGGAGAAAATATTTTTGGTTCTTCACCGGCTTTTTTAAGAAACTTTTGAGCAGGAACAAATGCAGCTAAAAATAGCCCGCTTCCGCTGATGCATGCTACCTTAACAAACTCTCTTCTATTATACTTTTTCATTTTACATCTCCCGCAACTATTTCATCAATTGCTTTCCGGATACGTGGATACGTAC
This sequence comes from Melioribacter roseus, assembly GCA_020722085.1. GTDB lineage: Bacteria > Bacteroidota > Ignavibacteria > Ignavibacteriales > Melioribacteraceae > Pyranulibacter. Next base: position 30,592 of record DYLN01000030.1, read on the forward strand.
CGCATCTGCATAAAACTCCCGACATAGCATCATTAATTTCGGATTGTGATGGTTTAGGATTTTTATTCAGAAGAGCTGCCAGAGTCATAATTTGACCAGGCTGGCAGTAACCGCACTGAGGGACTTCAAGTTCAATCCATTTCTTGAAGATGGGGTGACTGCGATTTTCAGCTAATCCTTCGATTGTTGTTATTTTTTTACCTGCAGCATCTTGAATTGCGATCGAGCAAGAGCGTTCCGCTTTGCCGTTAATGTGAACCGTACATGCACCGCAAATGCCTTCACCGCAGCCGTACTTTGTACCTGTTAAGCCGAGTACATCGCGTAAAACCCATAGCAAAGGAGTATCGGGATCAACATTAACATTTTTGTCTTTGTTGTTAACTTTTAATTTGTATTCCGGCATATTGAACCCACTTTATTGTTTCGGATAATATTTTGTTTTTTTGTGATTTTCTCCTAAATTTACGGCTCAAAAATAAGGGCAGATAGCTCAGTCGGTAGAGCAAAGGACTGAAAATCCTTGTGTCGGCGGT
>DYLN01000169.1 GCA_020722085.1 Melioribacter roseus
TTTGGTGTTTTATCACTTATCGGCTTGACCAATTTTCTCGGACCACCACTGTTTCAAAGTAAAATTTCCCCTATCTTTCAATTTTATATAAATAATAAAAACCAGAAAAATTGGAAAAACCTTATTTCTTGTTGATCCTCCACCGCTTCTATAAACGGCATAAAAAATAGTATTAATTACTGACACAATAAAAAGAAGCTGAAGAAAGTAATTATTGCGTAACAAAAAATATACTGCTTTGGGCCGAAACAGTAAAAATAGAAGCATAATATAAAAACCCAACATTATTACTATCCTAAAAACTTCTTTCAAAACCAAATTGCTGCTCGGACCATGAGACAATAGATAAACCATTTTTGAAGACGGTAAAGGAGTAAAAAGCTGGCGCAATAAGGCATTCAAATTATCCCCAAGAAAAGGCACACTAGAACCAGTTTCGACAAAATCCTCCTTATAACTTTCAATTCTGCCTGGGTAAAAAACATTACCCACTTCAATTACAAAAGAGTTTGAAAAAATAAAAACCAATAAAATCAGAAAAGATGGAATAAAATAAGTAGCAAAAAACTTCTTTTTAAAGCGCACAGCACCACAATACCATAAAATCGTTAAAAATAAAACAATCGAATATTCGGGCCTAAGAAATGAAAAAAAAACTAAACCCCAAAATGACCAGCACCCAAAAGCGAGCTTGGATTCAGCCCTTGAAAGCTTTAAAAGAATGCCAAGCATTCCAGCGATCAAAATTGTATCTCTCATCGCTAGCGTGGCTAACATATAAATGTATCCCCAAACAACAGGGAACAACCACAAAGCATTTTTTTTTCGGGTAAAATCATAAACAACAAGCAAAATAAACAGAGCAAAAGGCAATAACTGAAACTTCAATGCCTCTTCACAACTCGTAATGTAAGTTAGGTGGCTAAAAATAATAAAACCAAGATATCTGTTGTTTCCAGATATTATAGTAGAAAAGTCCTCTTTTGCTGCATTAACGAAAAAATTCTCGTCAAGACGAGGAAAAAAATTTTCGGGACTAAGTATTAAAACTTCACCAAAGCTTAATAATGCAACAAAAAAACAAGCTACCACATTTAATAAAAAAGCTGGGTGGTAAAGTATTCTCATTTTTTTTGCATAATAAAAGCAGCATAATAAACAGGGAAGGATTGTAATCATATTAAAGCAGCCTACGGAAATGATTCCAAGAATGGGAAAAAAGGGCACGAAAATCAATTAATGTATAGACTAGCAAAAGGAACCACACTACGGGACCTTCAGTTTTAAATGCCTCTCCAAATAAGGTAGTTAAAATAACTATTACTCCAACTAGTGACAAATATAAATATAATCTCTTCCGCTCAAAATTTCTCCAAACATATGCCGCACTTTCTGTTCTAATTACAAAAAAAATATAAAAGGAAAGAAAAGAACCAGCCGCCGCCCCTCTGGCACCAAAACTAGGAATCAAAAGCCAATTGCACAAGATATCAACCAATAATGCAACGAACGGAGCAAGACCTTCCAATTTGGTATTTCTTGAAATACCCAAGCCTACGACTGTCACCTCAGAAATAGTGTAAAGGAAGCTTTGCCCCATGCAAGCAGTAATAAGGTAATTGATATTAGCATATTTCAGAGGCAAAAAATATGGTATCGACCATGAAAACATACCTACTAAGGAAAATGCAATTACAATGAAACACAAAACATGCTCTGTAACAGCATCAATTTTTTTCATTCCCTCACCCTTAGCCACCCATTTGTAAACGGTTGGAACCCATATTGTGGTAAAAACCTGGTTTGCGACTCCAATTGCTGTGGCAAAACTGAGACCCACAGAGTAAAAACCTAATTCAGAATAAGATGACAGAGTTATGAGTGCTATTTTTCCAACTGCACCCAAGCCCCAGAAGCCCGCGCCACCAATAACTAAAGGATATCCAAACCGCAGCATTGTAGATAGCTTCTGATAGTCAATTGACTTTTCTGGAAACGCTAACCAAATGGCTCTCGTATTATAACCCAAACCAATAGTGACTAGAAGTGAGCTTACCAAATTTGCAAATGCAAGTAGAAAAAATGAGCGTTTCACATCAAAAAAAAGATAGCATAAGACTAGAAAAGTAAAAATGAGCTTAGGCCCAATTTGACAAAAAGAAAATGCTAAGGCCTTTTCTTCCATTCTTAATATCAGCGACAAAAACCTCGCAACGAAGGTTCCTAATATGGCTATCGAGGTTATCAAAACTAATGCTTCATCATCTATGCCAAACAAAAGAAGTGAGAGTTCCTTAGAAAAAAACAAGGAAACAGCAATAATAACGGAAATAAAAATTAGGCCAGGTGTAATAGCCGTTTTCAATAGCATTGAATGGTCTTTTTCTTCATGAAACTCGCGAACAAAAGCCTGATCTAAACCTAGGGTAAAAAAAAGAGTCGAAAAAGAACAACAAGTCTGCAAAATAGCTAGTCGCCCAATTTCTTCTTGCGGAAAGCACCATGCAATTATTGGAACAGAAACAAATCCAAGTCCAGCACTAACAAAGGGACCAAGAGCAAATTGACCAATTTTTTTTATGTTCATTTACAATTTTCGTGCCAATTGCAACCTGCAACCTTGCATTTTCTTATCAAGTGATCTGGCTAGCTTCAAACTGAATCATAGTAAATCGGTTAAGGTCATGGATGCGATTGGAAAAGAGTTTTACAAGGTTTTATCATGGCGTTAAATATTCCAGACATCATCCAACTTCTTTCTTTTAAGGCTTTTGTCGAGGGTTTCCGACATGGCCAACAAGAATAGTTCTCTTTCAGAGCACTCGATCTTGCCTGCCTTCAGAATCATTCTGAGGATATCCTTGGAGTTTTCAGTAAGAAAAATTGCCCATGCTTGACGACTGACAACCTTCTTTTTCAAGGCCATCGCATCTCTGTAGGCAATGAAAAGCTTTCTGCTGATGACAAGAGTTATCATTGCCGAGTAAATCAGAGCCTGTATAACTTCTGGTTTACTACTCATAACGGTTTTCAACGAGTAATTCGTTTTGAGCTCTTTGAACATAAGTTCTATGGCCCATCTGCCACGATAAAGCTGCGCAATAGCCTCTGCAGGAAACTGCTCCGACGAAAGGTCGGTAATGTAAAGATGATATTCCCGGCTTTCCTCGTTGAGTATGCCGACAAGGCGAACTTCTATCTCTGTTTTTCTGGCAACACCAGCATACTTCCGGGAATTACAGGGCAAGGCAATATTAACGTCCAAGACGCTTCTTTTGATCTGCCCAAGAACATCCTTGAGCTTTTTCCCTTCAACGTCGATAGCTCGATCACGACTTGCAAGGTTATTCCGAGTAATAACCGGGTTCATGTTGCTCTTAAGTCTGGTAATGAAGTGCCCTCCCCATTTCATGATCTTGTGAAAGAGCGAGCCTTTGAAAAAGCCCATATCAAAAAGCAACAGGTGATCCCTAACCCAGTCTCCAAGCTCTATCGTTTTGATTTCGGCTTTGCTGCCGGCATGAATAGTGATATTTTTGACCGACTCACACGCCACCGACATAACCACAGAGATTTTTGCACCAGCAGCCATTTTGGTTCCGGGATAAAGCTTAGCCAGTCCGTCCTGCAACTTAAGAATGGTGCTGTCAAAGATACATACGTCTTTGAACATTTTCAGAATGTTACGCGGAAGACTGCTCAAACTAAGACTCTGGATGAGTTCCTGCAATACCTCTTGCAGAAAGGCAACAAGCCGGTCATTGAATCTGTCGAAAAACGAAGCTGGTGCCAGTTCTATGTCAGACACCTGCTTATATCTGCGGCGAATCATCGCAAGATTATTCTTGAGAGAGACGCCAAAGCCCATTACCAGATTCCACAGAAATATTGCGGGCACAACTTTGCGGCAACGTTCAACAAAACCAGTCCTTGTAGCTATCTCGTTGATCTTTTCTTCACTAAGCTCACTCGTCAGTTTCTCCAAACCCCGGTAAAATGCTTGCTTCGTAGGATCCGAATATGTTTTGAGTCTCGGCATTGCGCATCTCCTGAATTGGGTTACATTCAGGAAACAGTGTTCCCGGAAAAAGTACAAGGAAGAAAGTTGACAATCAAATCCAAATTTTCTGCTATAAAGCACACTATGCTCGATAATACTCATAAAATCTCTTCAAGACAGGGTTTTAATGCTTAACCGAATTACAATGAATCAAAATATGTTTTGATAATTGTGACTACCAATTGTAATTCTTCATTACTTATACCATACCACAATGGTAGTCTTACCAATCTTTCACTTTCCCTTGTAGTAAAGGCATCGAGTGAATGAAATCGCCCCCAGGTCTTACCGGCCTGGGAAGAGTGCAAAGGCACATAATGAAAAACCGATTCAATTCCATTTAGCTTTAAAAACCTTATTATATCAGATCTTTCATCAAGATTTTTTACTTTAACATAAAACATATGGCCATTATGAGAACAACATGAAGGGACTGTTGGAAGTTCAAGCAGACCTTTGTTTCTAAGTTCCAATAGGTTGTTATAGTAAAAATTCCAACTACAAAGACGATTTTGATTGATCTCCTCCGCATGTTCCAATTGCGCAAACAAATACGCGGCTTGCAGATCACTTAGCAAAAAACTACTTCCAATATCTACCCACGAATATTTATCAACCATACCCCTAAAAAATTGACTTCTATTAGTTCCTTTTTCTCTAATTATTTCAGCTCTTTTGGAAAACTTATCATCATTAACAATTAAGAGTCCCCCCTCCCCACCACTAGTGTAGTTTTTTGTCTCATGAAAACTAATAGCCGCAAGATTTCCAATTGTTCCAAGAAATTTTCCTTTATACTTGCTCAACATCCCTTGGGCAGCATCTTCAACCACCGAAAGATGATACTTTATGGCAATATCCATTATTTTGTCCATTTCACATGCAATCCCTGCGTAGTGAACTGGGACAATTGCTTTTGTTCTTTCAGTAATTGCGGATTCAATCAATCGTTCGTCAATATTCATGGTGTCTGGCCTAATATCAACAAAAACAATTTTTGCACCTCTTAGCACAAAGGCGTTGGCAGTGCTAACAAAGGTATAGCTAGGCATAATAACTTCGTCGCCTGGCTTAATATCAATTAGAATCGCAGCCATCTCCAAAGCAGCAGTACAAGAAGGAGTCAATAAAGCCTTATTACAGCCCAATTCTGTCTCAAACCAATCTTGGCATTTTCTAGAGAACGCCCCATCACCAGAAAGTTTCAGACTCTTTATTGATTCTGATAAATATGCTTCTTCGTAGCCGGTGAAAGGCGGACGATTAAAATCAATATGTTTTATTTCTTTGCTCATATTTTTTCCATGATTTTCAAATTTTCTACCATATAATTGTGGACTTTCGCACTTTTTAGCATAATCCAGTACCGGAAAAGGCCGATCTTCGG
>DYLN01000031.1 GCA_020722085.1 Melioribacter roseus
CGCCAACGGATTTACAGTCCGCCCCGGCTCTCCAACTCCGGCGTCCGCCCAGATAGTTTACACCATTGGTTTTTAGCCGAGCTTCAAAAATAGTTGGATACTTAATAAAATGCAAGAATGTACAATAGATAATTTTATTGATTTATTTATCAGAAGTTAAAGTTAGCAGGTTTAGGAAGGACGAACGAACATAATAGCAATTCATAAAAATTCACAAATGTTAATGTTTTGTACATACATTCTTTTAAAAATAGGCTGCCTGATTTTCTGAACACAGATACCTCGCACCACAACAAGGGAAAATCAAAGCAGCCCGAAAATAGATTTTTAATCGAACTTCGTTTCAATTAATCCATCATCATTCTTAAAAAAGATGAGCTTCCTTCTTCATAGTCGTCATTTCTTTTTTTCTTATCATCATCTTCACCAAATGCATCAATCTGATCTATTTTTAGGTTATCATTTTTTTTATGATTTTCTTTCATAGCGTTTTGATTATTTTGCCGCCAGCGGAATATTGTAGGTATATCGAGGTCGTCATTATCTTTATATTCATACCCTTTTACGTCAAATCCGCCCGTTGCAATAGCAGCTTTTTTTACAGCTTTGGCTTTTTCAGCTTTTTCTTCTTTTTGGTTACTCGATGCGGTTAAAGAACCATGTGAATCAAACCCGGTTGCTATTACTGTGTAAGAGATATAATCTCCCATCTCTTCTTTACTTACCAATCCAAAAATAATGTTTGCTTCTTCGCCGGCAGCTTCGTAAAGGACTTTATTTCCCTCTTCTATTTCCTGCATTGTCATATTCGGAGAACCTGTTATGTTAAGAAGAATATTTTTTGCTCCTTTAATCGAAACTCCTTCCAGTAACGGTGAACTGATTGCTTTTTGAGCAGCTTCAATAGCACGGTTTTCACCGCTCGAAATTCCGCAGCCCATTAAAGCTTCACCGCTGTGTTTCATAACCGAGCGCACATCGGCAAAATCCACATTGATAATTCCAGGGACAGTAATGATATCTGCTATTCCTCTAGTAGCTTCGTACAATACTTCATTCGGCTTATCGAATGCCGTCAAAGCCGTAACGGCACTGTCCATTATACTAAGAATTCTTTCGTTTGGAATTACTATTAAACTATCTACAAACTCACGCAGTTCGGCAATTCCTTGATTGGCATTCTGCGTTCTTAGTTTACCTTCCCATCTAAAAGGTTTTGTAACAATTCCAATAACGAGTGCGCCTTGACTTTTAGCAATCGATGCTGCAATTGGCGCAGCACCTGTGCCAGTCCCGCCGCCCATGCCTGCTGTAATAAAAACCATATCGCTGTTGCGCAGCACATTTTCCAGCTTTTCTCTGTCTTCTTCCGCTGCTTTTCTTCCTACGTTTGGATCGGCGCCGGCGCCAAGTCCTTTTGTAATATTGCTGCCGATTTGGATTTTAGTCGCAGCCAAATTTTTTTCAAGAACTTGTGCATCTGTATTTACTGCGACATATTCTACGCCAGATAATCCTCTTTTAATCATACTCTCAATTGCATTACAACCGCCGCCGCCAACACCAACTACTTTTAGTACAGCCGACATAGGGCGTTCTTCCTCGCGATCGAGAGTAACAAATTTCAAACGGGAATTATTCTGTCTGTCTTGCATAATACCTCCTTGTTGTGGTGTATTTATAATTCATCAAAAAATTCTTGAACTCTTTTAATAAAAGAACTGAATTTCAATTTGCTGCTTTGTTTTTTTTCTTTTGCTTCAATGCCGCTTTCTTCAGAACTGCTGCCCGGAACACCGCGAACAAGTCCTGCAACAGTAGCAAACTCAGGGCTGGCAATTTTATCTGCCAAACCCGAACCGAGATCCATCGGAACTCCGATTCGTGCCGGCAGACCAAAAACTTCTTCGGCAAGATCAACCGACCCTTTAAGAAGCGAACCTCCTCCGGTCAGCACAATTCCTGCTTTAAGTTTATTCTTAAACCCTATTTGACGCAATTCATTATCTATTAAAGAAAATAATTCTTTCATACGCAGGTTAATAATCTGCGTCAAGAGTGTGATGGGAATTTTTACATTTCCTCTTGCACCGACTCCTTTTATATAAATATCTTCGTCTTTGATAATTGATTCTTCGGTAGCGTAGCCATATTCTTTTTTGAGTCTCTCTGCTTCCGCCGATACAATGCCAAGTGATTCGCGAATATCATTAGTTACCTGGTTGCCGGCAACACCTATTACTTTTGTATGTTTTATACTTTTATTATGAAAGACAGCTACGTCCGTAGTACCCCCGCCGATATCAACCAGCAAAATGCCAAGGTCTTTTTCATTTTCATCCAACACCGAATAACTCGATGCTATCGGCTGCAGTACATAATCTTTTACAAAATACCCTGCGCGTTCAACGGATTTTTTAATGTTCTGCATTGCCGGTATCGAGGCAAGCACAACATGATTGACAGCTTCCAATCTTGAACCGGACATTCCGATAGGATCCTCAATTCCACCCTGGTAATCGACAAAAAATTCTTCGGGTATAATATGAAGTATCTGCCTATCGGAAGGAATTCTTATTGTTCTTACGTCGGCTCTCAATCTGTCTAAATCTTCTTTTGTTATTTCTCTCTCAGGATTGTTGATTGTAACGTAATTTCTGTGTCTTAAACTTGTAATATGCTCGCCGGCAACACCCACGTTTAATCCTTTAATTTCAAGTCCTGCCCTGTTGGATGCAATTTCCATTGCTTCTTTAATTGCTTCGGCTGTTTTAGAAATATTTGAAACCAATCCTCTGTTTAATCCTTCAGAAGGAGCTACTCCAAATCCAAGTATATTCAATCCGCTCTCGCTTTGCTCGGCGATAACAGTACATACTTTTGTTGTTCCAAGATCCAATCCGGCAACAACATTTTTTTTCATGATTTATTTCTCCCTAAGGAATCATTTGCAATTCCAAGATAAATATGCTTGTTAAACCTCAGATCAACATAATCAAGATAGCTGTTAATTTCATTAATATTGGCATTATTCCAAAAGCTGTTGAGATAAACAATTTTTCTAATTTCATCGCCTCTCCCGATAATTACAGGGTATGAAAAAGATGAAAAAAACATCACTATATCGGCGCCGTTACGCAGGTCCACCTCCGAGAGGGCATCATACATTTCCGGATTCAGCAATTTCACTGCAGTAATTATTTTGGAAGCCGTCAGCACATCAACGTTATTTTTCATGTTAGAGAATAAATTTACACGGCTGCCGAAAGCGGGATTTAAGATTACCGGATAATCAATTCTTCTTGTTCCCGGAAGTACCGGTATTACTTCAAGTTTTTCCGTAAGTAAGTACTGAGTATCGTCTTTTAACAAAATCGATTCGAATTTTTTTTCTTTAATCAGGACGGAAATTTTACTGAAACCGTCATATTTTACATCTGCACTTAATACATACGGATGCTTTTCAAATCTATCCTTCACAATCTGCAGAGTAATGCCTCTATAATTTTTCTTTTCAGTCAAGTTTGTAAATTGAAGATATTGTTCTTTTGTCAGATAGTTATTTCCTTCCAGCTCTATATATTCTATTTTATAATCCTGTTCAGGTCCAACGTTAATTGACAAATAAGCCAATCCGACTAACGCCGCAACAAAAAATAATATGCTCCCTATTTTTGCTTTCGATGTCATTATCAATTGTTTTTCTTTTTGTAAAGTTCAATAAATTTTTCACCAAACTTCCAAATGTCCCCAGCTCCCATTGTTATAATAATATCATCTTTTTTACAGATAGTTTCCAAAAGAGCCGGTATTTTGGTTTTATCCGGTTCGTAATAAACATTTTTATGTCCAAAGTTTTTCGCACTGCTAGCAATTAATTCACCGGTTACACCTTCGATTGGTTTTTCTCTTGCAGGATAAACATCGGTACAGATAAAAACATCGCTGTTTAAGAACGACCTGCCGAACTCAGCATAAAAATCACGGGTTCTTGAAAAAAGATGTGGCTGGAAAACTGCAACCAATCTTCTATCCCAACCAGCTCTGATTCCAGCAAGAGTCACATTTATTTCCGTAGGATGATGGGCATAATCATCAATTACCATTATATCGTTGTCATATTTTTTCTCGAATCTTCTATATACGCCGGTAAACGATTCTAAAGCTTTTTTGATAATTGTAAAATCGACTCCCATTTGTGAAGCAATACAGACTGCCGCCAATGAATTTCTAACATTATGGATTCCAGGAATATTCAATTTTATTCTGCCGAAATTTTTCCCGAGATAAATAACAGAAAATTCACTTAAGTTTTCTTTGAACTTAAGGTCAACCGCACGAATATCTGCCTGTGGTGTTAAACCGTAAGTAAAAATCTTTTTATTTATTTCAGGAATAATATCCTGCAATGCAGGTTCATCAAGACATAAAACTACAAATCCATAAAACGGGACTTTGTTTGCAAATTGTACAAACGCCGATTTTATATCTTCGAGGTCTTTGTAAGTATCAAGATGTTCCTTTTCCAACGTTGTAATTGCCGCAATGGTTGGTGTAAGTTTTAAGAACGATTTATCAAATTCATCTGCTTCTACAACAATAAACTCACCGTGACCTAATCTTGCATTAGTTCCGCCCAGACCACTCAATTTTCCGCCAACAATTATAGTGGGATCAATTCCAGCTTCAGTCAGTACCAATCCTACCATAGATGTTGTTGTTGTTTTACCGTGAGTTCCTGCAATAGAAATACCGTGCTGCATTCGCATACACTCGGCTAACATTTCGGATCTTTTAATTACAGGTATTTTTTGTTCTATAGCAGCTTTCACTTCAGGATTATCCAGATTAACTGCTGACGAATAGACTATCACATCGGCATCTTTAATATTTTTTGCCGAATGACCGATACAAATTTTAACTCCTAATTTCTCAAGATGCTCGGTAATCTCTGTTTTATTTAAATCGGAGCCGGTAACTGTAAAGCCTTGACTTAAAAGAATTTCAGCAATACCGCTCATTCCTATTCCACCGATACCAACAAAATGAACTTTTTTTACGGCAAGCATTTGCATAATATTTTTAAGCTCCAATATTTTTTTCGGCAAGTTTTATTGCTTCCAAAGCAATAGTATGAGCCGCATCCGGTTTCGAAAATTTCTTTATGTTTTGAGAAAATACAGCCAGTTTATCTTCATCAAAAATTATTTCGGCAACTTTCTCTGTTAATTTCAAATTAATTTCTCTATCATCAATCAATTCGGCAGCATTGTTATCTTTTAACGACTTTGCGTTTTTAAACTGATGATTTGCTGCTACATTCAAGGAAGGAACAAATATTACCGGCAGTCCGAGATACGAAGCTTCGGCAATTGTAGTTGCGCCTGAACGTGCAACCAATAAATCGCATGCTGAATAAGCTGCCGCCATATCATCAATAAACGGCATAACAATTAAATCTGAGGAGACCAGATTTTTATACCGCTCGAAATAAAATTCGCCGGTCTGCCAGATTATTTGAATTCCTTTATCATTCAGTTTTCTGAAATTATTCTTTATTGCTTCATTAAGAGATAACGCCCCGCCGCTTCCACCGATAACGAGCAAAGTTTTTTTAGACGAAGACAGACCAAATTTTCTCAATGCTCCTTTCTTATCAATCAACTGAAGGTTTATTCTAACAGGATTTCCAGTTAACCTAAGCTTACTTTGATTCCTGAAATATTTTTTTGAGTCCTCAAATGTTATGTGAATTTGATCGGCTTTCTTTTCCAGCAGCCGGTTTGTCAAACCCGGGTAGCTGTTTTGTTCCATTAGTAAAACTCTTGCACCAAGCAAAGAAGCCGCCCATATTGCAGGCCCAGATACATAAGCTCCCGAGCCAAGGGCAACCCGCGGATAAAATTTCATATTTATAAATAAGGATTGAACGGCAGAGACAACTAATTTCACAGGAAAAAGAATATTGTTAATACTAAATTTCCGGGAGAAGCCGCTGATCCAGATCGACTTAAAATTAAATCCCATTTGCGGAATGACACGCGATTCAATTTTGTTCTTAGTTCCAACAAACAATATTTCTGATTCCGGTTTAATCATTTTAATTTGCTGAGCTACTGCAGCCGCTGGAAACAAATGTCCGCCGGTTCCTCCCCCAGCAAATAAAAAGCGATAAATTGTTCTCAATATTTTCACACCTGTGCTAATTTTAATTCACTTGTTTTTAATGATTGATTTGCAACATTAATTATCATTCCAACCGAAACTGCAAAGATCATTATTGACGTTCCACCGAAACTAATAAACGGCAGTGTAATTCCCGTTGTCGGAATTAGACCAGTAACAACAGCGGTATTTATTATTACACTTATCATTATATTCATTGCTAGACCAAAAGCTAAAAGCTTACCGAATGTCTCCTGTGTTTTTTTTGCAACAACTATTGAAGCAACGAACAATGTCAGATATAATATCAGGACGAAAATTGTTCCGGCAAAGCCGAGTTCTTCTCCAAGAATTGAAAAAATAAAATCGCCGTATGATTCGGGTAGAAACAAATCGCTTTGACGGCTGTGACCCAATCCGACACCCCACAGACCTCCGCTTCCAAGAGCAATCTTAGCCTGCAGCACCTGAATGTTGGCATCGCCGCCGTTCATAAAACTATTATAAAAGCTCAAAATTCTTTCGCGCGTGTGTCTGATGAAAAACATTAAAGCAAGTACAATACTACCCGATGTTAAAGCAGTCATTATTATATGCTTTAATCTTGCCCCGCCGACATAAAGCATTGAAAATGAAGTTATAATAATTAACAAAGCGTCGCTGACTTTAGGCTGCAGAAACAATAAAAATGCTGTCAAAAAAATCCAAACAAGACAATACATAAAACCTTTTTTAAAATCGGCAATTAACTCACCCTTTTTCTCAATCAATTTTGCAAGGTGAATTATGATTGCAACTTTTACTATTTCAGAAGGCTGAAAACCTATAAAACTAAATTCTATCCAGCGTGAAGCACCCTTATACCTTGGCATAAATAAAGTTACAATCAGTAGCAGCGCTGCAATAAGTAATATTTGTTTGCTGAACCTTCCGTAAAGATCGTAAGGAACCAATGCAACCAAAAATAAAATTACTCCGGCAGCTAAAACTTTCCATGCATGTGAGTTAAACAAATAGTACATATTATTAAACTTAGACGTACTGTATGTACCGCTGGCTGTAAACACCAGTATAGCGCCAAGCGCCATTAATATTACCACAATCACAAATATTATTCTTACTGATCTTTTCATTATTTCAATCCGTTAACAGCATTTTTAAAAACTCTCCCGCGGTGTTCGTAGCTATCAAACATATCGAAACTTGCACAAGCGGGAGATAAAAGAACTATAGTACCCGGCTGGGCTTCTTTTCTTGCTTTATAAACGCAGTCCTCAAGGGTTTTTTGCAATTCTACTTCGACAATATTTTTAAAGAAATCGTAAACTTTTGGGGCAGAGGACCCGATTGCATATATTTTTTTCACTTTATCTTTTACCAGGTCTTTTATTCGGCTATAATCATTTCCTTTGTCTTTTCCGCCAAGAATCAAAAAGAGCGGCTGATTAAAACTTCTCAACGCATACCATACTGAATCAACATTTGTTGCTTTTGAATCGTTTATATATTTAACGCCGTTAATTTCTCTTACAAATTCCAATCTGTGTTCAACACCTTCGAATGATTGAAACGCACTCTTAATTTTGTCTGAAGCAATACCCAAAGTTTTAGCGACGCCGAGGACAGCAAGTGCATTAGCAATGTTGTGCTCGCCTTTAATCTGCAAATCTTTGGCAGAACAAATTTCTTCCCCCCTGCTGTTCTGTGAAAAAATTAATTTTTCATTTCGATAGAAACTTCCGTTATCTACTTCTTTCTTTAAGGAAAAAGAAAGTTTTTTCACACTATCGTTGGTGATTCCGCTAAATGAATTTTCATCGTCAGCATTGAAAATGAAAAAATCATTTTTGTCCTGGTTTTTTGTTACGGCATATTTGGAATTCTTATACTCTTCAAAACTATTGTTATATCTATCGAGATGGTCGGGGGTAATGTTCAAAATTACTGCGAAATTCGGCTTAAACGAATCAATATAGTCAAGCTGAAAACTGGAAGTCTCAAGTACAATAAAATCATTTTCACCTGCACTCAAAACTACTTCTGAAAATGCTGTGCCTGCGGCGCCGATATTTCCGGCGGTGTAAGAAACCAATCCACATTTATTTAAAGTATAAGAACAGAGCGACGTTGTTGTTGTTTTGCCGTTTGTTCCCGTAATGGAAATTATTTTCCCTTTGCAGAACCACGAAGCAAATTCAATCTCGCTGACGATTTTAATCTTATTTTGTTTAGCCTTCATTAAAACTTCGGAATTGGAAGGAACTCCGGGACTGGTAACAATAAAATCACAATCAAAAATTCTATTTGTATGGGAACCTGTTTCATACTGAATATTTTCGTTCTGAAAAACTTTTATGCTACTGGCTAGTTTGCTTTCGTCGCCGCTGTCGCTTACAAAAGGAACCGCACCGAATCTTTTTGCAAGTCTTGCAGCAGCAATACCGCTTCTAACCGCGCCAATTATCGATATTTTTTTCCCATCTATATTCATTATCTAATCTTAAATGAAGCCAGACTTATTATTGCAAGAATTATCGTTATTATATAAAATCGAATTACAATTTTCGGCTCAGACCATCCGCACAGTTCAAAATGATGATGAATAGGAGCCATCTTAAAAATTCTTTTTCCTTCACCGTATTTCTTTTTAGTGTATTTGAAATAACCTCTCTGGATAATAACCGACAGTGCTTCCAAAAAATAAACTCCGCCGAGAATCGGGATTAAGAGTTCTTTCTTAATCAGAATAGCCATTATTCCAAATGCACCGCCAAGAGAAAGCGAGCCAGTATCTCCCATAAAAATTTCTGCCGGATAAAAATTGAACCACAAAAATCCGAGTCCGGCACCGACAATTGCAGAAATAAACACCGTTAATTCACCGGAGCCTGGCAGATAAATAATGTTTAGGTAATCTGCATAAATCACGTTTCCGGATACATAGCTGATTATTGCCAGAGCCATCATTACAATTATAAATGAACCAATTGCCAGTCCATCAAGTCCGTCAGTTAAATTTACCGCATTAGAAGTTGCAGTAATTATAAAAACAACGGCAGGTATGTACAAATAAGAAAAATCGAAATTGAGATTCTTAACGAATGGTAAAGTAGTTTCTGCATTAAAAGGTGCAAATTCAGGCAAAAAATAAATTGCACTGCCTACAACCAAACCAACAATTACCTGTCCAAGCAGCTTATACTTTGCAATTAACCCTTTAGGATATTTCTTGACTACTTTTAAGTAATCATCCAAAAATCCAACCGCGCCTAAAAACAAAGTTCCGAACAAAATCAGTTGTATGTAAATACTTTTTAAGTCGCTCCACAACAAAACAGGAACCACAACACAAAGGAGAATTATTACACCGCCCATAGTTGGCGTACCGGCTTTTTGCTTATGGGATTGCGGTCCGTCGTCTCTTATTTTTTCACCTATCTGCTTTTTCTTTAGTAACTTTATTACTTTAGGTCCTACATAGAAAGTCATGAAAAGAGCAGTTATTGCCGATAAAGCAGATCTGAAAGTAAGAAATCTGAATACATCAAATCCTGGGGGATTAAATACTTTATTTACATAGTCGAACAGGTAGTAAAACATTATTTATATTTTTCCTCAAATATTTTTACAAAATCCTCCATTTGCATTCCTCTGGAGCCTTTAACAAGAATTACAGAATTTGAGAAGTCCTTTTCGTTTATTTCGTTAAACAGTTCGCTTCTAAAATCAAAATGCTTTGCATAGACATCAGAATCTTGAAGTATAGTATTCAAAAATTTCATCATCAAACCAATTGTGTATACCGTATAATTCTTGTTGTTAGGGATGTAAATGTAGAGGTCTTCATGAAGTTTCCGGGATGCGTCTCCAAGTTCGAGCATATCGCCGAGTATTAGTACTTTCTTTTTATATATTTTTATTTTTTCAACCAGATCAACGGCTGCGCTCACAGAATCTGGATTTGCGTTGTAAGTATCATCAATCAAAATAATTTTTCTTTTGATTTGAACATTGAGTCTTCCTTTAACCGGTTTTAGATTTTTAACAGCATTTAGTATATCGGCTTTCGTGAGTCCCAGTTCAAGTCCAACTGTAGCAGCACACAAAAAATTTCCCGCATTGGATTTTCCGTAAAGGGGTAAAACTGTTTCGACCTTCTTATTTTTATATCTAACGGAAATTTTTGTTTTCCCTTCATTGGAAACCAAAATTATTTTTCCTTTTGAATCGGTTATTCCTCTAAAACCGTAAGTAATTTTATTGGGGAAATTTTTTGTTTTCGTTTTCAATATTGGATCATCATAGTTGACAAATATTATCCCGTTTCTCTTGATTGTCTCGTTAAACAGAGCCGACTTTTCGGAATAAACATTTTCACGGCTGCCTAAAAATTCCAGATGAGAATTTCCAATATTTGTAATCAGCGAGTAATCAGGCTGTGCTATTGAAGCAGAATGTTGAATCTCGCCGAAATGATTTGTCCCAAGCTCAAGCACTAGCATTTCAGTTTTTTCATCCGCATCAAAAATTGTCAGTGGAACACCGATATGGTTGTTATTATTTTCTTCTGTCTTCACAACTGTATATTTCTGCGATAGAAGTTGAGCAATTAATTCTTTTGTAGAAGTTTTTCCGTTGCTGCCTGTCAATGCAATAACTTTGGCAGTAAGTTTATTTCTCCATATTCCTGCCAATTGCCCAAATGCACTTGTTGTATCGGGAACTGTAACAAACGCGGAATTAATCGGAGCAAGATCATCTTTTCTTTCATTGTTAATTACGACTGCAGCAGCACCTTTGCGAAGAGCCTCTTTTACAAAATCATGCCCGTCGAATTTTTGCCCTTTAATAGCAAAAAAGATAGACCCGCTTGGGATATTTCTCGAATCAATCGACACTTTAGTAACCGATTTAAACATTTCCTTATTATAAACTGCTGCCCCCTCCATTGCCGACAAATCTTCCAGTGTTATTTTTAGTTTTGCCATTCTTGTAAATATTTCTCCGCTGTTTCTTTATCGGAAAAGTGATGTTTAATACCATTAATTTCCTGGTAATTTTCGTGTCCTTTTCCTGCTATAAGAACAACCGAATCCGGTGCCGAGGTTAGAATTGCCTTTTTAATTGCTTCTTCTCTGTTTTCAATTACTTCATAATTTTTTGTTTTAATTCCTTTAACAATGCCATCTAAAATTTCATAGGGATTTTCTGTCCGCGGGTTATCGGAAGTAACAAAAACAAAATCGCTCATCGAGGCTGCTATTTCTCCCATTATAGGGCGTTTGGTTTTGTCTCTATCACCGCCACAGCCAAAAACCGTAATAACCGCAAATTTATCTTTAACAATATTACGTACTGCGGTAAGAGCTTGTTTTAAACTATCGGCAGTATGTGAATAATCTATTATTGCTTTTTTGTCTTTGCCATTTACAACTTCAAATCTGCCGGGGACTTGAGGTGCTTGTGCAATACCCTTAACTGCAATTTCCGGTTTAATGCCGAAGACAACAGCGGTTGAAAAAGCAGCAGCAGCATTATATGCATTAAAATGTCCGATCAAGCCGGTTTTGAATTGATAAACTTTACCCGAATAATCAATCGTAAAAGATGTTCCGTTTAAAGAGTATTCAATATTTTTAATTGTGAAATCCGCATTACTGCTGCCGAATGAAAACTTCGACGCATTCGATGAACTAATGAGTCTGCCAGAGCTTGCATCGTCTTTGTTGTAAATAATATTATTTCCGCTGCCAATCATATCGAACAATATTTTTTTGGAAGAAAGATAATGTTCGAAAGTTTTATGGTAATCCATGTGATCGGAAGTAATATTTGTAAAAATTCCGAAATTAAAATCAAGATAATCCGATCTGTGCAAATCAAGAGCAATTGAGCTTACTTCCATTACGCAATGAGTACATTTCTGCCGAATCATTTCCGCTAGTAGTTTATTAATTGTATGCGGCTGAGGGGTTGTTAAATCCGTTTCAACTTTTTCTTCCCCGATATAATTTGCAATTGTCCCTATCAATCCTGTTTTATACCCTGCATACTGAAAAAGATTTTTCACATAAAATGCCGTTGTAGTTTTTCCTTTTGTTCCTGTTATTCCAATAAGAGTCAATTTTTTTGAAGGCTCGCCGTAATAGTAATTCGAAAATTCGGCAAGAGATTTTCTACTGTCTTCTACGACTATTTTTACACAATCATTATGCAAAAACAACTGGTCGGGGACAAAATTATCTTTTTCCATCACAACGCCGCATGCACCGTTGTTAATTGCTTCCGCGATATATTTGTGACCGTTGTCTTTAAATCCTTTTAGAGCAAAGAAGAGAGAATTCTTTTTGACAAGGCGCGAATCAATGGTTAAATCGTCAACTAATCTGCTTTCCGGTTTGCCGGTAACTTGAATTACTTTTACCCTATTTAATAGTTCGTTAAGTTTCATCTCAATTTAAGTCGATAGAAGAAAAATTATTAAGCGTTTCGCATTTCAAAATACAAATAGTGTTTTTAGGTATAACTGTCCCAGGCTCAATACTCTGCGATAAAACTTTACCGCCTCCCAAAACCTTATATTTAATTCCGAGTTCGTTCAAAATTGCCACTGCATCTCTAATAGATTTATTTATTAAACTTGGCATTGTAGTTCTGTTTGCAAAATCAAATTCCTTTTCATTTTTTTTGCCGGCACTTTTATTTCCAGGGTTAAGAAAACTAACGATATCCTGATCCGGGTTTGAATAAGCTATTTTCTCGTTTATTAAACTTTCCGCTCTTTTAATTTTCTTTCTTTCTTTAACAAGATTCGGATCTGCATCAATTAAGCGCTGCGCAACATTTTTGAAAACCGGTGCTGCAACCAGACCTCCGTATTTCCCCACTGCAGGCGAGTTGTATAAAATCAAACAAATGACCCTGGGATTATCGGCGGGCAGAAATCCTACAAACGAGGAATTATATTCTCTGCTGGAATAAGAATTATCAATCAATTTTTGTGATGTTCCGGTTTTACCTCCAACGAGCACGTCGCTGAGGCGTGCTTCTTTGCCGGTTCCTTCTTCCACTACTCCAACCATTAAATTTCTCATTTCGTCGGAAACTTCTTTGGAAATAACCTGACGAATTTTAACCGGATAATTTTCATGAATTAAATTTCCCTTATAATCTGAAATTGATTTAACAACATACGGCTGATATAAGACTCCGCCGTTTATAACTGCGCTATACGCTGTAATAAGCTGAATCGGCGTAACAGATATTTCGTAACCAAATGATATGTATGCTTTTGTTAAACCGGAATATTGATCGGGTTTTTTTAAGAACCCCGATGCTTCGCCCGGAAGATCTATTGCAGTAGGATTGCTAAATCCGAAATCACGCAGGCTTTTGTAGAGGACTTCATCATCTATTCTTCCGGATAATTTTGTCATACCGATATTACTTGATTGCTCCAGTATCTCTCTGACATTGAGCCGTTCAAATTTGTGCGTATCTCTAATTCTCACAGTTTTATACTTATACTCACCATTTTCCGTATTTATTACTTCATTCTCCTTTACCAGCTTATTATTCAGCATTATTGCAAGAATTATCGATTTAAAAGTAGATCCCGGTTCATAAGTATCCGTCAACGCTCTGTTCCGCCTTGCATTATCATTAAATAAATTATAATTGGCGGGGTCGTAGTCGGGGATATTTGCCAGAGCCAACAATTCGCCGGTGTTCGGATTCATAATTATACCGACAGCAGATTCAGCTTCATATTTTTTAAGTCCAGCAATTAACTCTTCCTCCAGTATTTTTTGGTATGTTCTGTTGATAGTCAAAGTTATATTATTGCCGGGGACAGGAGCTTGAGATAAATTATCGTTTACGGAAACCGGTCTGCCCACAACATCTCTTTCAATTAAGTATTTTCCGTCTACGCCAGTGAGTCTGTCGTCGTAAACTTTTTCAATACCTGAAATGCCGTTCATTTCGTTATTGACAAAACCGAGAATGTGAGAAGCAAGGCTGCCGTACGGATAAACTCTTGTATAGTCATCTTCATAAAAAAGTCCGTCAACGGGGTTATCTTTTATTTTAAGTGCAAGTTCCATCGATACTTTTTTCTCAAGACAAATATTGTTCTCGCCGTTTTTAATCAAATTCTTGTAATAATTTTTATTTTTATGAAAGACACGAGAAAAAAGAGAAGAAATGGTATCAATTTCCTTTTCGTTTACCATTCTGGTATCTACAAAAAATGAAACATTATCTTTTGTAAAACCGAGTACTTCTCCGTTTGCATCTTTTATTATTCCGCGTTCAGCTTTAATTGGTCTTGTTTTATTTTGCTGTCTATCCGCTATTAATGTATAATATTCATGCTTTACAATTTGTATGTCATATAACCTATAAAAAAGAATTCCAAAAACAACAAAAACTATTGCTATTATTAAAAGCACTCTTGAATTATTCATATTTTTCGTTAACTATGTTTTGTATCCCCTTGATCTGATTTTTACTAACATTTATAGTTTCAAATTGTTCCGCCGCTTTTATTAGACCTAAAGAATCGGCGGCTATTTTTACTATTCTTTCTTCGGTCATCAATTTTTGTTTTTCAACTTTTGTTAACTCAATTTTATTTTTCCTCTCAGCCAGGAGTTCGGTTTTTTTAAGTTTTTCCAGATTCAAATTTTTTATTTCGGACAAGACCATCACATAAATGAACAGAACAACTGAAACAAAAAGTATGAATGTTATTATCTTTTTCAAGCCGAGGTTTTTCATATTAATTTTTCAGCTGCTCTTAGTTTTGCACTTCTGGATCTTCGATTAATTTTAATCTCCGCTTCCGTTGCCTTAACCGGCTTGGGGGTTAAAATTTTCAACCTTTTTTTCTTTCCACAAACACAAACAGGAGTACCAGGCGGACATACACATTCAAGGGTTTCGTATTTAAATTTTTCTTTTACAATTCTGTCTTCAAGGGAGTGATACGATAATATTACTATTCTGCCACCCGTATCCAAGAGGTCAATCGCTTTGTCCAAAAATTCTTTTAAGTCATCGAGTTCATTATTTACATAAATTCTAAGTGCTTGAAATACCCTTGCCAGAGTTTTCGTGAGATATTTTTTATTTGTAACCTTTTCGATAATGTTTTTCAACTCGCCCGTACGTTCTATTCTCTTAATTTGTCTTGCTTTTACAATTTCCGTAGCAATGCTTCTTGAATTTTTCTCTTCGCCGTAATTAAAAAATATATCCGCAAGTTCACGCTTTGAAAGAGAATTAATTACATGTGATGCAGAAACGCCTTCGTGTTTATTCATCCTCAGATCAAGTGCAACATCTTCCCTAAAAGTAAACCCCGATTCGGGATCATCTAATTGAAAAGAAGAAACGCCGAGATCTGCAAAGATGCCGTCATAAAAGTCAATGAACTCGATTTTTGAAATTTTATCAATATTGGCAAAGCTTGAATGATAAAGAACAACTCTCTTATCTTTCTTAAATTTTTCACGACAAAATTCAAAAGCATTATAATCTTTATCTACGCCAACAAGTTTCGATTTTTTACCAAGTACTTCTAAAAACTTTTCAGAATGACCGCCGAATCCTATTGTGCCGTCGAAGTACGTTCCCTCTTTTTTAGTTAACAAATGTTTTTTACTTTCTTCAAGTAAAACCGGTACGTGATGAATCATTTGGTTCTTTGCATCACTTGTTTTGCAATTTCTGAATAAGGTTTTTCACTTTCTTTTTTATGAGCGTCATAAGCTTCGGGATTCCATAGTTCAATTTTTTTATTTTGTCCGAGAATTAATACATCTTTTTCAATGCCCGCAAACTCAAGAAGGTTCCTTGGTACGAGCAGCCTCGCTTGGGAATCGAGTTTATCTTCGGCGGCAAGTTCCAAAAGCATCCTTTTAAATGTAGATTCTTCAATGTCAAAATCATCTAGCTGGTCGATTCTTTTTAATACCTCCTCCCTCCAATAATCCTGAGGGTAAATATCGATGCAGCGGACAATTCCCCTAGTCATAAAAAAAGTATCATTTGCTTCGGGGTTTACATACTTTCTAAAACGTGCAGGAATGCTAACCCTTCCTTTTGAATCGACTGAATATTTGAAGCTCCCTATAAACATGATCTGCCACCTTTTGGGAAAATTAAACACTTTTACCCACTTAATAGCAAAATAATGGATTTTAATGTGTATTGTCAAGATTTTTTTCAAAAAAAATCAATTAAAGTGGGGGATGGCACATTCCTGTAAAATTATTTATTTTCATTTTTCCATAAAAATCTAGCAGCAGATTTGTTGTGGGAAAGAGTGGGAATAAGAAGATTAAAGACAAAAGAGTAAAGAGAAATTGAATCAATTTTTTTATAGGCAGGCTAAAATTTAATTGTAAATACTACATGCTGTAAATGGTGAGTATTGAGAGTTGATTATTGAGAATTTATCGCAAGTTTCGCTTTGCACTTTTCAACTCTTCTGCTCTCACCTCACTTTCATTCTACACTCTACACTCTACACTATACGTTCTGCACTCAATTAAGAGCCACCTGGCGGACTTGAACCGCCGACCCGCGCATTACGAATGCGCTGCTCTACCAGCTGAGCTAAGGTGGCTTACGGATTATCTTAACTTCTTTTTATGACGATTCTTACGCAGTCTTTTTTTCCTCTTGTGAGTCGACATTTTATGGCGTTTTCTTTTTCTGCCGCAAGGCATATTTTTTTCCTCCTATTAATGTGATTTCAATAATTCTGCAGCTCTTTTCCCAGGTTCTGAATTAGGATCTATATCCACCGCTTTCTTCCACCATTCAAGGGCTTTATCATGGTTGCCTGCAGCCATGTTGACTATCCCTAAATTCAAATTGGCAATCTGATGCTTCGGCTGATATTTTAATGCTTCCTCCATTGCATTGATTGCTTCAGTGTAATTGCCGAGCTGATAATAGCATACACCCATATCAACTCTTACATCGGCATTCGCAGGAAATTTGGTCAAATATTTTAAATAATTTTTTATTGCAGCATCGTACAATCCAGAGTCATTTTGCAAATGAGCAAGTTTTAAAAGCGTATCGTAATCATCAGGATTCTTGTCGACAACTGATTGTAAATTTTTTATTTCATTAAGACTGCTGAGGTCAATTCCTTTATGAATTTCACTGAACTGATCCGAACCGGCAGTTACTCCGGGTTCAACAGTATCAAATGTACCGGATGTAAATAAAATTACCCCGCCAATAAGAATGAGCGAGAAAGTAAGGTAAATTAAATTAGTTGTTGAAAATATCCGGCGTGCAGCGGCATCAACAGAATTCGCAGATTTAACTTTTTTTATTTTTTGACTTTTGTCTGTTTTCTCAGCTGGGGTTTTTGTTAGGCGGTTACCGCAGCTTTTACAAAATTTAGCATTACTTTCATTCAATTCGCCGCAAACATCACACACTATCAAGTTGTTGTTTTTTTTACTGCCCATAATTATCTTATTGCGTCTCTTCCTTTTGAAACGTTTCTTTCATTCCCTGATCTACCGATGCCTTAAAGTCCTTAGAAAATTTAAACACCGGAACAAATTGCTCTTCCACATATACTTTTTCTCCGGTTCTCGGATTTCTAGCATAACGGGCTTTTTTCTTTTTCACTTTATAGCTGCCGAAACCTCTTATTTCTATGCCTTTACCTTCTCGAAGTGATTGAATAACAGTATTTAAAAATCCTTCAACTATCGCTTCGGTTTCCAATTTCGTTAGACCCGTGCCAGCAGCTACTATCTCTACTATATCCGCTTTGGTCATCAGCCACCTTATTTATTTAACTTAAATTATTTTTTTAGAAATAAAATTATACCAAAATTATTTCACTTTTCCAATCAAAATTGACCACTTTACAGCTTGTTTAATCTCTGTAATTTCTTATTACTCAATATGATAAAGAGACCTTCCCATTTTAATACGAAGTTATATTCCGTGTATCAATTCCGAACAAAAAAATATAATTAAAACATGAAAAATCAGACAAAATCAAAAGATTTTCTTTTGGTACATCAGTTGTTACTCAAAAAAGGAATTTAGGAGATTAAGGATGTCGTTTCTACCTATAATTTATACAAGCGTATTAATCTTTGCAGCGGCAATGGTGGTTATAATTTTATTTTCTTATCTCGCTTTTAAAATCAAAGGCAATAAAAATAATCCTGCTGAAAGATATCAGAACAATATAATGAACATGCCGGCTTTAGGCACAATAAATGCTCACTCTTCAAACAGGATATCTTCCCAGTCTGCGGCAGTTTTCAGAGAAAAGCCTTCACATCCTTCAAATATAAATCCGGCGCCGGTAACAGCAAAACCAAGGTATACAAGAAAATTTATTGAATATCGTGAACGCGATAACGGCAGCAGTTTTAGGAATGATACAAACGAAATAAAAACGAGATTTAGAAATTCCGGTCAAATAAGAAGTCCACGGTTAGAAATTATGACACCTGCTTCTAGAAATAGAACAGAAAGAGAAACTCTAAAACCAAGAGTGTCCGACTACAACATTTTTAGCTTTTACGATGAGAAGGATGAAAATGATTTTAATTCACTAACAATAAATGGAATGAAAATAAACAGATAAACTTATTACTTCCTCTGTTGCTTGGTGTACAGGTAAGACTGCCTAATCGTTTCGTAAAAATGATTAGGCATTTTTATTATTTTTAACATAATAATTACATGTCAATTTTTAGTATATTTTTTTTATGGAATTAATACCTTTCATTTATACAGCATTAGTAGTTGTCGCCGCACTGACAGTAATTACCATTACTGTTTCTTTCATTTCTTTTAAGAAAAAACAAAATCACCGGCAGGAAAGAAAAATAACCCCATCTATCACACAATCTATCACTGGACAAAATGAGTTAATACAGCAGCATCAGGCAGGAAAAAACGTTTCAAAGAGTACGACTGAAACACATGAGAAATCAAAGGCAACTCATGCTAACAAAAAAATTCAAATCAATCCTCAGCATGAAATAAAGAACAAAGAAATTAAAAAAAGTAAGAAAGAGCCAAACATTAATAACGAACGAATTCAGGTAATAAAAGAACTTTCCAATAAAAAGGGAAAAAATCCCCCGTTTCTTCCGGGAAGATCCTCAAAAAAAGATCAGCAAAAAAATATTCCGGGCAGAAATGATCTTGATCACTACCACGACGATGGCGATGATAATTTCTATGCACCTAAAGTGCCCGACAAATAATAACAGCCGTTTAAAATGAAAAGAAGCAATGTACTTTATATAAAAAACATGGTTTGCAACCGCTGCATAAAGGTTGTAAAAGAAGAATTTGAAAAACTGTATGTTGGAATCAAATCTATTTCTTTGGGAGAGGTTGAAACTGAGCAGCCGATTGAAAAACTGCCGATTGAAAAAATCAAAAATGTACTCGAAGAGAACGGTTTTGAATTAATAGAAGACCGCAGAGCCAGAATTATTGAAAGGATAAAAAAAACAATTATCAAAACAATTTACGATGATAAAATTATTCGGGATTCAAAAATTAATTTTTCCGAATTAATTGAAAAAGAAGTTAACCTTGAATATCATTATGTAAGCAGTCTTTTTTCTTCTCTCGAAAGCATAACTATCGAACAGTTTATTATCCTCCAGAAAATTGAAAGGGCAAAGGAATTATTAAAATACGGTGAACTTACCTTAAGCGAAATCGCTTATAAATTGGGATACAGCAGTGTTCCGCATTTATCAAGCCAGTTCAAAAAAATAACGGGTATGACTGCAAGTCAATTCAAAAATCTTACATTTAACACAAGAAAACCGATAGATCAAGTTAAAGAACACACAAAATCAAGATAAAAGAAAACCGCAGAAGGTCTGTCAAAGACGAGATCTCGCCTAAAAAGGCGGACGAGTCTCGCCAAAGGCGGAAAATACAAAGTAAAAAGTTCTTCCCACATCTTTTATCTCTCATCTTTTGTCTTATTTCCCCTCCATCTTCCCTTCTTACTATATCATAAACATTTCTTAAAATTATATAATGCACGCTCAGACAAAAAAAGATAAGTTTGAACTGTAATTAATAAAAAGGAAAACAAAAATGGTTACAAAAGATTTTAAGATAGAAGGAATGAGCTGCCATCATTGCGTAATGGCAGTTGAAAAAGAACTTTCTAAATTAGAGCTTGAAAACAAAAAAGTTGAAATAGGAAAGGCAAGTGTTTCTTTTGACGAAAACAAAGTAAACGAACAATCTATTATTCAGGCTATTAAAGAAGCAGGTTACAAAGTAGTTTAAGGAGTTCGATCATGACAAAATATAATTTGCCAGTCGAAGGAATGACGTGCGCGAGCTGCGTTGCCCGCGTAGAAAAGATAGTAAGCAAATTCGACGGTGTAAAAAATGTTTCGGTAAACTTTGCATCGGAAAAAGTAAGCTTTGAAACAGAAAATACAAATGTTGATCTTAAAGAAATTGCTAATGCGATTGCTGAGTACGGCTACAAACTGAAATATGACGAAGCTGCCGGACAAAAAAAATCGGAAGATGTTCCAGCCGGTGCTTCAGCTTTCGGAGAAGATGATTCTTTTTATAAAGAATTAAAAAAGGATTTTCTTATTGCATTGACGCTGACAATTCCGATTTTTCTGCTTGCCATGTTTTCAGAATATCATTGGTTTAAAAGCATAATCATGCTCAATACCGAAACAACACAAAGGATACAGTTAATTTTAACTACGCCAGTAATTTTCATCTCGGGGAAAAGATTTTTCACAATTTTCTGGAACAACCTTAAACATTTTTCCGCCGAAATGAACACGCTTGTTGCTATTGGAACGGGCGCTGCTTACGGCTATAGTGTAATTGCTGTTTTGTTTCCCCAGCTTGTAACTTCAACCGGTAAACAGCCGCACGTTTATTTTGAAACTGCCGCAGTCATTATCACGCTTATTTTATTAGGAAGACTTTTAGAACACAATGCAAAAAGAAAGACTGGGGGTGCAATAAAAAAATTACTCGAACTTCAGCCGAAAACAGCAACTATTATCGAAAATGGAAAGATGCAGGTTGTAAAAATAAATGAGCTTAAAAAAGGTCAGGTTGTTGTAATTAAACCCGGTGAAAAAATCCCCGCTGATGGAATAATTATTTCAGGTTCATCAACGGTTGACGAGTCAATGCTGACCGGTGAAAGTCTGCCTGTAGAAAAAACTGAAGATTCAAAAGTAATCGGAGGAACAATAAATAAAACAGGCTCTTTTAATTTTAAAATCACTGAAGCGGGCAGCAATTCTGTTTTGGGACAAATAATAAAACTTGTTGAAGAAGCACAGGGTTCAAAAGCACCTATTCAAAAACTTGCGGATAAAATAGCAGGAATTTTTGTACCGATTGTTCTGCTTATTGGAATTATCACTTTTATAGGATGGATAATATTCGGAATATCGAATAATTTTAATACGGCACTAATTAATTTTGTCGCAGTTTTGATTATTGCGTGCCCGTGCGCGCTGGGACTCGCAACGCCAACAGCAATTATGGTTGGAACCGGAAAAGGTGCTTCATCAGGCATCTTGATAAAAAACGGTGAGAGTCTTGAACTTGCTCATAAAATTTCTACAATAATTTTCGATAAAACCGGTACAATAACAATTGGCAAACCGCAAGTTACGGATTTTATCACATCGGAAACGAACGCTTTGCGGGAAGAAAATTCAGATGAAGAGCTTTTGAAAATTATTGGTTCAATAGAAAGTAAATCGGAACATCCTCTTGCACAGGCGGTTATTGAATATGTCAAATCAAAAAATATTTCCATAAATGAACCCAAAAATTTTAACAGCGTTACAGGTGCAGGTGTTATTGGAATTGCCGACGGTAAGGCTGTTGTTATAGGCAATAAAAAATTGATGGCTGAATATTCCATTAAAACAGAGAAATGGGACGAAAGAATAAACAACCTATTGAACTTAGGGAAAACAATTGTTTATGCTGCGGTGGATGGTGAATTAAAATGTGCATTTGCCATTGAGGACCCGATTAAAGAAAATTCACAAGAAGCAATTAAAGAATTAAAAAAACTCGGGATAAAAACAGTAATGATTACCGGCGATAATAAAAAGACTGCCAGTGCAATTGCAAAAAGAGCAGGCATTGATGAATTTGCAGCAGAAGTACTGCCTGCCGAAAAAGCAGAAAAAGTAAAAGAGTATCAAAAGAAAGACGGAATTGTTGCGATGGTCGGCGATGGAATTAACGATGCACCCGCTTTAGCTCAAGCCGATGTTGGAATTGCAATCGGAACCGGTACAGATGTGGCAATTGAAACTTCACAAATCACACTTGTTAAAGGTGATTTGATGAGCGTTGTCAGGGCAATCAATCTATCAAATCAAACGATAAAGACAATTAAACAAAATTTGTTCTGGGCTTTTATTTACAACACAATTGGAATTCCGCTTGCAGCATTTGGAATGTTAAATCCGATGATCGGCGCATTAGCAATGTCGTTTAGTTCGGTGTCGGTTGTTACAAATTCACTGAGGCTGAAAGGGAAAAAAATATAATAACTTATCGTCAAAACAGCTTATCAAACTAGTGTACAGCAACTAAAGGCTATTTACACTTGCAAGAGTAGTTTGTTACGCTTATGCAGTGATCACTTCGTGAAAAATTACACGAGTTTACATTTCCGGAGGGATGATTATGCTAAAAGTTCCACAACGTGTAATCACTATGCAAAAAGTCAGCATAATGTTGTAAGATTATCTAAGCGGCTGTACACTATGAAAACATGTCAGAACAGCTTGTTTTTCAGTCTACAATTTAATGCAGCAAAAAAGTTTCTACTTTTGATTCTTTTCCCTTTTCTTCCCAGCTAATAAGTTTGCCATCTCTAAAGAAGAAAGTAATGTCGCCGTAATATAGTTGTCTAAACTTCCCCCACTTTTCAATATTTTGTGTCACCTGGTCTGGCTCTCCCCACGAAGCGCGCAGCATCTGTTCGCTCATCGATTTCCAGATTTTGCCTGCTAAAATTCTTTCTGCAATTTCCTTCCCGAATTTTTTAGTATAAAGTGTTCTTTTCAAACCTGTCAATTCATTAGAACAACTTGTTAATTCGGAATCAAGCTTCTTAGAAAAATCTGAAAGACTGCCGATTTCGGTTTTAGTTAAAAAAATAATTTCATTCAAATGCTGCTTCTCGGCAGAAAGTGAATCATAAACTGTTTTATATTTTTCCGGTGTTAACTTGTTTTTATTTTGTGCAAATGAAGGTTTATAGAAAAATATTATTGAGACAAAAATGAAAAAGACTACTTTTATTAATCTCATTGTACTTCGCTATTTTTTAGGTAATCTTTCGATGTAAGAACTGTTGCTTAAAACTACAAACTTCGCTTTTTCCCGAAGTTCTTCAAGCGATGAGCAATTCATATAACTCATCGCACTTTTAAGCCCGTCGGAAATACTGTTAACTACATTCTTAACAGGTCCTTTATAAGGAACCATTGTTTCTTCACCCTCAATAAACTCGCTTTTCATCTTAACACCGAAGGAAGCCGAACCTCTGTATTTTTTCCAGAGTTGATCGTTATACTTAATTACTTCACCTGGCGTCTCCTTTGTTCCGGCTAACATTCTGCCCAACATCACCATATCCGAACCGAGTGCAATTGCTTTTACTACGTCGCCGGCACTTTTAATTCCACCGTCAGCAATTAACGCAATATTCAACTTTTTTTCTCTGCGTGTGAAATAAACATCAAGTATTGAAGAAACCTGCCCGATTCCGATACCTGTTTGAATTGAAGTAGTACAAACACTCCCGCCGCCAATTCCTATTCTCACCGCATCTGCTCCGGCATCTGCCAGGCTGCATAAAGTGGAACCGCTCGCAATGTTACCGACTATTACTTTCACTCCATATTTAGTTTTCAGTTCTTCACATTTTTTTAGAACCGATGAATTGTTCGCATTGGCAGTATCAATACAAATAAGAAAATTTTTCTCAGCAAGTTTCTCTATTAGTTTTTCTTCAGCATTTAGACCTATCGAAACCGCTTTTATGCCGTTTGTATTATTATTTGAAAAAATTTCTTTAAGGGAAGAATCAAATCGGTTTACAATTCCGATTGCACCAAGTGCAGAGAGTTCGGCTGCCATTGTTATTCCTGTTACCGTATCCATTGGACTTGAGATCACTGGAATACTTATATCGATGCCTAAAAATCTTGATTTGATTGTTATATCAGTTCTGCTTTTTATTTGGGAGATTTCAGTTGGAAGAAGGCTTATGTCGTCGTAAGTCAACGAAAGTTCGTAATTGTTTAATTCTTCTTTCGAATAAATCTTCATTTTATTTCCTCAAAAATTTCCTCTGCTATTTTTCGTTTAACAATTGTCCGAGTTCGTCAAGAAGGTAATTCATTTTGTGAACCACCGCCAGTATTGGAGCGGGGGTTTTCATATCAACACCGGCATCAATCAAGACATCAATAGGATACTTTGAATTCCCTGCTTTAAGAAATGCCAGATATTTATCAATAGCAGGCTGCCCTTCTTTTTTTATTTTTTCTGCCAAAGCTTGTGATGCAGCAAAACTTGTAGCATATTGATATACATAAAAATTGTAATAGTAATGTGGTATTCTCGACCATGAATATGTCTCCTCTTTGTCGACAGTCATCGCTGGTCCCCAATACTTTTGATAAAGATCGCCGTTCAGCTTGCATAATTTATCCGGCGTGAGCGGTTCACCTTTTTCCATCATATCATTCACCGTCTTTTCCATTTCGGCAAAGTTTGTCTGGCGGTAAAATGTCGTAGTAATGCTGTTAAGATTTTTTTCAATCAAAGCCATTTTTTCTTCTTTAGATTGTGCATGCTCGATCATGTAATCAAGCAGAAGTGCTTCGTTCATTGTTGATGCAACCTCTGCAATAAAAATTGAATAATCCGCATAAGGATAGGGCTGATTTTTCTCTGTATAATATGAATGCATATTATGCCCCATTTCGTGCGCTAAAGTGAAAACATCATCCAATGTATTATTCCAGTTTAAAAGTACATAAGGATGAACACCGATTATCGTTCCCGAAGAATATGCGCCGCTTCTTTTCCCTCTGGTTTCGTAAACATCAATCCATCTGTTTTCAAATGCAGATTTGAGATTTTTTATGTAATCTTCTCCAAGAGGTTTGAGTGCTTCGAGGATTAAAGCTTTTCCTTCTTCAAAAGAATATTTTTTTCGAACTCCTGGAAACAGTGTTACGTAGGAATCGTAAGGATGAAATTCTTCCAAATTCAAAATTTTCTTCTTAAGATTTGCCCATTTGTGTATTGGCTCCAGATTCTGATCAACAGTATTGATAAGATTATCATAAACAGCAACAGGTATATTGTTCGGTGTGAGTGCAGCTTCTCTTGTGGATTGATATCTTCTTGCTTTAGCATTAAATATGAGAGCTTTTATGTTACCGGTAAACAGTGCACTTAAGGTATTTTTATATTCCATGAACGGTTTGTAAAAACCTTTGTATACCCTTTCTCTATATCCGCGGTCGGTGGATTCAAGAGCAGCGTAATATCTTCCGTGAGAAATTTTCACATCGTTGCCTTCTGCATCTTTCACTACAGGGAATTGAATATCGGCATCAGAGAAAAAACCGAATGCTGAGTAAGGAACTTCTTCAACAGGCGATGCTAATGCAAGCAGTTTTTCTTCCTCTTTACTTAAAGTATGCGGTTTCATTCTTAAAATATTTTCAAAGTAATGCTTATATGTTTTCAAGTATGAATCACTTTCAACGAAACTCCATAATTTTTCTTCTGGAATATTTAATATTTCCGGTCTAATAAATGCACTCGCTGCAGCGAGGTTCGAAGCAAGTGTGGAAATTCGATCGTACATTCCTTGATATGTAACGTTATTCAGATCCAAATCTTTCGACATTGATGCGTAGTTATAGGCTTGACTAAGTTTTGTGCCGGCTTTTTCATCTAATATTAAACATTCTTTCAGTGTATTTGCTGATTCGCCGAGTCTGCCCTCGTATTTTTTGTACTCTTGAATCGCGTTTTCAAGCCACTTAAAATCTTTTTCCCACTGTCGATCGTCTGGGTAAATATCTGTCAAGTTCCATTTGTATTTTACCTCAATCTCATCGCGGGTTGGAAGTTCTACAGTTGCTTCCTGAGCTTTTATTGAGTGATTCCATAAAACGGTGATTGTTGCCATCAAAATTAACCCCATTATTTTTTTAGTAAACATGACTCTGCCCAATTTATAATAGAATATTATCATCCAAGCGGCTGGTAAAATTAAATATTTTTATCCAAAGTTATGTTTGATCCTCAAAAATTTCTCACAAAAAATTTTCAAATATTAGATCAATTAATTAACTTGTAAATCAAACTTAAAAAACGGGAAAGTTTATGGATTAGAAACAACAACATGCACCAAAATTAAAAATCACATTGAAATTTCCAAAAGAATTTGGCTCGCTAATATTATGGAACTATGCGAGCGTGCAGCTTGCTACGCAGATGCACATTTAATCTGGTATTATTTTTTAGTGATTGGATTAATAGCCGGAGCTGCATTATTCATTTTTAAATATGTTACTGAAAAGGCAGATAGCTGGAAAGAAGCAGTTTAAAGAAGATAAAAGTATACTTTAAGTAAGCTTGAAAGCTGCTAAAGAGAACTAAAGATGGCATTTTTCGAAATCTTATCTCAATGCTAAAAGATGCCATCTTTTCCGGATTCATAAATAACTCCCAACTTTCAATTTTCAACTTGTCACGTCACGGCGAATTTCATAGAACGAAGCTGGACTCACAACTTTCAACTCTCGAGTAACTTCTATGTTTCCGTTCTCTCATAGCAAGACTAATCTCAAAGTTATTCGTGTGTTTATTTCAGCAGAACAAATTTCTTAGTAGCGGTAAAACTTCCTGCGGTGATCCGGTAAAAATAAATTCCGCTTGCTAAATTATTCCCTCCATTGGAGTGGGCGTTAAATTTTACTTCATAACTGCCGGGTGCTTTTTCTTCATTTACAAGCGTTGCAATTTCTCTTCCGAGAATGTCGTACACTTTAATAACTACATAAGAATACACTGGTAATGAAAACAATATTGTGGTAGTCGGGTTAAATGGATTGGGATAATTCTGAGAGAGACTGAAGTCTGCTGGTTTTTCATTATCACTTTGTTTTTCTATTCCGGTAATTATATCCATTCCCCCAGCTTCCAAATACCTTGCTTTAAATTCCTGTAAGTACAAATTAGCTATTCTATTATCATGAATGATCAATGTATTTTCGTTGTTTGAATTTTCTGCCGCAGTTGACCAATTGTGTGAACCGGTTATTACAACCTGATCTGCTGAAGTAATATCTGCATCTATAACTGCATATTTATGATGGAGATAACCTTTAATCGCATCACCTTTTAACAAAATATCGACTCCGTTATTTTTTAAGTAATTGAATTGATTTCCGGCATCGATATTATTATCAAGTACAACATGCACTTTTTCCCCGGCATTTTTTTTATTCACCAAAATCTGTGCGAGATCATTTCTGGTTAAAGTAAGCATTGCAACATTAATGGACGAAACAGAAGCGTTCATTGCATCTGCTAAATGGAATGTTGTATGATCGGAAGGGTCAAAGTAGAGTTCCACGTGTGTACCCGCAATGTTAAATACATGCGGAGTATTATTTGTTTTCCTTGCTCCAAAACGGGAGTTTGCAGAGTCAGGTGTATCCGAATTGCTTCCCCACATTTCCTCAAACTCTAATCTGTAAGCATTAGCAAGTGCTTTATCTTGAATTTCAATTACGTTTTGAGCATCATTGCTGTTACCGGGATCCGTAGCGTTCCAAGAACCCGTCCACACCCAATCATCTGTATCGTCGGTTGTGTCGCGGTTATCAATTACGGCAAATTTATTGTGCATGAAACCGGCGCCGGCATTTGCAGCGTCAAAATTATCGAAGATAACAGAAATTCCGCTGCTGCTTAAATTTGACCATGCTGCTGTCTCCCTATTATCATATTCGCCGATTACACGAACTTTTACGCCACGGTTCTTCGCTCCAACGAGTGCATTGACAATACCCAAACCAACCGTTCCACTTAAACTGTAAAGGGCAAGGTCTATTGAATATTTAGCAAAACTTAGCCGTCTAAAAAATTGCTCGGAAATATCAACAACCGCTGCATCTTCGCCGGCAGATACCGAATTATCAATTGAATGATTAAAATAAACATTCATCGTTCCAGTTGATGTAAGTGAGGAAGTTTCCGTCACATAATCCGAAGTGTAAGTTGTATCGCCGTTGTTTGAAGTACCGATTTGTACATGATAAATCTGAGCAGGCTCAAGTCCGCTTATCGTAATTTGATGATTAGTAACTTTATTTGTATCCGAAACAATATTTCCATATTCGGTGGTCTTCCCAAATTTTATAATAGACGTTCCAGGAATATTCGTTTTGAAATTAAATGTGATACTGTCTGAAGTTATTGACGATTCGTAAGGAATTCCCGACACAATTATCGGTCCGGCACCCTCAATAATTATATCTTCATAAGAACGCGGCATTAATTGATATGTGTTTTTATATTGTCCCAACACACCCACAATATCAAATTTACCGGAAGGAACAGGAAGATTAACAAGATTTATTCTCGGACTGATTCGCACCTGAATTGTATCGCTGCCGGAAACAAGATTATAATTTGTACCGCTGCCGGTTACCGCCCAAGTTGATGCGGGAGTATTATTTGTTGTCAGAACTTTCTCGATATTGTTGACACGAATTAGTCTTGCTTCGTAAGGTTCTATGCCGTTGGGATTCTGTGATTTAATCTGCAGAGTTGTAAGAGTTAGAGTATCATAAGCAATACCTTCGCCTGTAGCTTCCAAAATTGATGCCGGTGTCAGTTCAAACAAATCGTAGAAAGGCGAAACTTTTCCGAGTACAATAATTTCGTCTCCGCGCTCAACGTTGTTTGAAACAGATGAATCATAGATTGCAAATCCCGCACTATTATCCTGTAAATAAGACGGACCGCCAAATTCATTTGCTACTGTTACCACACCTTTAGCAACAACCCATTTACCGAGCTGTGTATAAACGCCGTTTGTTTCTTTAGCTTTAATTACGGATGCGGGGCGTGGGAGTCCATAAACGAGCGTTCTTGGTGCGGTTTTCAACGGTAAGAACGTAGTTTCATTTGCACTGGTCAAAATAGAAAATGAAAACTCATCTGTGGTATCTGCCGCAGTAACATCTTGTATTGTAATAACAATGCTGTCTGAACCGGTTAAAATAAAATTGCCGAACATTATTGTATCTGCAAGCAGAGGAGTAAAAAAAACAGTATCCGGCTGGACAGTTATTGAGCCGGCATCCCATGAAAACAAATCCGGTTTAACAAGTTTAAGCCCGCGGGTAGTATCGTTCAAAGATTTAACAACAAATGTCAAAGTGGTACCGGCATCAAACTTCCACATTGACGGTGAAACCGTTACGGAGCCAGGACCGTTTGTCAAAGGTATATTGTAAGGATTTTTTGCAATCGGGCTAGATGAATTTTGCGGATTTGCATTCGCAGAAATATTTTCAAAAAAATCGACTGAGTTATTATTTGAATCCCATGCATTGCCGAGTGTATCGTGGGCAGTTGCAGTTGAGCCGCTTTTACGTTCAAAAGATTTTTTATCGGAAGCGGTACTGCTTGGATGAAATGCTGTCCCTTCACAATTCGGCGAAAAAACATTCGATGGATCCCACCCGAATGCATCTATAACTGTTGTTCCATCTTTTAATTGAACATACGAACGGGTGCCGGAGTTGGCAAGATTTTTATTGTTCGGAAAAGCAGCGTCAGGTGTAACAGCAGTACCGCCGTCGCCAATTAGTAAAAACCCGTATGCTTTAATTGTTTTACCGGCTAATGAAAGTGTCCATGCAGCGGAGTTTGAGCCGCTTGCCTCGCCCGAAGTAATTACAACATTTTCGCCGAAAGTTACATCGGTTGGAAGCGGATTGTACAACTCTATAAATTCGCCTGTATTATAAGAGGACGAGGCTCCGCCCATGGGTGCAACTTCACTTATTACAATATGATTTGCAGCCTGACCAAAAAGCAGATAACTTGTAAATGAACCAATAAGAAAAATTACTGCTGGAAAATATTTTTTAAGCTTGACGGCTGCATTATATATACACGTAAATTTCATGTGTCAACCCTTTTCTTTGCAATTTGTAAAAAGAACAGTGTAGATTCATTTTTAAACAAAGATTCCATCTCTTCGATAGATGGAATCTTCTGTAAGTCGGGACACTGTCCCAACATAATAATTTTAGTAATAGTCGGTTCTGTTCGTCTCACATCGCGTTACGAGATCTCGATCTGTAAATTCCGATAGAATTCTATCGAACGAACTGGCTTACAGTTATTTCAGCAATACAAGCTTTCTGGAAATTGTATTGCCAATGGTTTTAATAGTGTAAACATAAACACCGCTGGCTAAATCGGACGCGTTGAAATTTACATTTGTAACACCTGCAGGCGCAATTGAATTAAATAATGTCCTGACTTTTCTTCCTAGTAAATCATAAACTGACAACTCAACTTTTTGAGAAAAAGGGACGGAAAACATGATTGTAGTGTTCGGATTAAACGGATTAGGATAATTCTGATAGAGATTATATGAATAATCTATCCCAGCAATAGTCTCAACTGCAGTTACAGGAGAAATACTTGCAGAATCCACAGCGAAAATTTCATAGCCATCGTTATAAGGCGCAGAATTATCATACTGAGAAACAATAC
>DYLN01000170.1 GCA_020722085.1 Melioribacter roseus
GAAAAATTTCCTGGCACTTATGAAGTAAAATTTGATGCATCATATTTAGCAAGTGGAATTTATTTCTATTGCCTCACAACCTATCCTGACAGAATAACCGCAGGCAATCCCTCGGCAGGCTCGGGACATGGTTTTTCAGAAACAAAGAAGATGGTCTTACTGAGATGAAAGGTAGAAACCTTGTATGTTTAAAATCAGCAAATACGTTGGAAGGATGAATAATTTTAGAAACTTAATAATGTGCAATAAATGAAAACAAAAATAATTGTGGTTTTTTTTATAACGATGTATGCAACGTTTTGCTTTGGTAAAAATTATAAGGGTGCGGAATACAGAACCAAGCAAGCATTTCTTTACGGAAGATTTGAAGCGAGTATAAAAGCTCCCGGCAAAGAAGGGTTGTTGACTTCGTTGTTTACTTATTTTGATGG
Source organism: Melioribacter roseus (assembly GCA_020722085.1). Taxonomy (GTDB): domain Bacteria; phylum Bacteroidota; class Ignavibacteria; order Ignavibacteriales; family Melioribacteraceae; genus Pyranulibacter. The sequence continues at coordinate 432 of DYLN01000170.1, forward strand.
GACACAATCGGACCCGTGGTCGTCATCAAAGTGGAATGAAATCGATATTGAAATTTTAGGACGTTATAACAATGACGTACAGTTTAATACAATCACTCCGGGACAAACAAATCATGTCCGGCATCAATTGGTAAAGTTCAATCCAGCCGAAGAATTTCACATCTATGGCTTTGAGTGGACACCGAATTATGTTGCATGGTTTATTGACGGCGAGGAAGTGTATCGCCAAACGGGAGAGCATATTCGTACGCTGACTCATCCTCAAAAGTTTATGATGAATATCTGGAACCCGGCATATACAAATTGGGCGGGTATATGGAATGAAGCCATACTCCCTGCTTACGGTTATTACGATTGGGCTGCTTATTATGAATATAAACCCGGTGAAGGTGATTACGGCACCGGCAATGACTTTAAATTTAGCTGGAAAGACGATTTTGATTCTTTTGACGCAGCAAGATGGGAAAAAGCAACTCATACATGGGATGGAAATAATTGCGATTTTACTCCTGATAATGCAGTATTTGTTAACGGTAATCTTGTTCTCTGTTTAACTAACAACATTGATACAGGTTACAACGATAAAACGCCGCCGGCAATTCTTTCTTCAAGAGCTGTCGGAAAAAACGTATTTGCATTTTTTTCTGAAGAGCTTGATTCCGTTTCTGCTTGTGATATATCAAATTATTTTCTGAATGTTCCTAATAGCAAAATACTTGATATCAAATTATTAGAGGATAAACGCACTGTTAGGTTTGCAATGGATGGAAAAGTAACTTCCGGCAGTGTAATTATTCGTGGAGGTGTTAAAGATTTATTCGGCAATACTATGACTGCCTCTTCCAAACCGATTTTTATTCCTCAAGAATTTCAGTTTCCATTAAGGATAATTGCCGGATATGAAGCGGATTATAAAGAATTTTTGAAAGATCAGGAATGGAAGTCAGATTCACAATACGGTTTTATGGATGGCGGAAAAAGTCAATTTAATCTGCCGATTGCTAATGCAGCATCCGATGAGCAGTTTGTCTATCAAACCGAAAGATGTGGTATGGCAAAATACCAATTTCAGCTTGAGCCGGGAACATATAGAGTTACTTTGATGTTTGCCGAAAATTATTTTACAGAACCAGGTAAGAGAATTTTTGATGTTTACATTCAAGGTAAGGAAGTAGTTAATTCTTTAGATCTTGTTTATGCTGCAGGTATAAGAACAAAATATGATAAGGTGATTGACAATGTTAATGTCGGCGAAAACGGGATTTTAGACATTCACTTTTCATCTGTTGTTGATAACCCGATTATAAACGGATTTGTTATTGAGCAAATATCAACTGATATAGAGCATGGATTGATTATCCCGAACGATTTTAGGCTCGAGCAAAATTATCCGAATCCTTTCAACCCAACTACGGTAATCAGTTATCAGTTGCCGGCTAATAGTCTGGTAACGTTGAAAATTTATGATATTCTCGGAAGGGACATAGCGACACTTGTGAACGAAGAGAAACCGAAAGGTAATTATGAAATTAAATTTGACGGAGAGAATTTATCAAGCGGAGTCTATTTCTATCATATAGCAATCCATTCTGATAGACTTCCTGCTCAAAATTTTGTTCAGACAAAAAAAATGATTCTGATTAGATAAAGGAAATACAAAACAAAAATATAATATCCGGAGAACCAAATGAGCATTCCGAATAGTTCAGCAAGTGCAATAAGCACAACTATCAACGGTGAAAAAAATTATACGCCGGCGTTAACAATCTTAACCTCGCTTTTCTTTATGTGGGGATTCATAACTTGTTTAAATGATATTCTTATACCGCATTTAAAAGCTGTCTTCTCGTTAAACTACACCCAAGTAATGCTGATTCAGTTCAGCTTTTTTACTGCTTATGCCATTATTTCTTTGCCTGCGGGTAGACTGGTTGAAAAAATCGGCTATAAGAACGGGATCGTTTTTGGCTTAATAACTGCCGGTATCGGATGTCTGTTGTTTTATCCTTCGGCAGGGTATCAATCTTATGGAATATTTCTAATTGCTCTTTTTATACTGGCATCGGGAATAACAATTCTTCAAGTGGCAGCAAATCCTTACGTAGCAATACTTGGTAGACCGGAAACTGCTTCAAGCAGACTAAATTTAACTCAGGCATTTAATTCATTGGGGACAACCATTGCACCTTATTTCGGTTCATTATTAATACTTTCTGTTGCGGTAAAAACAACCGAAGAATTAAAGTCGCTTAGTATGGAACAGTTGAATGCATATAAATTAGTTCAGGCGGGTGCCGTGCAGGTTCCTTATTTGGGATTGGCAGCGGCTTTGTTTCTGGTTGCTGCTGTTTTTGCATTTATAAAACTTCCCAAAGTTGAAGGCGGCAGTGTGGAAGGGAATGGCAACTCAAACGGGTCTTACGATCATTATCATCAAAGTGCGTGGAAATACCGTCATTTAATATTAGGAGCAGTCGGTATCTTTGTTTATGTGGGCGCTGAAGTTTCTATAGGAAGTTTTCTCGTTAACTATTTTGGTCAGCCGTTTATTGCCGGACTTCCGGAATCTGAAGCCGGTAAAATGGTTTCTTTTTATTGGGGCGGTGCCATGGTAGGAAGATTTATCGGTTCGGCGGTTCAAAGAAAAATTAAACCCGGGACCGTACTTGGTTTTAATGCGTTTGTCGCAGTGGTTCTTGTAATTACTTCTATGAGTACATTTGGTCAAATAGCAATGTGGTCTATTTTGGCTGTCGGTCTTTTTAATTCAATTATGTTCCCTACAATTTTTACTCTTGCAATTGACGGATTAGGAAAACACACTGGGCAGGCATCCGGTATTTTATGTATGTCGATTGTCGGAGGTGCGCTGATACCCGTTCTTCAAGGTTACTTTGCGGATAATATTGGAATTCATCATGCATTCTTTTTGCCTGTCATTTGTTATTTGTATATAGCTTATTATGGCTTTAAGGGACACAAACATACATATCAGTTAGCAAAAGCTGTATAAATAGTAATTATTTGATTTGAAACGTTTCTAAAAAAAATTCGGTTAAACTAAACTCACAAATAATTTTTTCCTTAACAACTGGGCTGCTAAAATGAAATGCAAAACAATTTTAAAAGCGCTTTACTTGATTATCCTAATTTTTTTCTTTGGAGGATTTATTTTTACGGGCAATTCAAGAGAAAACAACAAAAGTTCGTCCGCAATCGAGCAAAAAGTAGCGGATTTAATTTCACAAATGACGCTTGAAGAGAAAATCGGTCAAATGACTCAGGTCGACTATAATGCTATTAAAGACAATCCCGAAAATATCAGCAAATATTTTATAGGTTCGATACTCTGGGGCGGTGATTCTGAACCTCCTAAAGTTGATCCGCAGACATGGCTGAAAATTTCAGACGGTTTCAGAAAATATGCTGCCCAAACCAGATTAAAAATACCTTTGATTTTAGGAATTGATGCTGTACACGGACACAACAATGTGGACGGTGCGACGATATTTCCGCACAATATCGGGCTCGGTGCAACGCGGAATGCGAAACTAATCGAAAAAATTGGAAGAGCAACAGCAGAAGAAATTTCAGTAACAGGTATTGACTGGAGTTTTGCACCGTGTATTGCAGTTGCACGAAACGAACGCTGGGGAAGAACGTATGAAAGTTTTGGCGAAGATCCCGAATTGGTAAAAACACTCGGCTCGGCATTTATAAAAGGTTTGCAGGGGAATCGATATAATGATAAGACATCCGTTCTTGCATGTGCAAAACATTTTTTGGGTGACGGCGGAACTCAAGGAGGAGTTGATCAAGGAAATACCGAATGCAGCAAAGATGAACTGTTTGCAATTCATATGCCCGGCTATGTCGATGCAATTAAAAGCGGCACCGGCTCAATTATGATTTCATACAGTAGTTGGAACGGTGTTAAAATGCACGGCAATAAATATTTGATAACAGATGTGCTTAAAAGTGAACTCGGCTTTAAAGGTTTTGTAGTTTCCGATTGGGCTGCGATCGATCAGCTTGGAAGCGATTATAAAGAAGATATCGAAAAAGCGGTTAATGCCGGGCTGGATATGATCATGATCCCCAATAAACCAGGCCAAAAAAATAATTATATTCAGTTTGTTGAGTTACTGAAAGAACTGGTAAACGAAGGGAAAGTTCCCATAAGCAGAATTGATGATGCTGTTAGCAGAATATTAAAAATTAAATATGAATTTGGCTTGTTTGATCGTTCTTATACGGAGAAGGAACCCTTGAAAAATTTTGGCTCGAAGAAACATCGGGAAATAGCGCGCGATGCCGTTCGTCAATCTTTGGTTTTATTAAAAAATGAAGGTAAAATTTTACCACTATCGAAGAGTTTAAAACGAATACATGTTGCCGGAGCTGGTGCAGATAATATTGGTATGCAGTGCGGTGGATGGACAATTACATGGCAGGGAAAATCGGGAAATATTATAAGCGGCGGTACTACCATTCTTCAGGCAATAAAAAATACAGTTTCAAAGCGGACCAATGTTACCTATTCAGCCGATGGTACAAATGCTGAGGGAGCCGATATAGCAGTAGTAGTTGTTGGAGAAGAACCATACGCTGAAATGGTTGGCGATAGAAAGGATCTGCATCTTTCCGATAATGATATTAACACAATCAATAATGTGAAATCTTCCGGTGTTCCGTTCCTCGTAGTTCTTCTTTCAGGCAGACCAATGATTATAACTGATGAAATTTTAAAAAGTAATGCTTTCATAGCTGCCTGGCTGCCGGGTACGGAAGGACAGGGTGTAGCCGATGTTTTATTCGGGGATTATAAACCGACCGGTAAATTGCCTTGTTCCTGGCCCAAATCTATGGACCAAATTCCAATTAATATCGGTGATAAAAATTATGAACCGTTGTTTCCATACGGGTTCGGGTTGAGTTATTAAAGTTATTAACTCACATTACGC
>DYLN01000032.1 GCA_020722085.1 Melioribacter roseus
GGCTATTTTCAAAACTTTTTGCGATTTTTGCTATGGGAAGTGTAAAACTCAGGAGGAGGCAATAAAAATGAAAAAAAATAATAAAATTTTCTCCTTTGCTGCTTTTACTGTTGTGTTTTTCCTTTCCCAGTATAACAAAGCTCAAAACGATGTTATGATGCAGGCATTCTATTGGAACGTTCCTGTAGATGAGGTAAACCATAACGGTACCTGGTGGGATACATTGAGAATTAAATCACAGTCTCTTGCTAATGCAGGAATAACTGCACTATGGGTGCCACCCCCATCTAAAGGTAATTTCGGAATTACAGATATGGGTTACGGTATTTTTGATCATTATGACTTAGGTAATTATTATCAGAAAGGTACTACCGAAACGAGATTTGGCAGCCGATCGGAACTATCGGCTATGATCTCGGCTATGCACACAAATGGTGTTAAGGTTTATGCGGACATAATTCTTAATCATATTTATGCAGATGACCAGCAGCTTGAAAATAATCCTGCTGTAAAACAGTACGAATTTGATCAGGCTTATAGAAATAATACGCAGTACCAGGCATATCCTACAAATGAAATATATTGGAAAATTCCCAGCGCTGCTGCTGGTGATTATTATATTCAGATTAAGGGTTACTTACTTGACTGGTCTGCCAGTTATACACAAAGAGGTTATGATGTATATATCGATTGGACGGGCGCTGGTCCCAACGGAACGCCGACATGGGAATACGAGCCTAATAATGGTAACGGTTCCTATAATGTTTTTCCGGGATCGGGGCAGACTGTTCGAGCTCATATAGAATCTGCCTCAGACATAGATGAATATAAAGTAACTGTAAGCAGTACGCATGATATACTTATAAAGCTAACGGCGCGAAAAGAAGGTACGGACGCAAATGGCAATTGGGAATGGCAGTGGGCTCCGCAGGAAAATGGTTATTACGTCTATGCCGTGTGGAATAACGGCAGCAATCTTGCTAATACAACATTGCAAGCACAAACATTTACAGGGATTAGCTATCCCACTCACACCGGCACCGGAGAACCAAATTATTCCTGGACTTACACCGACTTTCATCCGGTTGATAATAACGATTGGCTTGGGTTTCCCGGAACAGATGAAATAATTACCAATACGAAATTCTTCGGGAACGATTTAAACACATTCAGTACTACTGTTCAGCAGCGTTTAAAAGACTGGGGATACTGGATGGCTAACCAAATAGGATTCGACGGCTTTAGATTGGATTTTGTACGCGGTTTCCAGGAATCGTTCGTCGCAGACTGGGTAAAAAATCTTCCGCTGTTAAATGGAGCACAGCGCTTTATTGTGGGAGAATATTGGGGTGCAGATTACAGAATAAGAGATTGGGTTAATAACGTAGCCGCATACGGTGCCGACGTTGATGCATTTGATTTTCCATTGAAGTTTACTTTAAAAGATATGTGTAACGGCAACGGCAGCAGTTTCAATATGGCGAATCTTAACCACGCAGGCATGGTAAGAAATAATTCCGGCAACGGCCTGCCGGGAACATCTATAGTAACATTCATGGATAACCATGATACAGGCAAGGAAAGCGATAAATGGGTTACTAAAGATTTCAAATTGGGTTATGCTTATATACTCACGCATGAAGGAAGACCTTGCATTTTTTATCCACACTATTATGGTATTACCCAGCAAGATGCGAATAATCCGTCTTTAACAGTAACTGCTCCGGCGAGCCTTAGAACCGATATCAATAAGCTTATGCAGGTACGTAAAAATTATTTGGGAGGAATAATTGTAGTATTGAGCGAGGTTGGAAACCCGTATCCTTCCTCCGATACATATAACGTCTACGTAGCAAGAAGACAGGGCAATGGCACTCGAGACGGTGCAATTATTGTTCTAAACAATAATGATACTCAAACAAAGGGATTGTGGGTAGACAGTTCGCCGGCGGGGCTTTCCAATTGGGCTAATACTGTTTTAGTTAATGCTTATGATCCGAACGAAACAACACAGGTTTATGCTGACGGACGGGTTTATGTTTCTGCACCTCCGAGGGGTTATAAGATTTGGGTTAAACAAAGTGATTATATAGCACTTCCCAAATCTATGCAGGGAAAAACAGATATGGTTAGCAATATACCTGCTGCTTTTTCTTTGAAACAAAATTATCCCAACCCGTTTAATCCCATTACAAACATAAAATATAAACTGCCGGTCAGCGGTTTTGTTACACTAAAAATATATGACACTCTTGGCAGGGAAGTGAAGACTCTTGTTAAAGAATATAAGGATGCAGGCAGTTACACTGTTTTGTTTGATGCTTCAGAACTATCAAGCGGCGTTTACCTGTATCGTCTTACCGCTCAGGGGTTCCAATCGACTAAAAAGCTTGTCTTAATGAAATAATATCTTCTTAACAGGGTCGAGTTTACCTCGATCCTGTTACACATTACCTTTTTTTTAAAATAGTTAACAACTGATTCTTTAGATTCTCTGCGCCGGGGTAATTTTTGTCCAGGCTCAAACATCTATTAATCATTTGAAGGGCATCGGTTATATCTTTGTTTAACGCATAAGCACCGGCAAGGTTATATAATGTTTGTGTGTCATCAGGGTTAAACTCATAGCTTTCTTTTAGGTATTTAATAGCCGGCGCAATTCTATTCTTAGATAAATTGATATTACCAAGCCATTTGGTACAGAATTCATTCGGTTTAACTTTGTATCTTCTTAATAGAATACTGTAAGCTTCATCATACATCCTTCTTTTTATGAGTTCGAGTGCAGTATTATCGTAGTATTCAACAATCACCGGATACTGGGAAATTAAACTATTCATTACAGATATGTAACCGGGCATATTATTTTTTCTTAAATAATAATTAGCTAAGAGTTCGTGCCCCTTAATCCAGTTCATTTTATCAGCTACAATTTCATAAGCGATACTGTCATTGTAATTTTTAGGATGCAGATAACTGCTGTACGGTCTATTTAGAGATGGTTGAACAAAAGGCCAGTCATTTTTCAATACTTTAATTCTATAATCTGCAACGGTAGAATCCAAATCCGAAAAAGGAAATTGAGCAACGGTAATGCTGTCCTGTTTATTGAAAGGGATTACAGTGTGAACGCCCTGCGGCAGATAATTCATTTTATGCATTGTTTCATAAAAAAGTTTTCCCATTAGCTGATAACCGTGTAATGTGGGGTGAAGATGGTCGGTCATCAGATTGTTCCCCGTAATGCCGTTGGGACTTTCGTTCTCGAAAAGAGAATCTACATCTGCCACGGGGATGTTAAATTTTTTTGCAAGTTCTTTGATTTTATAGTTTATCTTTTCTGGTGCTCTAAATCTCAATTCGTCCAAGTCTTTTGCAAACCGATAAAGTGAATCAGCTTTTCGAAAGTTGTTTTTTGCATATTCGTTTTCGGCGAGTTTAAATATTGAATCTGCAGATGGGAATTTGTTGATTTTTTGAGATATAAACGGCGGCTGGTCTTTAAGATTGCTTGCCAATGTCCCAATTATTATCGGTATTTTTTTGTCTGTAATCCATTTTAATATGTCGGTAAAATTCTGTGTGAATTGATTAATGCCTGCATTAAATTGGTCAGAGCCGTAAGCAATAAATTGATTCTTTGCCATACGCGACATTAAAGTGCCGCTTTTTTGTTCTTCCTCTTTGTTTGACAAAACTTCGCTAATCCATTTTATAGAGTTTTTTATTAACTGTACTGTCTTAAATTTATTTAACCATATTACAGTATTAACTAAATTAACCGAAGACCCTAAATATTCAAGCGAACCGATTCCTAATGCACCGTAATATTCATTGTGACCGGCGTAAATTAAAATTAAATCCGGTTTTTGTTCTAAAATGTCCTTGATTAAATCACGTATTGTATAGCTATTAACCGCTGTTAAAGAAAGATTAACAATTTCTATTGTGTTATTTGGGTAGGAAAGTTCGAGACGTTTTCTAATATATCGCGAGAACGATCCTAAAGGCATATAAGGGTAGCCAGCCGCACTGCTTCCTCCCACAATAAAAACCCTGAAAGCATCCGGTTTCTTTTCTTTGTCAAAAAAATCTTCTATCGAAGTAGGCACTGATTTTACGTTGCTGAAGTACCTTCTTGCAAAATCGGGATTTAGCATATACTTGTCGTCTGTGGCTGAAACCCATGTGTCCAGATTGTATCCGTAATTAAAAATGCGCAGACAGATTTCCAGAATAATGAAAAAAAGAAAAGGGAGCGAAATTAATATTATGTAGAAATATTTCGGTGGTTTTGTTTTATCATCCGAATCAAAAACTTTTTTAACTTCATTTAGGGCTATGTTTAATTCTTTAGCAATTTTTTCGGCAGAGGTGCTTTTTTTCTTTGATAGAATATATTTAATCTGTTTTTTACTTAGACTCAATTTTTCCTCTATAAATTTTTAAGCATGAAAAAATAACAAAAATTTGTGCCGAAAAACGAGGTGTATATCAATTACTGTATAATTTGACTTAAAAGTATTATACCTATTTATATAATCATCTTATTTACTCACATTACGCAGAATATTAATTGGAATTGCCACGAGCTTTAGCTCGTGGATTAATGAACACCCAAAAAAACAGCTTTAGCCACATTAATTACGGAAAATGGAGCTAAAGTCTGGAATTTTGTTTTAATATTTGTTTGAGGCTGACCAAAAAGTAGTTTTTTTATAAAACAATACCGCTAATAGCGCAGCTTGTCCCGTGTATTTTACGGGGAATTTTCTCGAATTATTTTATAGATTCTTACTTTTTAGTCAGCTTTGCAATTAAATAACAACCATTGCGTAATGTAAGTGAGTAAATATTTTTTATATTAATAATGAGAGATATTGTGTTGATACAAATTCTTTATCAACACATTTTTATTCATTATGAAAAGATTTATTAAAATAATATTTATAAATTTATCAGTTGTAAGTCTTTTATTTCTAATACTGGAAATTGCTATAAGAATTATGTTCCCAGAAATAAATCTTTCCGGCACTAATTCTGTACTCTTAAAGGATAAAGTTTATTTTGACTCACCGGGGCTGGCCCCTAACACGATAGGAATAAGTAATGGAGCAATTAAAGAAACAGATTCGCTTGGTTTTTGGAAATACGATATCGATTCTGATTCAAATAAAAGCAAAAAGATCAACTGGCTGTTATTAGGAGACTCTGCAACTATGGGCATTGGCGTTAAAAACGATTCGACATTCGTCGGTATACTTCAAACAAAATTAGATTCCGTTAAAATTTTTTGCCCTGCCTTAATAGGTTACTCAAGCAAGGATTATCTTAATATTGTTACGAAATTAATTGAAAAAGAGCACAACGAATTAGCAATTAAAAAACTTTTTATTTTTTGGTGCTTGAACGATATTTACAGCAACTATCCTACAAAAGATTCACCGGATATCCGTTCAAGAGGATTAATTGGACAGTTCATTCAATTGTTAAGCAGGAATTTGAAAACATGGCATTTACTGAAATATATTTTTACCGATAGGCAAAAAGATTACTATGATTACGACAAACAATTTTACACTTTACGGGATACGAATTTCACAAAGTCGATGGAAGACATTTACCGATGTTTGGCTATTGCAAGTGAGCACGGTATTGATACCAAATTGATTCTACTTCCCTATGAGTACCAAATTCGATTTATTAGAGACGAAAAAAATCATAAACCGCAAAAGTTGATAAAGCAGAAGCTGAGTGAAACGAATATCCAAGTTATTGATATTTTAGAATTGATTAGAAATTACAATATATATTCAAAATCGTTGTATTTGTTCGGAGACGGCATTCATTTTTCAAATAAGGGGCATAAATTTATTGCGGAATTATTACTCAAAAACAGAATTTCAGCAAACCCTGAATAGTTTCTTTGCCATTCTTCCATTGTAAATTCGGGCATCTATTTATAGATTTGAACTGTTTAATACCTTTATGTGGATATAATAAATATTCCCTGCGTGCTAAGCGCGTTGTACTAAATGTTATAATAGTTTTATGCTGACTTACCAATAAACTTTTATGATTGTCTTAGGTATCTCTGCTTTTTATCACGATAGTGCTGCGGCACTTATTATTGACGGTGAAATAATTGCTGCTGCTCAGGAGGAAAGATTTACCCGCGTGAAACATGATTACCGCTTTCCTACAAATGCGGTAAAGTTTTGCCTTGAGTTTGCTAAACTTAATATTGATGATGTGAATTATGTTGCCTTTTATGATAAACCGTTTCTAAAATTCGAAAGACTGCTTGAGACTTATTTAATGTACGCACCTGTCGGTATAAAATCTTTCATTAAAGCAATGCCCCTATGGATTAAAGAAAAACTCTGGATGAAAGAACTTATTAAAAAAGAACTTGGTTATGAAGGAGTGGTTCTTTTTCCGGAACATCATGAATCTCATGCGGCTTCCGCTTTTTTCCCCTCTCCGTTTGATGAAGCAGCTTTTCTTACAATAGATGGTGTTGGTGAGTGGACAACCACAAGTTATGGAATCGGAAGAAGTAATCAAATTCAAATATTAGCCGATATAAAATTCCCGCATTCTATTGGCTTGCTCTATTCTGCTTTCACCTATTATACCGGTTTCAAAGTTAATTCCGGCGAGTACAAAGTCATGGGACTTGCACCTTACGGCGAACCGAAATATGTAGATTTAATTTTAAGCGAGTTGATTGACTTAAAAGAAGATGGTTCGTTTAAGATGAACATGAAATATTTTAATTACTGTGCCGGGCTTACGATGACTAACAAGAACTTTCACAAATTATTCGGCGGACCGCCGAGAAAGCCGGAATCGAAATTAACACAAAAAGAAATGGATATTGCCCGTTCCGTGCAGGATGTAACCGAAGAAGTAATGCTTAGAATGGCAAGACATATTAAAAAAGAAACCAATATGAAAAATTTATGCCTTGCCGGTGGGGTTGCACTTAATTGTGTCGCAAACGGAAAAATATGGCGGGAAAATCTGTTTGAAAATATATGGATTCAGCCTGCAGCGGGCGATGCCGGCGGGGCAGTTGGAGCCGCACTTTTTGCGTGGTATCAATACCTGAATAATCAGAGGAAAACAGATTCTAAAAATGATTTTCAGAACGGCTCTTATTTGGGACCTTTGTACGATGATTCGTACATAGAAAAATTTTTAATTGATAACGAAATTCCGTTTAACAAAATTTCTGACGACCGAGAATTGACCGCCAAAACGGCAAACTTACTTGCGGATGAAAAAGTAATCGGCTGGTTTCAAGGAAGGATGGAGTTTGGTCCGAGAGCACTCGGTGCCCGCTCTATTATCGGAGATGCGCGTTCGCCTCGAATGCAATCTGTTATGAATTTGAAAATTAAATTTCGCGAAAGTTTTAGACCGTTTGCTCCTTCTGTTCTGGAAGAAAAAGTTTCAGAATATTTCGATCTCGATTATCCAAGTCCATATATGCTGCTTGTTGCAAATGTGAAAAAAGAACGGCAGAAAAATATGCCGCAGGAAAAAGAATTGTGGGGAATTGAAAAGCTTAACGCTGTTAGATCGGATATTCCCGCAGTTACGCATGTTGACTATTCTGCTAGAATTCAGACGGTAAATAAAAATGTAAATCCGATTTATCATCAATTGATTTCGGAATTTGAGAAGCTTAGCGGATGTGCTGTTATAGTTAATACTTCTTTCAATGTTAGAGGAGAACCTATTGTTAATACTCCCGAAGAAGCATACAAATGTTTTATGAGAACAAATATGGACTATTTGGTTATAGGACATTTTATTTTAAGTAAACAAGAACAAAAACCGCTGGAAAAAGATCAAGATTGGAAAAAAGAATTTAAGCTCGACTGAAATGTTAATAGAAGAAATAAAAAATATTAAAAATGATAAAAAAGAATTAAAAAAGTTTGGGCTGACCATAGGTGCAGTACTTTTTTTGATTGGAGTGGTCTTGCTTTTACTCAACAGGTTTACCTATCCGTTTTTTATGAGTGCTGGAATTTTATTTGCAGCAGCGGGAATTCTTTTCCCTGTTGTGTTAAAGCCAATTCAAATTCTATGGATGACCCTTGCTGTAATTATGGGATTTATTATGACAAGAGTAATTTTGAGTATTTTGTTTTATATTGTAATCACTCCAATAGGATTTTTAATGAGGATTGCCGGAAAAGATTTATTGAATGAAAAATTCGATAAGAAATCCGGGAGTTACTGGAATAAAAGAGAAACCATAGAATACAAAAAAGAATTTACAGAAAGACAATTTTAACTGGAGCATAAAATGAGCAGACTTTCAATTCTTTCGGAGCTTTGGGCATTTTTAAGAGTACGTAAAAAGTGGTGGCTTCTGCCGATTATAATTTTTTTGGTTCTGCTTGGAGGATTAATAATATTAACTCAAGGCTCTGCATTGGCACCTTTTATTTATGCAATATTTTAGTTTTTGCCGCTGAGGGATACTTCATTAATGTGACTTTGCTGTTAAGTGTGGTTGTCATTTTCAACGGTTTTTAATTTCAAATATTTTACAAAAGGTTCAAAATCTTTATCGTTATGAAGCAAAATCAAATTATTTTTAATGCAAAATGTGGCTATGATAACATCTATAGTTTTGCGTACAGTTATTCCTTTTTTTCTTAGGTAACGATAATTTCTTGCGCTTTGAATTGCAATTTCTTCGCCGCAAATTGTAAAGCAGGGAAATTCTTTCAAAATTATAAGCGCTTTTTGAAAGTCTGAATCACTCTTGAATCCCTGCAAAACCTCACTGAGGATATAATCTCCTAAAACAATAATTTCTTTACCAAGGAGTGAATCTAATTTTTCAACCTGCCAATCTGCTGTCCCATTGAAATAATCTATTAGGACTGTAGAATCAACAAAAATCATTTATTAGTTCTCATTTTATCAATATTGCCTTCCCAATGCAGCTTTCCCCGTAAAGATTTTAACTGAGACTGTTTTTTGACTTTCAGCAATAACTTAAGAGCTTCTTCTACAACCTCTTTCTTTGTTCTCAAACCGGTTGTTTTTAAAGCTAAGTTCATTAACGCATCGTTTATAACAATATTTGTCCTCATTTTATTACTTTTCTTATGTGTATGATAATTACAAATATACACATTATTCGTAGTCTAATCAAAATGTGTTAAAGCAAAATCAAAATCTGATAGGGTTTTAACGTAAACGAAAATTTTTCGTTATTCGCATTAAATTCCTTTTCGGTTATTTGATCATGTAATGAATTCTCAACCGGTAAAAAACCTCCGGCTTTTAATTTAATTGTATTTTCTTCCGGATTATTGTTTATAATTATATAAGCACTTTTTCCATTATAGCTTCTTGAATAACCAACTATGCTTTTATTGTTATCAATTATATAGAATTTTATGTCGCCTAAAGAAAGGCACTCATTTTCTTTTCGTAATGAAATTAATTTTTTATACCAATCAAAAAGTTCCTGATTAAACTTTACTTCATCCGCTGGTCTTTGTTTACCAGAAGGTAATGTAACTTCGGGATCATAGGTTGAATCGTACCAGACCATAGGTTTGCGGTCGTCGGGGTCGTCGCCCCCCCACATACCCACCTCGTCGCCGTAATAAATGTGAGGTGCCCCTGGCATTGTAAATTGAATACCTGCAATTAGCATTTGTTTTTTAATTGCAGTCTCATCGGGTTTTCTTACATTTATTTTAGGATTTTGATTTAAGTTCCCAAGGTGATCATACCAAATATCGGGATTCATCAGCATAGTTCCGAGCCTTTCAGTGTCATGGCTTCCCATTAAATTCATTAATACATAAAAATTTTCTGTATTGTACTGAGTCATCAATGTTTTAATGCTGTCGATGAATCCTTGAGGTGAAATTTGTGTTTTTTGATCAGACACAAACTTTTTTACTGCACGCGTGAACCTGTAATTCATAACTGCATCGAATTCATCTCCTTGGAGCCACGGTGCTGCGTTCATCATTATATTATGTTGCCAATCCTTCCACCAGATTTCACCTGTAATATATGCTTCGGGATTAATTCCTTTTACCAATTTTCTAAATTCTTTCCAGAAATTATGATTTACCTGTTCTGCAACATCGAGCCGCCAGCCGTCAATTCCATCTGATGGGTTACCGTCGCGGTCCGGGTCCATCCATCTTTTAACAATTTCGTTAATTAGTTCTCGTGGACCGTGAACGATTCCGTTTTCATCTTCTCTGAATTCAGGTAAATCTTTAACGCCCATCCAGCCGTGATATTCAAATTCGTTTTGGGGAGTTGAGGGGTCGTCCCATTTTTCAATAACAAACCAATCTTTGTATTTAGATTTTTGCTGGTTTTTTACAACATCCTTAAAAGCCCAGAATTGTGTGCCCACGTGATTGAAAACACCGTCAATAATTATTTTCATTCCTCTTTTATGGCATTCTTCTATTAATTTCAAAAATAATTTGTCTGCCGTTGTCCACTGCCAGGTTAAAGGGTCATCTGGAATTTCCTTAGACCAAATATTTTCATCTTTATTCGGATCAGGTCCAAAATTGTTATCAATATGTCTGTACATCGAAGCATCATATTTATGAAGCGAAGGTGATTCAAACAAGGGGTTGAAATAAATAGCGGTAACGCCGAGTTTTTGTAAATAATCCAATCTATTTAAAACACCTTGAAGATCGCCGCCGTATCTTCTTAGTCCTGCGTTCCAGTAAAAATCATGACCGTTGGCTTTTTCCCATGGCTGCATTTTATACCAGTCGGATCCCCATGGAGAAATATGCCATCCTTCGGGAATGAAATAAGGCCAGCCGCCTTCCATATCTTCCGGTTTCGGATCGTTTGCTGTATCGCCGTTAGCAAATCTTTCCGGGAAGATTTGATACCAGATTGCTTTTTTTGCCCAGGCGGGAACACGTTCGATTGCGGCATTTTGCTGTGCCGAAAGATTCATTGCACAAATGAAAAATATTAGACTGATTATTTTTAGAGCTTTCATAATTTACCTTTGCATTTACACAAGGTATTCATCAAGAGATATTACTTTTATTTCTGATACTTTTTTCAAACCGGGATCATTAGTCAAAAATTTTCCGGCACCGTAAGTAATACCAAGAGCAATTTGTATTGCATCAGGAGTTTTTAATGAATACTTTGCTCTTAGTTTTGCGGCTGTTTCGGAAATATCATTTGAAATTTCAAAAGTCGTTAGAGCATCAGTGAATAATAAAATTTCACGGTACTTTTCTGCCAAGGTTTCGTTATTCAATCTAAAAGGATGAACCAGAACTTCTAACAATGTAATAGTTGAGGTTATAGCATTTATGCTGCCGGTGTCGATTGCGGTGAATATAGGTTTTACAGTGTTTAAATATTTTTCATGCTTTTCAATATAATAGATGAACAGTGCTGTATCAATGAAGACTTTCGATTCTTTTAATTCATCTATCAATCCCAAGAACTTCTCTCCTTGTGTACGTAGTCTTGAGCATCAATACCATGCCATATCTCGGCACCTAAGCCTTCAAGGTCAGTAATTTTGTATTTACCTTTTTTACCCGAAACAGTTTTTTTAAGTCCTGCTGATATAATCTCAATCAGCCTCAATTGTTCTTCTGGTTTAAGTTCCTTAATTCCCTTTACATAATCGTTATATGTAAGCTGACTTTTCGAGTTTGCCATTTTTCGAATCTCACAATTAATCGTTAATTATAATATAGAGCTTGTATTCCTTATTCTCAAGTTGATTTACAGTGGTTTATTAGCTGCCATAAATAATTTATTTATAAGAACATTAAAAAAAAATCCGCACAAAAGTTTTATTTATTCATCTTCCACGTGCACGGCCGCATTTGAATTTTTTTCAATCGGAGGACGCTCATACATAATTGTCATCTCTTTGTATGTTTTTTCAATATCTTCGGTAATTTGATTCCACGAGAATCTCCACGTCCAGTTTCCACCTAAGGTAGAAGGGAAATTCATTCTTGCTTCGTTGCCGAGATTTAAAATATCCTGCATTGGAATCACAACAATATTTGCGACAGAAGCGTAGGCAGTTTTAATTAATTCGAACGTAATATTGTCACCGTAATAATTTAAGTATCGCTGAGCCCATTCGTAAATGCCGGAGTTTTTTTGTTTTTCGGATTCAAAAAATCCTCGTGTAGTTTCATTATCATGAGAGCCGGTATGTACAACGCAATTTTTAATATGATTATGTGGAAGAAATTTCTTTTCTCCTTTTTCACCAAAAGCAAATTGTAAAATTTTGATGCCTGGGAAACCAAATTTATCGCGCAATGCTTCAACTGAATCGGTAATTACACCGAGGTCTTCAGCAATTATAGGTACTTCGCCTAGATCTTCTTTCAATGAATTAAAAAGTTTTTCTCCCGGGGCTTTTACCCATCTGCCTTCAATTGCGGTTTTTGCATTGCCGGGAATTTCCCAATATGCATCAAACCCGCGGAAGTGATCTATTCTTATAAAATCAACCAGCTCCAGCAATTTTTTTACCCTGCTTTTCCACCATTTGAAATTATTTTTTTCCATCTCTTTCCATTTGTAAAGCGGGTTGCCCCAAAGCTGTCCCGTTGCACTAAAATAATCCGGCGGGACTCCGGCTACAAATTCGAGCGAGCCGTCTTTTCTTACCGTGAATAATTCTTTATTTGCCCAAAGATCCGCACTGTCATAAGCGATAAAAATTGGCAGATCGCCAATAATTTTAATTCCTTTTTCATGAGTGTAGCTGCGTAATTTGTTCCACTGCTTGTCGAAAGTAAATTGAAGGAATTTATGAAAATCAATTCCTTCTTTTAGCTTTTTCTTCCATGTGTCTATTTCTTCTCGTAAAGCAATTGAAGATTCCCATTGCAGCCATGCTTTGCCACCGTGATATTTTTTTGCAGCCATAAACAATGAGTAATCATCCAGCCAATAATCGTTTAATTTGCAGAAAGTTTCGTATTCATGTTCGAATGATTTTCTTGTTTTTTTAAAATTCTCAAAGGCTTTTTGCAGCAGTTCGTACTTAAAATTAATAACTAAGCCGTAGTCAATTTTGTGAGCGTTAAATTGTGGTATTTTTCCGATATCTTCTTCTTTTAATAATCGGTCTTCTATCAGAATTTCTGGACTGATAAGAAGAGGATTTCCTGCAAAAGCAGAGAAACATTGATAAGGTGAATCACCGTAACCGGTTGGTCCAAGCGGAAAAATTTGCCATAAAGTTTGACCCGAACGGTTTAAAAAATCTACAAAGCGGTAAGCGTCCGGACCCAAATCTCCGATCCCGAACCTGCCCGGGAGTGAAGTGGGATGTAGCAGAATTCCTGCGGAACGTTCAATGTTCATAGTGCCCCTTTAAATGAATTTTTTATAAGACCGATGTTAATATAATTAAGAATAACATCTTCAAAAAACAATAAATAGTTAAGCGCTAACTTGAAAATTTTTAGAAAATCAGTATCGTTTAATTAGGAAAAAACTTCGATAAAGCATTAACTTATGGCAGTATTTCCGGCAGATTTTAACAATAATTTTGAGCTTATCTATGAAAAACAAATTACTGTTTTTGATTTTTGTTTTAACGTGCAGCGTTTTCCCTCAAGACCTAAAAATAACTAAAATCGAACCGCCGAATTGGTGGGTAAAAATGAAGACGAATAACATTCAGCTTATGGTTTACGGGGAAAATCTTTCGAACTATAAAGCCTCATTCAATAGTCAGGGCATTACAGTTAAAAAAATTTATAATAACAAAAATACGAATTACTCTTTTATCGACATTTCTATTTCTGCTTCAGCCAAACCGGGTAATTATAAATTGTTCTTCAACAAAGGAAATCAAAAGATAAACGTTGAATTTCCTCTTTTCAAAAGAGAAGTTTCAAATAAAATTCACAGGGGATTTAATCAAGACGATATAATTTATCTCATAATGCCGGATCGTTTTTCGGACGGCGACACTACAAACAATGTTGTTGACGGAATGATTAATGATTTTAATCCCCAAAGTCCCATCGGAAGACACGGCGGAGATTTAGAGGGCATTATCAATCACCTAAATTATTTTAATGAACTCAGCGTAACAGCACTCTGGCTTACTCCTGTTCTGGAAAATAATACTTCAGTCAGCTATCACGGCTATGCTGCAACTAATCTTTATAAAGTAGATCCGCGTCTCGGTTCCAACAATTTATATAAACAATTAGCTGCTAAAGCACACAATGCAGGATTAAAAATTATTTACGATCATGTAAGTAATCATATTGGTACAAATCATCCTTGGGTAAATGATCCTCCGCTGAAAGACTGGTTTAACGGAACAAAAGAAAATCATCTAAATGCCTGGCACGATAAAATGGTTTTGTGGGATATTCACGGTGCTGCACTGACTAAAAAACATTTGACAGAAGGATGGTTCGTTAACAACATGGCGGACTTAAATCAGACTAATCCTTTTGTTGCAAAGTATCTCATTCAAAATACAATTTGGTGGATTGAGTATGCAGGCATTGATGGAATTAGAGAAGATACTTATCCCTATATTGATAGTAAATTCACTTCCAAATGGGCAAAAGAAATTTTAAATGAGTACCCGAAATTAAATATTGTGGGAGAGGTATGGACGGGCGAGCCGGCATTTTTGGCGCCGTATCAAAAAGATTCACCCCTGAATAAAAAGTATAATTCGAATCTGCCCGTTGTAACTGACTTTGCTTTGCAGAATGCATACGAAAGTTTTTTAAAGGGCAGTTCGGATTTATATCCCATATTCAATGTTTTGGCAAAAGATTATCTTTATAAAAATCCGTATGATCTTTTAACTTTTGTGGATAATCATGATTTAGTGCGTGCAATGTTTAACGCAGACGGAAATGCTGATAAAGTAAAAATAGTTTTTACGCATCTGCTGACTTCAAGAGGAATACCCGAAATTTTTTACGGGACGGAAATTGGAATGACCGGCGGGAAGGAAGACGGATTGAAACGTTCGGATTTCCCCGGAGGTTTTCCTGGTGATACTTCAAATGCATTTAACGAAAAGGGAAGGATGAATTTTCAAAATAATCTTTTTAATTTTTTCAAAAAGGTGATTGTACTGAGAAAAAATTATAAATCATTAAGCGAAGGTAAGTTATCTCATTTGCCGCCGAAGGACGGGGTTTATATCTATTCAAAAAAATATAAAGATGAGTATACGGTGATTTTACTGAACGGGGATGATAGGAGTAAAGAAGTTGATATAAGTCTCGTTGAAAATTTGTGCAAACAAAATCCCGTGTTTTATGATTTGATGAATAATTCTTATGTGAAAACAGTCGATGGCAAAATTTTACTTAAGCCGATGAGTGCTAATATTTTTCTTGTTGAATAATTATGACGGACAACCCTGTTTGTCTAAAATTAGCAATTACGTTAGAAGGATAGGTTGTAGGGGCGAGGTCTCCTCGCCCGTTGTTAAAATTATGAATACGGTAGGGGCTGGAGAAACCAGCCCCTACAACGATCGACCTTCGGTTACAGTGTGCTAGGCTATGCAACTTTGAAGGTTATTTGATACTATTTTAAAAGTATCATCTTTTTCGTTGAAATAAATTCTGATCCCGATGCTGAGTTTAACGAAGCACCGGGGGAAGAACCGTTAACCTTAAGAGAATAAAAATAGACACCGCTGGCGAGTTTAGAACCATCGAATTTAACCTCATAAATACCTGGTGATTTCTCTTCGTTTACAAGTGTTGCCACTTCTTTTCCCAGAATATCGTAAACCTTCAACGACACAAACCTCCCTGTTTTCCCCCTTTGGTAAAGGTCGCCAGACGTCGCTCGCCCCACTTCCGTATCGGCGGAGCGGGTCGGACTCTGCGAGGGGGGCGAATAGGGGTTCTGCGGGATTGTATAAATTATAGTTGTCGATGGATTAAACGGATTCGGGTAATTCTGCTCGAGTTTGTATTCGCTTAGAATTTCGGGGATGTATTTTTCATTTACTTCTGTTGTAATTCCCGGTGGTGCTGGCGGTATTTTTACGGAAGTGTAAATTCTGTATTCGCCCGGCTGCAAAGAGATTTGTGCAAGTGTATCTGTAACATTCAAACTGTCGCCTAAAAAATATTCGTACCACATCCCTCTCTTTTGGAAATATGGAGTAATATTGCCTGTAGTTACCCCAAAATTTCCGAGTATGGTAATATCCATTGAAGGATCGGTAATTGAAATTTTCTTTAACTGTCCGCTGGCATTTATGCTGAAGTTGCCGCTCGAAAATGCCTGATAATTTTCCTTTAGATTTATCAATGCCTTGAATACTTTATAAAGATTTTTTCGGTTTCCATTGTTAAGATAATTCAGCGGGGAATCCCAGGGTATTGGTTTTCTGCCAAGTCTTCCGTTATAATCGATTGAGTAATCATATCCTAATTCCCCAAATTCCCAAATCATTTTTGGACCGGGAACGGTTATAAAAAACGTTGCACAAAGTTTTATTCTATTCAATGCAGTATTTAAATCTTTTATATTGTAGCTTCCGCTTGAATTTCCATATTGTAGATTTTTATACATCAATCTTTCCTCGTCGTGGCTTTCCATATACCCCACTAATAAAGGCTTTGTCCAACCTCTGGACTTGTATGAAATTCTTGTAAAATCCCAGGTCCCGGGAGGTCCCGAAGGATAACCCATTGCAGACTGCTGGTAGCTTCCGTTAAGATTTCCCCATAACATCATTCCATGATTGGATAACTCTCTTTCTTCACTATCTTCGGCAAAGTGTTCCAAAATTACATATGCGGTTGAATCGACTGTCCAAATTTTATCTGCCATTCGTTCAAGAATTGCAATGCGAGAATTGTCTTTATACGAGCCGCATCCGTTTGAACTGTTTGTCGGTGTGTTGGTAAATCCTTTTGTAAAATCAAATCTAAAACCGTCCATTTTGTATTCGGTCAACCAAAAGGAGGTTACTCGGTCAACAAAATATTTTGTGGCGTTGCTTTCATGATTAAAATCATAACCCCAACTGAAACATTGATGAGGCGCAACTTGATTAAACCATGGATTGTTTGCTGCTGGTCTGCCGTTTGTAGTATCCCAGTACATTCTTACCATCGGATTGGAACCATAAGCATGATTAAGTACAATATCCATTATTACTGCAATGCCGTTTTGATGGCACGCATCAATAAATTCTTTAAGCTGATCTTTTGTACCGTAATATTTATCCGGCGCGAAATACATAGAGGGATTGTAACCCCAGCTGTCGTTTCTTTCAAACTCTGCTACCGGCATTAACTCGATTGCATTTATTCCAAGATTCTTAAAATAACTTAATGTATCTTGAAGAGTTTTGTACCAATGTGTGGAAATAAAATCTCTCATCAGCAATTCATAAATGACAAGTTTTTCTTTTGCGGGTCTCTTATAATTTTGCGCTTTCCATTGATAAGGCGTTTGTCCGGTTTGAAACACCGAAACAAGCTGATCCGTTTTTCCATTGGGATAAGGTTTTAAGTTGGGGTAAACCGAAGCAGGTATTTCGGGATCGTTTGCCGCATCGAGAACTTTTTCGGTATAAGGATCGGGAATTCGCAGGCTCCCGTCAATTAAGAATTGATAACCGTATTCCTGTTTCGGCGTTAAGTTGGAAATTGTAATCCACCAGATAACACTGTCGGGAGTAACTTCGTAGCGTTTCATGTAATAAGTTGTATCAACTTTCCAATCGTTAAAATCCCCGATAACAAAGATATTTTTTTTGTAAGGCGCATAAAGAGCAAGTGTAACTTTAGTAGGATCGCTTCCGTAATTTATTCCTATTTCATTTCCTGTGGGTAACGGTTCTTCAGCAGGGGTTACATTTTTAAATACTGCAAATTCTGCCGAATCTTTTATTCCCGCCGTATCTTCCGCAACTATTTTTATTTCATTTTTCCATGCAGGGTAATTATTCGCAACAAAATCAAATGTTAGTGAATTTGTTTGACTTTGTGCTTTCTGAACATTATTCACAAAAAGATTTATTGATTTAGTTTTTGTTCCTATTTCTGAAGTAGTAATTGAAATAGGGATTGTTCCATTTTCATTAACAAACACAGGTGAGCGTGCAGGATCTTCGAAGTTAGTATTTACTTTCGGCGAATTAATAACAATGAATATTCCGGGTTCATAAAGAGGAACGAAAATATCTTCGGTTTGTTTGCTGCCGTCTGAACTTCTTAAGACGAAACAAAGCTCAGTAATTTTTGTATTGGGATCAGTAACATTATAATAATTTCTTGGATTCCTAATAGTAATTAAATATGTATTTGCACCTGTTCGTGTGAGTTTAGGTTGTACATTATTATTTCCCCATGAGCCAATCACATTTTGCCAGCGTATCGGCGTTCCGTTTCCGGTTTGCAGTGTTACTCCTGTGTGAGCATATACATCACCGGTGTATCCGGCTATTTTGTTTACATGAGTTGCATTGGTTACGTCAAACGTAATAGTAATTGTGTCGGTTTGTGTAGGGTACTTTGGATTCGTGGTAAAAGTTGTTTGTGGAAAAACATTTATACAGAAAAATAAAAAAAGAATGAAAACTCTTAACTTCATAATTAACTCATTTTTCTTTTGTTTAATTAATTCGCATGAAAATTAGATATGAGTTGAGAGTTAATCAAGTTAATCTTTTCCCCGCATATATACTTTAGCGCTAACTAAAAAGTTTTTTCTTCTTTAATAGATTAAAAATTTTTATGTTTCTTCATTTCAAAGAACATCACGGATGCAATTCTTATGTTAACAATCCAGAAGAGAATGACCAAAACTTTTTTTGCATTGCTGAGTCTTCCGGCAACCGCAATGGGGTTCGCGTTATCAATTCAAATTTCCGCACTGAGCTGGATACTTTCAACAAAATATCATCTAAATATAGACGATGTTGGACTCGTATGGGCTTCGGGTCCCATTGCCGGTATTTTGGGACAGGTAATTATCGGTATTATAAGCGATAAAGTTTGGCTCTGGAACGGAAGAAGAAGACCTTTCATTTTTATAGGAGGTTTTTTGGCGGCGATGATGCTGCTTGCGCTTCCAAACATCGATGTAATTTCCCAATCGCTTGGCTTTGAAGGAATACTCGGTGTTGCAATTGCAGTTGCTCTCACTCTTGATCTTGCTATTAATGTCAGTTTCAATCCTACAAGATCAATTATTGCTGATGTAACAAAAGAAGGTGTTGAAAGAACAAAAGGTTATGCGTGGATGCAGACAATCTCCGGAACGTTCGGCGTCCTGGCGTATGTGATCGGCGCCGTTTGGAATAATTACGTTTTGATTTTTACGGGGGTTGTGCTGGTAATTCTGCTTTCTGTTATTCCGCCGTTTTTTATTGAGGAGCCGAGAGAACTTCAAAAAGAAAGTGAAGCTTCTGAAAAACATCATTCGTCAAGAACATCGTTCAGCGAAATATTAAACAGCATTCAGCCGTTATGGGGATTTTTAATTTATGCTGTTTATGCGATTACGATGCGGCTGCTGCAAATAAAGTTCGATCATTATTATGTAGAAATAATTTGTTTTGCAATCACTTTGTTTTTCATTATCAAAGTGTTGATTCAAGGTACCGGAGGAAAATCGAAGCATGAATCCGGATTGATCGGCTTTAAAAAAGTTTTAGCTGCGCATTCGTTTACATGGATCGGTATTCAAACAATGTTTGTTTATATGTTCGCGTACGTGCAGTACAAAGTTTTTAATTTCTCTGCGGGAACGGAAATCGCATCCGAAATACAAGTTGAAATGGGACGCGTAGTCTCGATAAGTTTTTTGATCTTGAATGCAGTTGGAGCGATTCTTCCCGCTTTCGTTCTCGAACCGATAACCCGAAAAATCGGAAGAGTGAAAACTCATGCATTGTGCATTTCAACGATGGCGGTTGGCTACGGGGGAATGCTTTTGTTCGGATTTACACCGATGTCGATTTATATTTTGATGGCTTTGCTCGGTATCGGCTGGGCAGCAACTATCAGTCTGCCGTTTGCAATCATGTCACAAAAAGTGGATCAAGCAAAAATGGGTTTGTTCATGGGCTTGTTTAATCTTGCAGTTGTGCTTCCGCAATTGGTTGCAAGTTTTGGAGTGGGACAGGCAGTAAGTGCAGCGTCGGATAAAAGTTTAATTTTTATTATAAGCACAATTACACTTGCAATATCCGCAGTGTTGTGGTTTTTTGTGAGGGAAGAATAAAATTTAACATGGAAACATAGTCCAGAAATATTATCACTTTGAGTGACTTTGTGATTCCCGAATATGTTTTACAAGTCGCAAGGAAAACAGTTCTTTAAGCAACCTCTTTTGTAAAAAATCTAAAACTTAATTCCCGCCGAGAAAAAGTGTGCTTCTGTTAAGCGTCCGTAATCTTCGTAAGCGTAGTCAAGTACAAATGTAACATAATCGGCTAACCTGTAGTTAAAACCAATACCGAGAGTTAGTCCCTTTTCACTGTCTTTTTCGAATAGAGCATTCCATCCTCCTCTTAGAAATACAGTTTCGTTCCAGGCGAATTCCGCACCGGAGTTGAGATACTCGGTATGGTCATTTGGGTGAACAGCATCTACAGCAAGTGTTAATCTTGAATCGCCGAATTTTATTATGTCGGATGATAAACCAAATCTGAACAGCAGAGGAAGATCAAATTCATCGAGTTCCAGGTTGGAATTAATCAGGTTATCGCCGCTTGCACCGGAATGGGTAATTACAAGCGCATCTCTTCCTTCCAGTCTCATTTTTGTTCCGAAGTTTGAAATGCTGGCTGCGATTCTTAATTCATTCAATACCGGTATTCTGTAAATTGTACCCACATCAACGGCGAAACCAACAGCGCTCATATTGTAAATTGACTCACGAATATATTTTGCATTAAATCCTATTGAAAAATTGTCGGTTAAACTTCTTGCATAGCTTAAACCAATAACCATTGAGCCGACATCAAAAAGTTCGCCTGTCCCTTCAGGTTTTTCAATTGTTCTTACAGGCATTTCGTCAACGGATAACACACTTACAGAAGCACCGATTGTACCGAATTCTCCCAGATTAGCCGCAAATGAAGCATAATCAAAACCAATATCGGCATAAAGTGAAGTGTGGTTAAAATAAGCTTCGTTGGATTTTAAACTTGCGAGTCCCCCTGCGTTCCAGTACATAGCAGAAATATCATCGGCAACTGCAGTATAAGCACTGCCCATGCCGACAGCTCTTCCTCCAACTCCAATTTTTAGCACCTGTGCTGCAGTAGTTCCGGTTTTAACCGTCTGTGCATTTACGATAATAGCAGATCCGATAAAAATTATTGATAAAAATATTTTATATATCTTCATGATTACTCCTGAAATTAGGCGGAAGTTATTGGTTTTCATCTCTCACCTCTCATCACTTTATAAGAGCAAATTTTATGAGTTTTTCACCGAGTCCCGGCGCGTCAATGTGAGCGATATATAAACCATACGCCACGCCGAAACCGTCTTTGTTAAGAAGATTCCAGTACTCTCTTCCGTTTTCGTAGGCTACATTATGTTCTAGCTGTGCAACTAATTCGCCGGATAGTGTAAATATTCTAATTGTGCATTGCTGGGGAAGATTTTCAAAATAAATTCTTCTCTCGCCCCGGCTTTGACCCCTCAGCCTGTTTGCCGGTTCAAGGTCGTTTGCAGCAATGTATGGATTGGGTACAACATAAATATTGCCGAGAGCATCCTTTGCTTTTTGATTGTCTACAAATCCCGGCTTTGTTTTAAGTGTGAATACATCATTAGTAGTGAATGGTCTTTGAGTAATTATGTGCAGAACATCGCCGTCACCCGGTACAACGGAATCTGCCGAAGTAGCCTGCTGAATTGTAATTCCCCATGTAAGTGTATCCGCTGTAGTTCCGGCAGCGCCCGGCTGGAAAAGAACAATTTCATCACCTCTTGTCCATGCGTTATCGCTTACAGCCTTTTCATTTAAAAGAGCTTTTACCGGCTGCGGAATTCCCGAAGTAACATCCTCCACCTTAAAGTTTACTGGTATCTCAACAATCTTTCCACTCACAACTTTTAATGCAGTATATTCATTTTTGCTTGAGAAAGTAATATCGTAATCGGCGGGATAAAGTTTTTTTCTGTTCGCTGCTCCGACCGAAGAAATCTTAACAGAGAAGGGAATATTAACAGAGCCGGTCCATCGGGATTTTTTTTCATCAAAAGCTAATGCCGGGTAATCTTTTACAACTAAGTTTATTCCGTCAAAAACCGGATTGGAATCCTCACTGTTTAATGCAGTGCTTTGATAAACCGGATAATAACGGTAAGTAATAATGTACTTACTGTTATTCGGCATTGTTGAATTTTCTGTTCTTTTGATTTTACCCGTCACGAGGTTTAATTGATAATCGGTGCCTCTGGTATATACTTTTCCGCTTGGGTCTTTTACAGATAAATTGGAATCGTCAATTAGATTTTGATTTTTGAGTGTCGCATATTTTGTGTCGAATAAATAAAATTCTTCTTCAATCGTGTTCAAACTTTCTACAGTATAATTTTTTGCTTTTACCTGTTTACTGTCTTGTGTCATTACGCTGCTAAACTTTAGAGTGTACTGATTGTCGGTGATATTAAGGTCGTTTAGAATTTGAAAATCAACCATGCCGTTGCCGATTCCTTCATGTATTACATTTCCGTTTTTTAAAGTTGGAGGGATGTATCCGCTTGTGCGCGGACCTGGAATAACCTGGACGGTATTATCATCGAATCGTAACTGGGAAGTAATAGGATCGACCGAGATTTTCTTTGTTGTTTCCGATGGCGGGATTCCGAGCGAATCACCGTGGTCATAAGAGACAACAGCATAATAGTAAGTTTGCCCGTTTATCACATTGTTGCTGTCAACGAATGAATGAACTAATCCTGTGTTGTCACCTAGATAATAGTTAATTCCTCTGTTCTGGTAAGGAACCGGATGATAACCGTACCATTCATTTTTTAAGTCCCACTTTGCATCAAAACCGTTAATGTCTTTGAGCGGTTCATACAAAAATGCTGCACCTCTTCCATCGGTAACAGTTTTTATATCGCTGAAATCCGGATCGGTGCTTCTGTAAATTACATAACCTTCAAAATCTTTTCCCGTAATCGGATCCAGACTTTCTTCGGAGGAAGTATCCCAGTACAAGGTAACTTTTTTATCGCCGGGCACAGCAGTAACCTTTGGAAGACTTGGTGGTCTAAAAAATCTATAATTTTTATTGTAAATATCCTGAACTGTTTGTGCGTTTACCAAAAGGTCGTTTAAATTTTCCCCGAACAAAAATGCCATTGATATTCTCTTTGTTTCACCTTTCTTTAATGAGATGTAGCCGGAACCGAATATAAAAACTATATCAGTATTCTGCTGAATTTCACTGAAGTTGCCGGGTATTGAACGGTTCCACATTGACTCATCGTTAGAAATTTTGTCTTCGTTCCAAGTCCAGCTATTGAAGCTTGTTAAACCAATCTGGTCGGCTTCGTCAAGATCGGTAAATTCGAAATTAGGTTCGCCGGGATGAAGAGGATCGAGTGAGCCGTCAGGTAGTAACTTACCCCTTGTGGGAACTCCATCTCCTTCGCCTTCATCTCCCGTGTTGGGAATTCCGTCTATACCGACATCATCGGTATCGGGATTCCAATCTCTGTCATTGTCAATGCCGTCATCCTGTCTTTCGTCAATCATTCCGTCGCCGTCATTATCGATTCCATCGTCAGAATTACCGGGGCTTTCGAGAAACTTACATCCTAAATAACCTAACGGAAGTCCTCGGTCGCCAATTCCATCGGGGTCCCAAAAGTAAACCATACTTCTTGCATAGACTGGGATGTTATCTACATTAACCTGGTCGGTTGAGTAGGGAGGCACAAAAAATCCGTTGTCGTCGTCGTTATCTACACCGCCAATATCGGGATCGCCGTAAATGCCAAAGAAAACCGTGTCTAAATCTTTATCGCTTACATTTGTAATTGTGTAGACGAAAAAGATCGCATTGGCAGCTAATGAATTACTCCATTGAAAAGCTCTTCCTTGAATTTGAATGCCAAGTCCTTTTCTTGTTGTGTCGTTCTTGAATGGATAATATTTAAACTCTCTGTTATCACGGTCATCCATTACCCAAAAAGTTTCAAGATCGGCGTTGTTTTCACCTTGTATTAAATAACCGGGCCAAACATATTCACCTAAGGTTTCATTATACCAGTCTCTGGGCCAGCTATCCGGTTTACCGTCGTGGTCTTGATCCATTGCCGGATTAGATGCCATATTTGGCTGATCGGGGTCTGCATAACCGGGTAGAGGCTGCCAGACCCATTTTTCACCTGTAGGACTTTCTTCCCGCAGTCCGTCATAATCATTTAATCCGTCAGAAATGATGTGAATTCTTTTATTGGGATTATCTGCATCCGGAACTGATGCACCGATAATAGGGCAGAACTGAAAAATGTATGGAAGGTTATTCCAAACAAGATTTGTTACTTCTCTAATTCCTCCCAGACCGGGTGCAATTCCGCCGTAGTTAAAAACTTCCACGGTAATATTATTCCCGTTCATTAAGAATGATTTGCGGTCTGCCATTCCGCTCGTTTTGGAGAGAATATTTTTATACTTGTCGGAAGAAGTCAATCCCTTTACAACTTTGGAGTCTGTTGACAAAGTATTTTTATTAGAATAAACATGTTGGCGGATTAAATTGACAACAGCATCGTATCCCTCTGCTTTTTTCTGTTGTGGATAAATATTTGCCGTCAAACTAAAAAGAAAAATCAAAAGCAGCGGAAGTATTTTCCACATAGTGATCAATTCCGATGTTATAATTTTTTTCATGATTTATCTCCAGTTACGCTAATATCAAAATTCGAGTGACATACCGACTCTAACCTCGCGTGGAGCTTGGTAATAATTCGGTCTGTTAAAATATTCCTGCGAAGTGTGAGCACCTGGAATTGCTGCAGCATATTCGTCCACTTGTTTAGCCGGACCTTTAGTTTGGTCTAATGAATATGTAGCTCTTCCTGTACTTGCGTAAACTAATCTTTCGTTAAGAGTATCGAACAGATTAAATACCTTTACAAACAATGTTACGGCTACACTGCTGAATTTGAACGACTTTTCAGCTAAAAGGTCTACATCAGCCTGTGAGGGTTTTCTTCCGCTGTTGGTGGTTAAGTATATTTGTCTTGTAGAAATTTCTGGTGTGTAAGGCAGTCCGGTACCAAGGCGCCCTACCAATGTAACATTCCAATCAGACAACTTGCCGAATGTTACTGTTGCATTTAAAGTGTGGGTTTGATCCCATGCAAGCGGAACGGGAATTTTTTCACTCTGTCGTCCCGATGACAGATCAATAAAAAAATCATTGGCATCAGTGTCGTTGCCTTCGGCTACCTGGAAAGTATAATCAATAGAAATACCGAGCATGTCTTCTGCCGATCTTCTTTTTGTTAATGAAAAAGTGAGTCCTTTAATATTGCCGTAATCTTTATTGACATACTTTTCATAAGTTCTACTGCTGCTTACTCTAATTTCCTGAACTGCGAGCAGGTCTCTAACATCCTTAAAATAACCTGTTATGTTAAATGCAAGATTATCGGTCAATTGTTGCTGAAGACCGATTTCATAGGTAATAGTTTTTTCCGGATTTAAATTTGCATTGCCGAATACCGGCACGCCTGAAATTGATTCAAAATTAGGATTATCATATAAATAGCTAAACGGAGGAATTTGGTAAAAGTGTCCGTAAGAAAAATGTATTATTCCTTTATCCGTAATAGGGAAAGAAATTCCTATTCTTGGACTTATACTCGTTTTCGCCGATGCTTTTGCAAGCAGTGTGCTTTTATCGATTGAAGAGGGAATAGTAGGATCGTAAGGGGTAGGATAGAAAATATTTGTTGAATATTGTGCGTCGGAAATAAAATAGTCATACCGTACACCAGCATTTATAATTATACTTTCAAATTCCATTTTATCCTGAATATAAGCTGAGAATTCAAGCGGGGTTCTCGTATACAAATCATGTACAGAAGTTTCAGGACCAAGAATGGTTGGCACTAAATATTGTGTTGTATCACGCAGCACTTCAAACTCTTCAAAATCCATGTTATATATTTTGCTTTGAGCACCGAGTTTCACTTCGTGGTTGTTATTTATCTGGCTTGTTAAATCAAACTTGAGTTCAATATTGTTAGATCTTTGGTAAAAATGTTCGTTTCTTGTTCCGCCCGAGTAAAAAGTAAGGTCGGCTATTCTATTTAATTTATGTTCTGGCTGATAACGCGGGTCTGCATGAAGACGGCTTAAATCCATGCCGGGTTTAAAAACAACTTCATTGCCGGAAGCATCAAGCAGTGGATACAGGTAACGTTTAAAATCATAAATATTGTACGCACCTTTAAGTGAGTAGAAAGTGCTGGCGCTTACGGCATGTCTTATTTCGATTGAGTTTAGAAGTCCCCACTCATAGTTGTTGTAATTTGCATCCGGGTTATACTTAAAATCATGTGAATATATTTGGTACTTGCTGTTGGAATAAACAACGTCGTAATTAATTTTCATTGTGGATACGGGTTTAAAGGTAAGTTTTGCTGTTCCGTTAAAATCTTTACTGAAGTTCATTGGAACCGCCTTACCGTCGCCAGTAGAAACGATTCTGATATCGGTAGCGCTTCCGGGCGCAATATAAACCGAATCCCACGGGTTATGCTGTCTTATTCCGTAAAGATATCCGTCTTCTTTATTATACCTGCCGGATAAAAAGAAAGTCAGTTTATCATTTAAGAAGGGAACCGGTCCGCTGAATGTGGCTTCGGTGACATAATTGGCTAAAGGTTTTATATCATCGATATTAGTAAATGTGTTATCTCTGAGGCTTACATAATCGCCGGAGTAAAAAGAAAGGTAACCTTTATATTTTTCTCCGCCTTCTTTTGTAATTGTGTTAACCACACCGCTGAGTGCGTTGCCGTATTCTGCATTGAAAGTGCCGCTTACAACGGAAAGTTCTTCAATCGCATTTGTTGAAATCTGCACGCTTCTGCCGTTATCAAAAGGGTTTGTTGCTGTAATTCCGTTTACAGTGTAAGCTACTTCGCTTGCCCTGCCGCCGCGAATGTGAATTGCATTATCAGCTCCTTTTACAATTCCAGCCTGCAGAGTTAAAATTTGGTCAATATTTTCTACGGGCAGACTTTTAATTTGTCCGGCATCAACAACACTTTTTGACGAAGTTAAATCTTTTCTGATGAGCGGCGCTTTTGCCTGCACAGTAATTGCTTCAAGTGTCACTTCTCCCTGTGAAAGTTCGATATCGAGATTAGTTGTAAAATCGGAAGATACCTTCACGCCGGTTATTATTTTTTTCTGATGACCGACTCCTGAAGCTACAACATTATAAACGCCGGGGGGAATATTATTGATAATAAAATTTCCGTTAATATCCGAAGCAGCGCCAAGCGTTGTACCTTCAAGCATTATGTTGATGCCTATTAACGGTTCACGGGTTTCTGTCTCGATAACTTTGCCGGAGATTTTTCCCGTTGTGCCGGCCGATAAAAATGTTGGTAGGTAAGAGAGGATTATCGAGAGATAGATTAAAACAGCTTTACGTTCCCAACGAGACGTTGGGAACGAGAGAAGTAATTTTTTTTTCATTGTGACCTCTTAGTTGCAAACCCCTCCCTCTCGAAGGTGACTAAAAAGTAACAAAACCTCGTTCCCAAGCTCTGTTTGGGAACGAAGGTTGCGCTCCCAACAAGACGTTGGGAACGAGAAACCTTACTTTTTAGTCACCCTCACAGTGTGGGGTCCAAAATTTTGTTCTTATAATACTTTTTAGCAACAGCATCAGGAATACCAAATAAATAAAAGGCTGGGCTATAACCAGCCTTAAAAAATATAACAATAATTTTTATTTGATTAATTGCATTTTCTTCGAAACAACATTGTTACCTGCCTTAAGTTTATAAATATAAGTTCCGCTTGCTAAGTCTGAAGCATCGAATTTAACTTCGAATTTCCCAGCGTTCATCGGTTCATTGTTAACCAATACAGCAATTTCACGTCCTAAAATATCATAAACTTTCAAAGTTACGTTTGTACTTTTTGAAAGTCCGAATCTGATTGTAGTTGCCGGGTTAAATGGATTGGGATAATTTTGTTCGAGATAAATACTTGTGGGGAGTTCACCGCGTGTTATTTCTCTAACTGCAGTAGGTGTGTGTTTCAGTTCTACAATTGCAAGGTCGGCAGTTGTATCATTCGCAACTCCTCTTGTATAACCTTGTGTATAAAGCACCTCATCGTCACTGTCGCCGTCAATATTAGCCATATAAACGACATCAAGCTGACCACCAGTACCGCCGGGAGCAGGTACTAATAATGAGTCGATTATAGATGCTACATAATTTGCAGGATTAGTGATGTCACCGCCCTGAAACTCAACACGGACAACAGCATTATTTGGAACACTTGCCGGACTACCTCTTGTGCCGAATACAAAATCCAGTTTGCCGTCACTGTCAAGGTCTCCGCCGGCTGCGCCATTAAGTGTACCGAGGCTAAAATTTGTAGAAAGATCAACAGCCGCAACTGTTTTAAGAGTATCTGCATCTTGTTTTAAAACGAAAACCTTTGTTGGAGTATCCCAGCCTCCTAAAATAATTTCATCAGTGCCGTCGCTATCGAGGTCGGCGGTTACGGAGCCTTTAAAGGAACCGTATTCTTCGGCTACACCATGCTGAGGAGGTAAAGAGGTCCAGTTGCCGCCAGCGTATTTTACTGGATAAATTAAGCCGTTACCATTGAAAAGGTATATAATATTACCAATAATGCTGAAATCATATTTAGCACCGGTGCTGGATAAGATTGGATCTCCAGAGCCGCTTGCCTCAAGTGTCCATGTTTCGGAGCCGTCGCCGTTATCCGGTATATTGCTTACTGAAAGAATACCATATTGATAAGTGTTTGCTCTTTCAACGAAGATTAATTCATCTGTGCCGTCGTTGTCAACGTCGCGAACTTCGAATTTTATCGGTCTCAAGTTTATCCCATCGCCGCTTGCAATAGGAGTGCTTGCGTTAGGGTTGAATCCACCGAAACCGTCATCGACTCCCATATTATCGCTTCCATCACCGGCTGATTCATACACTAATACTCTTGGAAGTTCCGGATAAGGGCTATAGTTAACAGGTCCCCAGTATATTTCCGGTTTTCCGTCTTTATCTAAATCACCCCAAGTAAATGCAGGCCATGTGTTTTGAAGTGTTAACGGAGCTGTTGCACTCCAGACAGAATCCCACGAGCCTGTAGATTCATTCCATTCAAACTTATAAATCCTTGGTATTAGTTCGCCTTCTCTGTCTATAAAATTTGTGTTACAGACGTAAATTTCAGAACGCCCGTCACCGTCAAAATCTACTCCGGCAACAACACCTCCAAATCCGCCGCCGCCGGTTTCATATTGAAGTGTAGGGATTGAAGATGTTCTGTGAAAAACATCCTGCGCCGTTAATAACGACGACGCTAAAAAAACTACTGCAAAGAGAATGTAAAAACGTTTCATAGGTCCTCCTAAATTTATTTTGTATTGTTTTAAGAAGTGAGATAGTTAAACTAAAGACAAAAAATTTTTCACCTCCGTTTTGGAATTTTTTATTGAACTACTTATTTAACTTACCAAAAAAGTGTGAACAACCGGTGCATCTATTCTTTAATCTATAAAATACGCATTTTTGAGCATTATAGAGATATGATATAAAAAGAAAATAACCAATGACATATTTTAATAGACTACACAAACGGGTAGTTTTTATCTAATTTCCCATTCAACCATAATAATTTATTGTAGATTAATAACAATCTCTATCGTATTCGCTTCTTCTTTTTTATAATAAGTGGAAGTTAAAGAAGGATATTTGAGATTTTGAAAAGACGACAGCCAGTAATTTCCGCCTGCCAGTGCGTATGCTTCCAATTTATTATTGAACAGTTTGAGAAACTTAAATTTTATTTGAAGAAAGGCGTACTGTGTTTTTAAATAGTATTGAGAAAAGCGGGATTCGCTATAAGAATAGCCGGCAGCTATAGAGAAAAGCCAATTTGTTTTTGTGAATTCTATTACACCGCCTAAAGGATTGTGATAATTTTTCAGATTTTTTTCGTAAGGAATATTTAATGCTCCGTATGAAACGCCTAAGGCTATTACCGGATAACTCTCATATAACATTTCTGCTGTTTTAATGTATCCTTCGGAAGGATAAATTATTTTTGTCCATATTCCTGTGCCGTTGAGTCCGTCTTTAATAAATAAAAATTTTTCGCCTTCGCTTAAATAACCTATTGCTGCGGATGCGTCATCGGTATTTTTTTTGATTAAAATATAATTCTTCGGGCATTCCTTTATTTTCCACGTCCATCTGGAATTCTT
>DYLN01000171.1 GCA_020722085.1 Melioribacter roseus
ACCATGTCTATCCTTATTCCCAAATCCAAGAAAAAAAGACTTGACAGGAAAATGTTAATTTGTTAGACTTATTTAACAAATTTAGAGGTTTCTAAAATAAATATTCAATTGAGGTGCCTATGTCCATAATAGAAAATAAAAATTTAAGTTCCAACATGGAAGATTATTTGGAAAAAATTGCAGCACTCAAAAAAGAAAATGATGTTGTCAGAGTGCGTGATATAAGTCAGTTGTTGGGGGTTAAAAGCTCAAGCGTAAATGCCGCTTTGAAGAGCCTTTCCAAAAAAGGTTTAGTTGAGCATGAAAAATATGGGTATGTAAAACTTACTTCTGATGGTGAAGAAATCGCTTATAAAGTTCAAAGCAGACATGACATATTACTGAAGTTTCTTACAAAAATTCTAAGCATAGACGATGACGTGGCGTTGCAGGATGCCTGTAAAATGGAACACACAATAAGTAAACAGACTTTTACTAAACTGACCAAGTTTATGCAGTTTGTAGAAACTGATTTAGACGGCAATAAGCCGGAATGGTTAAAAAGATTCAAGCATTATTTGAAAACAGGCAGAAAGATAAGGTGTAAAATGAGAAAACTTGCAACAGAGAAAAATAACAGACGGTAAATTTTTTTTGCCCGCTATGTTAGACATATCTAAAAAACTTTTAGGCGTCTAAACTATTAAAGGAGGTTTTAAATGGAGAAAATCTTAAGTGAATTAAAGCCGAAAGAATCAGGCGAAGTAAAAAGAATTTATGGTGAGGGAACGCTTCATAGGAGACTGCTTGATATGGGTATCATTAAAGGCACGACAATAGAAGTTATTAAGGTTGCTCCTTTAGGCGATCCCATTGATATAAAGGTAAAAGGCTATCACTTATCTTTAAGAAAAGAAGAAGCCGCTCAAATTGCTGTAGAGGTAAGGTGAGTTATGCATAAATTAACCCAGGCTAGAACAGGTCTTAATTTAATTTTTATATCCGTTGAAGGCGGCCGCGGAGCAGTGCAGAGGCTTACAGATATGGGGTTGATTCCAGGGGAACGGTTGAAAGTACTGCATAATTCTGGGGACGGTCCTGTCACTGTGCTTATAAAAGGAGCAAAGGTTGCTTTAGGACATGGTTTGGCAGCTAAAATTATAGTTGAGGAGGAATAAAAAATGAGGAATAAAAAAATTACTATAGCTCTTGCCGGTAATCCTAACTCGGGGAAGTCTACTATTTTTAATAATCTAACCGGTGCGCACCAGCACGTAGGCAATTATCCGGGGGTGACTGTTGAGAAAAAAGAAGGCAAAGCGTCTTTCAAGGATTATGAAATAAATGTCGTTGATCTTCCGGGAACATACAGTTTGTCGGCCTATTCTGAGGACGAAATCGTAGCGAGAGACTTTATTATTAAAGAAAAGCCCGACCTGATCGTACACATTGTTGATTCTTCTAATCTGGAAAGAAATCTCTATCTTGCTACGCAGTTTATGGAATTAGAGATCCCATTAGTTTTGGCGATGAATATGAGCGATATAGCAGAGAAGAAAGGGCAGGATATGGATTATACAAAACTATCTGAACTTCTGGGTGTGGCTATTGTCCCGACAATCGGCAATAAGAATATAGGCACAAAGGAGCTTTTGGAGACTATTACTAAGGTATATGAAGGGAAAATAAAAACAAAAACAGCTCATATTAGCTATGGACCGGAAATTCGCGAGGAAATGGATAAATTAGAGAAAATAGTCAAAAAGGATAAAGCATTGGTTGATCAATACCCTTGGCGCTGGCTTATTGTTAAAATGCTGGAGAATGATTCGTCAGTCTTGGATATTGTCGGCAAATCTTCTATTGCTCAGGAAGCTATATCCCAAAATGAAAAAAGCAGACACCATCTTCATCTGCATTTTGGAGATATTCCGGAGACTATAATAGCTGGTCGGCGTTACGGCTTTATCAGCGATGTATGCACAGAGGCCTTGAAACCGTCAATAAAGAAGAGGCATGATTTGTCCGATAGGATAGATAAGGTAATCTTGAATAGGATTTTGGGTATCCCTATTTTCGTCTTGGTAATGTATGCGATTTTCAAGTTTACTTTTACGTTCTCTGAACCGGTGGTGGGATGGCTTGAGAAGTTTTTCGAATGGCTGTCCGAAATTGCCGCAACTTACATTCCAGAAGGACTATTTCAATCTTTCGTTGTTGATGGGCTTATTGGAGGTGTTGGCGGCGTCTTGGGCTTTTTCCCGTTAGTTTTATTTATGTTTTTTGCTATAGCTTTTTTTGAAGACTCAGGCTACATGGCCAGGGCCGCGTTTGTTATGGACAAACTAATGAGCAAATTCGGCCTTCACGGAAAGTCTTTTTTGCCGATGATGATATCGACAAACGGATGTGCGGTTCCGGGAATTATGGCAACACGTACTCTTGAGAACAAAAAAGACAGGCTTATTACTATGATGGTTACTCCCTTTATGATCTGCGGAGCTAAACTGCCCATTTTCGCCCTTTTTATTGGTGCGTTTTTCCCCGCCAAATACGGAGCTAACATTATGTTTTTGATGTATGTTCTAAGTGTTGTTATCGCTTTTGCTTCTGCTTGGCTGTTGAAGAAATTTGTATTTAAGGGAGAAACGGCTCACTTTGTTATGGAACTTCCGCCCTATCGAATTCCTACCTTAAAAGGGCTCTTGCTTAAAATGTGGGAGCGCGGATGGATGTATATAAGAAAAGCAGGAACGATCATTCTTCTTCTTTCAATAATTATCTGGGCGGGATTCACCTTCCCCCAGAATACCAGTTTAGAAGAAAAAGGAATGAGCGAAGAAGAAACAGCCGCTGTTCAATTAGAACAAAGCTATGCCGGAAAAGCTGGCAAAATAATTGAGCCGTTAGTAAGGCCGATTGGCTTAGATGGAAGAAGCGGCATTGCCCTAATCGCTGGTATAGCCGCAAAAGAAGTTGTTGTAAGCACTTTAGGGACAATTTATTCACTTGGAGAGGTTGATCCTGAAGAACCGGAGTCATTGCGGGAAAAGATGCAGGCTGACCATTCTTGGAACCCATTGAAGGCTGTCGCATTTCTTATATTCTGCCTTATTTATTTGCCATGTATTGCGGCAACTGCTGTTTTTTACAGGGAATCCGGATCACAGATTAAGTGGTTGTTATTTTTAATTTTCTGGACAACAGTGTTGGCATGGGGTTCTTCATTTATTGTATATCAGGGCGGCCGCCTGCTGGGCTTTGGGGGATAAAATGGAAAAGATTATTATATTGGCAATAGTTTTTATAAGTATAGGACTTCTTATATGGAATGTCGTAAGGATTTTTAAAGGAAAGGATTTATGCTGTGCTTGCGGAAATGCAGAAAAGTGTGCAAAAGATAGATGCTCAGAATAAGAAAAAAATTAAATACGATGTTATTGTGGGAAGCTGTATCTAATTAGAACAAAGAACGGCTATGAATTTAAGTGCCCGCGATGTAAAAGAATTCATTTGTTGCAATATGAACAATTGATAGCTGACTATCTTACCAAGGAGGAAGGTGATGTTGTTGTAGAAACGATTTAAAAATGTAAAAGTTTAAAGCGGTCAGAGATCACGAATCCAGAACTCTAATATTTAAAATAGGAGTGTGAATTTTTTTATTTAAGGAGGTTTTGTATGAGCAAGAAATGCGGATGTGATGGTAACTGCGGCAATGCATGTCAGTGTAACACACAAGATGATTGTAAAAGATCAAAGAAGCCTGAAAATATTGAGCGATAAATAAAGACCGCGGCACTATAAAACAAAAAAGGAGGTTAAAATGTTGTTTAAAAGATTGTTCAGTTGGTTCTTTGTTTTTGGGATTGTTTTTTACTCGTGCAATCCTGTTTTTGCCAAAACTACAGAGGAAGAAATTGCTGAGCTAAAGGGAAGAATAATCCAGATTGAGGAACGATTAGCTCAGCAGGAAAACAAAACCGTAGAGGTTGAAAAAATTGCGCATGGTGCAAAAGTAGAAAGAAGCGAGTTTATAGATTATAAGCTCGGCGAAGGCGTTGAAATAAAATCAGCAGGATTAACAATAGGAGCAGGCGCTACATTTATTCTACAGGTGACTAATAATGCGAACGGCGACGATTTTGCAAAAAACAGTGAGGATGTAACTGATGTATCCTATTCCATGGATTTGGAGTTTGAGAAAACCTTTGGTGATT
The DNA here is from genome assembly GCA_020722085.1 of Melioribacter roseus. GTDB lineage: Bacteria > Bacteroidota > Ignavibacteria > Ignavibacteriales > Melioribacteraceae > Pyranulibacter. The sequence continues at coordinate 4,200 of DYLN01000171.1, forward strand.
TTGGGTTGGCATTTCTTCATCTTGAAACCGGTGATGGCGCAGGCGTTGAAGATGAACTACAGGTGTTTTCGAATGTTAATAGAGACGCCGATGATTCGGATAACAGCGTTTCAGTAACAGAATTATGGTATGAGCATTACTTTAAGAGCTTACCTTTGACGCTAACTTTTGGAAAGATTGACCCTACTGTCTACCTTGATACAAACGAATATGCCAATGATGAATGCACGCAATTTCTAGGACATATCTTCAGAAATTCACCGGTAATAGAATTCCCGGACGATAATACGGCTGGGATAAGATTAGCAGTTGAGCCGGTTGATTTCTTGGGTATAGAATTTGCCGCAATGGACGCGAATGCTGACTGGGAAGATGTTTTTGACAACAGGTTTCTTGCCGGACAGCTTAATTTTAAACCAAAGCTATTTGAGAGGCCGGGCAATTACAGGGTTTATGGCTGGCTGAATGATAAAGACCATATTAAATGGGATGATGCACTAAAAACCAAGGAAGAAAACTACGGTTTTGGGTTAAGCTTTGATCAGGAAATAACAGATGTTCTGGGTGCTTTTGTGCGCTATGGCTGGCAGAATCCTGAGGTATATGCTGACGGTTCAGATTTTTTACTTGGGCAGTCTTGGAGTGCGGGGGTTCAGCTTGCTGGAAGCCTTTGGGGAAGAAATGATGACGTTTTTGCTATTTCTTTTGGTCAGGTAATGCCTTCGGATGATTATAAGAAGGCAAATGACATGAAAGCAAAAACAGAAAGCCATTTGGAAGCTTACTACAACTTTAAAGGTAATGAGCACCTTAGCGTAAGCCCTGATGTTCAAGTGATATGGGATCCCTACGGTGGTGATGCAGTAAACGGCGACAAAACGATTCTTGTTGGAGGTGTTAGAGCACAGGTAGATTTCTAATTTTTAATACGTTCATAGGGAGGCAAGCGAACCGCCGCTTTTACCTGGAAGTTGGGCGTTGGGTTTAAAAATGCTTGCCTTCCCTATTTTACAAGAGTTAATAAGCGTTTTATTTTTAATTAGGGATTATGAGACACATGGTATACACTTTCCATATACTCCTTATTAATCA
>DYLN01000033.1 GCA_020722085.1 Melioribacter roseus
AAAAGATTACTTTTTAGTCACCCTCACAAGTTTCGAATCATATTGCATAATTTGGGATAAATCGACAAAAAAATTTTCAGAACTCAAGAATCAATTTTCAATTTACGTAGACTTTTTTATGAAAAAATCTTAATAATTTTTTAAACATTAGAACAAATTCATTTTTGTATTTTTTGAGATGATAATTATTGCATATAACTAAACTAGGGACAATAATGAGACTTATTTTCAAGTTATTTGGTGTTTGTTTAATATTAGCTATTTTTAGTTCCATTAGTGCTCAGCAGATTTCGCAGCCCAGATTGGTTGTGGGAATTGTTGTTGACCAGATGCGTTTTGATTACCTGAAAAGGTTTGAGTCTCTTTACGGCGAAGACGGCTTTAAAAGATTGGAACTCGAAGGCAGTAATTTTACTTTTGCACATTTTAATTACGTACCGACTTATACAGCTCCCGGGCACGCCTCAATTTACACCGGTACTACTCCTTATTACCATGGCATAATTTCAAACGACTGGTATGATAAATTTTCGAAAAAGATAGTCAATGCCGTGCAAAATGATTCCTACTCAACAATTGGTGCTGATGATAACGCAGGCGGAGCTGCACCGGATAAATTGATGACAACCACAATTACCGATCAATTAAAAATATCTACAAATAACAAGGCACGTGTTTTTTCTGTTTCGATAAAAAACCGTGCAGCAGTTCTTTCAGGCGGGCACTTTGCCGATGCCGCTTATTGGTACGATGATTCCAACGGCAAATTTATTTCTTCTTCATACTATATGAATTCACTTCCGCAGTGGGTAATTGATTTTAACAATGAAAAATTGACTGAAAAATTTCTTACCCGAAAATGGGAACTATCATTTCCCGTTGAACAATACTTAAATAATAATGATGTAACTACTAAATTAAATGTTTTTCATGAACCTAAAACAACGTTTCCTCATTCATTTGAAAACGTGCCTGATAAAGAAAAATTTAATTCGCTGATAATTACTCCTTTCGGCAATGAACTGCTTTTAAAATTTGTCGAAAAACTGATTGAGAATGAACATCTCGGACAAAAAAAATATACCGATTTTTTAGCAGTTAGTTTTTCTTCAACCGATTACATTGGGCATAAATACGGTCCGAATTCTCTCGAGGTTGAAGATACTTATGTTAAGCTTGACAGACAGATCGCGGAACTCTTGAAAATGCTTGATAAATATGTGGGAGAGAAAAATTATTTGCTGTTCTTTACTGCTGACCACGGTGTGGCAGAGTCAATGGAGTTTTTGAAAAAATACAATCTTCCTACCGGATTTTTAAATAACAAAAAATTTATAGATTCTTTGAATGCATTTACCCTGAAAACATTCGCAAACGGGAAAATAATTGAGAAGTATTCTAACTATCAAATTTTCCTTGACCATAGGTTACTCAGTGATTTGAAATTAAATAAAAAAGAAGTGATGAATAAACTTGCAGATTATATAAAAGAAAATTTTCATAAAGTATTTAGAGTGTTTACTGCCGATTATTTGCAAACGGAAATTCCGGTAAGGGATAACAATAATTTCGTTTTGAACGGATTTAATCCTATCCGTTCGGGTGATATAATATTGGAGCTTAGACCGGGATATTTCAGTGGTGATTCGAATAAATTAAGTAATGCTGCAACCCATGGGACAAGTTTCACCTATGATACGCATATTCCTCTTATTTTTTACGGCTGGAATGTTCCCGCTAAAACAATTAATAAACCTGTCTTTATAATTGATATTGCCCCTACCGTTTCCGACTTGTTGGGCATTGATGAACCGGATGCCTGTTATGGCATTCCGTTAATCAGTCGTGGAGATTGATAAGGGAAAAGATTAGAGTAAAAAGGACAGAGGAAAGAGTATCTAACAACACACTACCGGCTTTTACCGGCACTTATTAAATGGAAGTATCCTAATTTTCTTAAAATTACTATGAAATATTTTTTTTAAGTGCGAAATAATCGCATTTTATAAACTGGAAAATTTAACACTGAAGCATAGCTTCTCCCTAAATCTGAGAAAATGAAACTTTTATAAAAATTGATACGACAAACGAAGGATACTTGGTGACTTTTCCAGAATGAATAATAGGTGTAAACGGTTTTGCCGTTCAAACGCTTATTTTTGAAGACAGCTATTTCATGTACGACCATTCCGGCCACCACAGAATTTTACCGGAGAAGAAACACCGCTCCTAATTCTAGGATACAACTATCCTAACCGTTTAACTCCATATCTCCCCAATGTCTGGTGTAAAAAAGGTCATGATTATATCGAGCTGCTTATGGCTGACAGGTCGTTGAATCGGTCTTTTTACTTTTCTTCTTTCTCCGTTATCTTTCATTCTATTCTTGCCTATTTAATTTGACCTAACCTTTTTATATTTTGTGTTACGATTACAACTATATTCACATTGTATGGCGCAATGGATAAATAAATCAACAGAGAAAAACAAAGCCGAATTGTCCTACCGCGAAATTTTGGAGTTTGCGCCTGTTGGTATTTTAATTTTTCAAAGGGACTGGCGCATTAATTATGTAAACAGAAATTTCTTTCAATTTAAAGGCGCGATTGATAGCAAACCCGAAGCCGTTATCGGTAAAAATATTTTGGAAATACCAATCTTTAAAGACATTGATATCAGTCTCCAGCTTCAGAGTTTGCAGTTTGGCGATGGTTTTGAATTAACAACCTCATCTCAAAAAACCTTAAGCGGCGGAAGAATTTCTTTGATATTGAAAGGGACTCCTGTTTTTGCAGGCGATGAATTTACAGGAGGTATACTTGTCGTTGAAGATGTGAAAACTGCACCCGAAGAAGAATCAAACCAGACACTTTTTCAGGAAACGCTTGGCAGTATAATTTCCAACATAACGGATTTTTTTGTAATCGCCGATTCAACCGGTGAAATAAAATACAAGCCTCAAAACGCTTCATTGGACTTTGAATTTCTTATTGAGCCGCCGCAAGACAAAATTCAATCAGCCTTTCCCAGAATTACCAATAAGCAGATAAATGAATTAATAAAAAATGCTGCAGAGGGAGCAAAGTCGACCACCAAAGAAATTTCTTTATCAAAAGGATTTAAAGAAAATATATTTAGTGTTACCGCAGTACCGTACAGTATTGGTTCCGCCAAATCAACTTTGGTGCTGCTTCTAATTAAAGATATCACAGAAGAAGAAAGAAGAAAATCCGAAGGGGAACTTGAACTGGCGGAATTAAGAAGACATCAGCAGATTGTTACCACGTTAATTAATGCGGTTATTGGAGTAGATGAAAGCGGTAATATTGTGTTTTGGAACGAAGCAGCCTCCAAGTTATTCGGTATTACGAAAAGTGAAGTCTACGGAAAATTTATAGGAAAGATTTTTAATACTATAACTAAGCAGTACTTTGAAATTTTAAAGGGGGAATTAGAACAAAACCTTGTCTGGGACGGGCAGTTTAAGATAGGTGAGAACGAGGATACTGCACAGCATCTTTTGGTACGAATGGGATATATATCCCAAAAAGAAGAAAAAATAATAATGATTCTTTGTACCGATATTACAGAGCGTGCTTTAGTAGAAAAAGAATTGAGACGATCGGAAGAAAGATTCAGAAGTATTGTAACAAACTCACATGAATTTATCTGCACGCTGGAGTTGGACGGCAGAATTAATTACGTCAATCCGTTTTTTAAGACTGTTTTTCAGTATACCGAAGAAGAAATTCGCCGCTTGAATTTTACCGACCTTCTCGATTCCCATTATTTGCTGACTAACAGTTTCAAAATTTCGGACGTCGAAAACCTGGCATCTAAGCCAATGGAACTGCCGTTGGTGACCAAGGACGGTAAAAAAATTTTTGTACTCGCAAGTTTTGCAGTCGTATATGACTTAAACGGAAAGCCCCTTTATTACAATGCTCTTCTTACAGATATAACAATTCAAAAAGATGCTGAAAAAGATTTACTGCTGATTCGTTCCGTGTTTGAAGCCTCGCGGGACGGAATTGCACTAATTGCAAATAAAAAATTTATTCTTGCCAACGATTCTTTCGTGGAAATGTTCGGCTATTCCAGCACAAGCGAAATGCTTAATAACGACCCTCTCGATATAGTTTCGGATATCGATATAGTAAGAGTTGCCGAACAAATTAAAAGAGCAGAAGATAAGAAGGAAATTTTACCTGAATTTGAATTTATGGGCAGAAGAAAAAATAATACTTTTCTTGATGTAAAAGTCTCGGTATCTCTTTATACCGTCGGTCCGGAATCATTTATTGTTTGGGTTGTTAGGGATATTACAGAAGAGAAAAAATCTCAGGCTGCTTTAAGACTATCGGAAGAAAGATACAGAAGCATAACGGAAAACATAAACGAAAGTTTCTGGACCGCCGAGAGAATTGACGGCAAAATGAAAGTTGTTCTTTACACTTCCGCAATACAGAAAATAACAGGATACATGCCTGATTCATTTCTTAAGAACACAGATTTATGGCATCAGATTATTCATCCGGACGATGTTGGAAATGTTATTAAAAGCATAAAAAAATTTTACAACGACTCGGCAAGAAAATACGAAAGTTTTGAATACAGAATACTAGATACACTCGGTAACATTGTCTGGATAGAAAACAAAATTAACGTCATAAGAGATAAAAACGGAAAGCCCGAAAAAATATTCGGGGTCGTTACCGATATTACATTGAGTAAAAGAGCAGGAGAGGAATTAAAGAAATCCGCTACCGAACTTAAGGAGCTTAACGAAACAAAAGATCGCTTTATTTCCATAATATCGCACGACTTGCGAACACCTTTTAGTTCAATAATGGGGTATACCGACATACTGCTTACAGAGAGCGACCTTGATGAGGAGCGGAAAAGAAAGTACATTGAATTTATTCAGCATTCTTCGAAAAGTATGCTTGCACTTGTTAATTCACTGCTCGATTGGACAAGGCTGCAGACCGGACGAATTAAATTTGAACCCGAAAGAATAAATGCCGTCTCAATAGTTCAGAATGCATTTCAGATATTGTCGGGTGCTGCCATTCAAAAGGGAATTAACCTTAAAAGTGAATTCGAAAACGACCTGTATGTTCATGCCGATTTGAATCTATTGCTGCAAGTCTTTAACAATTTAATCTCTAATGCAATTAAGTTTTCAAACAGAAACGGCAATGTTACTGTCAGCGGTGAATTGATTCCTCTTGAAAGAAAAGCAAAATTTATTGTGAGCGATGAAGGTGTTGGGATTAAAAAAGAAGACCTTCCTAAACTTTTTAAAGTCGATACAAAATTTACAACGCCGGGTACAGCCGGAGAAAAAGGCAGCGGGCTGGGTCTTTCACTTGTGCGGGATATTGTGGTAAAACACGGCGGAGAAATTTGGGCTGAAAGTGAAACCGGTAAAGGCTCTAAATTTATTTTTACTATTCCTGTCTCTTCGTCAAATTTGCTTCTGGTTGACGATGTAAAAACCGATCGTCTCCTTTATTCGAAATTGTTTAAAAGTTTATTCCCGAGTTTTTCCATAATTGAAGCGTCAAACGGCAAAGAAGCAATAGATATTATTAAACAATCTTCACCTGCACTTGTTATTACTGATCATAAAATGCCCGTTATGAGCGGCTACGATTTGGTAAAACAGTTGAGTGTTGCCGATATTAAAATAAAACCACCTGTAATAATTTTAAGCAGCGATATTGACCCTCAAATAGAGTCGAGTTATAAAGAATTGGGGATTGAGTTTGTATTTAAGAAACCAGTTAATTTAGCACAATTTAAATCCGCCGTAGAAACCTCACTTAAAAAAGCAGTAGTTAGTTAATACCTTATTTTCTTAAGCACTGTCCCACTTACCGGCTCAAGTGTAATTTTATTTTTAACAATATCCAGCGGTGTAATGCCTGCTTCCCGCTGATTAACAAGCAATTCCCAATCACCCTCCGGTAAATCGAAACTAACCTTTAGTTTTTGTTCTGGATTAAATGCCGCAAAAAAAGTTTCTTTATCATATTGTAATGTGTAAGCTAATGCAAATTTACTCGAATTGTTTTCAAAGAAATGAATACTGTCATAATCCGCTCTTCTAAATGCAGGATATGCGTTACGGAGTTTTATTAGTCCCTTGTAGTAATCAACAAGCTCTTTATTTATTTCAGCGTGATGATAATTGATGTAGTTTGCAGCATTATCTTTATTGTAAGAATTGTGGTCTATTTTTCCTTTATTCGGATCGGGAACATTTATATTGAAAGGGATTACTTTACTTCTTGCAAATTCCTGCCCTTCCGATATCATAGTTATGCCTTGCGAAGTAAACAGAAATAATGCCGCTAATTTGTTCAGTTTCATCTGACGCGGAGTAAGCTTAACAATTTTGTTCGTGTTTTTTATAATTTTATTTGGATTGACTTCACCTGTACCGATACGGATAAAGTCACCTAAAGTATATCCATCATGCGATTCAAGATAGTTTACCGAATGTTCTTTTTTCTGAAACAGTCCGAGTGAATCTTTTACGAGAGTTCCGTTTACGTAGCTTTTAATTCGATAGAGATTGTTATTTCCGTACCATTTCCCGAAAATCCAGCCAAGTCCATTAATTGGATTTTCACCTTTTATTCCGTTTCTTATCTGGTCGTTCCATGCGCCCCAGCCTCTAACAGAAAAACCTTGAGGATCATAACCTCCGCCCCAGGGTTCGCAGACAAAAACAACATAAGGATTTATTTTCTTTGCTTCTTTTATTATGTCTTCTATTGTTTCCCAATCGATAAGTTTGCCGAGGTCGAAACGGAAACCGTCAATATGATATTCCTGCATCCAGTACAGAATACTTTCTATTATTAGTCTTCTCACCATCGGTCTTTCGGTTTTAATATCGTTTCCGCAAAAACTTTCGGCGATAAAATTTCCTTTGCTGTCGAGCCTGAAGTAATAATCTTTATCTATTTGTTTTAAATTTCCTATTTCATATTCAGATAAATGATTGTAGACTACATCCATTATTACACCGATTCCTTCTTTATGGAATGCTTTAACCATGTCCTTAAACTCTTTCACTTGTTTTCCTTCTTTGCCTATCCATGTATTCCATTTTAGAGTGTCCCAATTTTCCGCATAATATGAAGCCGGTGCAAAAAATGCCGCTGTCATATAACCCCAGTGATTCCTTTCGTAAGGATTCCATATGTTAAACATTCCATAAAATCCCTTTTTAAACGGGATTTCGATATAGCCGAAGTCCTGTGTTGGCAGCAATTCCACGGTGTTTACTCCGAGTGATTTTATGTAATTAATTCCTCCTTTAATTCCTTTCTCAATCAAACCTTTATAGGTACCGGGATGCTGTACTCCGGAAGAAGAATCGGCAGTCATATCGCGTATATGCATTTCGTAAATAATTAAATCCCGCCAGTCTCTTTGAATCCATTGATCGTTTTCCCAATCGTAATTGTCATCGTAAACGATTGACCGGCGTGGATTCATGTAAGTGGTGTAAGTAGCAACAGCTTTTGAATAAGGGTCGATACAAATTACTTTACTGTCATCGTTGAGATTATCGCCTTCATGAAATACTTTATATCCGTAGTAGATTCCTCTAAGCTCGCCGTTTAATTCTTTTTCCCATACACCATCTGAATCTTTTGACATTGTATATTCATCGCCGGTTGTATCTTCGGGCTGTGTGAATGTGCATAATTTAACTTTAACTGCCGTAGGCGCAAAAAGTCTGAAATATGTTTTACTGTTTAGAATAAAAAAACCAAGTTTTTTATCTGAATAAATTTTATCAAGCTGTTTTTGTTTTTCAATAAATTTTGTAGTATCAAACATATCGAGTGATTTTTTCAGATCGCCGGTGTACAATTTTTCACCTTTCATTGTATTAATCGAAAAAATAATTAAAAAAAGTGATGCTAATATTTTTACCAATTTCATTTTCATAAATTTTAGGATGTAATAAAAGTGATAGATTACTTACAAAATTAATACACAATTTGAACTTTCATTTCGGGCATATAATCTGTTTTCAAATAAATTATAGATTGCTCATTATCATAACTATATTGGTTTGGCTGCAAAGAATTAGTGTCCTTGCTTTCGGCAGCTTTTTCCCCGTTTATAAAAACAGCTTCCGGTCGCTTCACAGCCAATATTTTGAATAAGTAGTTTTTCAAATTAGTATTAAAGCCGTTGTGCTCGGTTGTAATTTCTACTTCCAATTTGTTTTCAGCAGATACTTCCGAAAATTTTGTAATTGAGTACTTTCCGTTCTTATAATCATTGCTGACTCCATCATCTTGATAAAGTTTGTATTCGCCTTTTTTTGAAGGGAAAAGCAGAACATGAAGTTCGTAAATATTTTTTTCACCGATGTAATTTTGAACATTCTGCATCGGAACGAAAGCGCCTTCACGAATGAAAACGGGAATCGCATCGATCGGTGCATTGACTATTATCCATTCATCACCGTTGTAAACTTTATTTTCATTTATACTGTACCATTTGCCTTCGGGAAGGTATAATTTTTTAAAATTCTCGGTTGAAGATAGCATAGGTGCAATTAATAAATTATCACCTAACATAAATTGAAATTGTGTATCTGATGAATAGCAATTTTTGTCGTTCTGATAATTTAAAAACATCGGTTTCATTATTGGCAGACCGGAAACGCTCGAATTATAAAATTCATTATATAAATAGGGAAGCAGCCTGTAACGAAATCTTATCGCATCTCTTACGATCGACATGGTATTAGGATCAAAAGCGAAGGGTTCTTTTGCTCTTGAATTAATTTCCGAATGACCGCGGAAGAACGGGGTGAATGATGCAAGCTGCATCCACCGCGTGTAAAGTCTGGCGGATGGTTCTCCAATAAAGCCGCCAGCATCGCTTCCCACAAACGGAACACCGCTTAACCCGAGATTAACCAGCATTGTACAAGCCAAATGTAAATGCTCGTCATTTGCCACGTTATCACCTGTCCATACTGCAGAGTATCTCTGAATTCCGGCAAAACCTGCTCTTGTTAAAACAAAATGCCGTTTATCTGGGGAGTATTTTTTCAAGCTTTCTTGTGTTGCTTTTGCCATTTCGAGTGCATAAACATTATGTATTTTTTTATGATCTGCTCCGAATCCGTTGTCGTTAAATTGAACAATATCGGGAAATGCTTGTCCCCAGACGGAGGGTTCATTCATATCGTTCCAGAAACCTTCGATACCGTCGCTAAGAAGAGCAGATAATTTATCTGCCCACCAGCTTCGTGTTTTATCGTAAGTAAAGTCCGGAAAATAAGCCCATGAAGGCCAAACTTCTCCCTGATAAAATTTTCCGTTTGGATATTTTACAAACAGATTGTTTTCGATTCCTTCTTTGGCAGCGAAGTATTCGCTGTCGGCTTTTACACCTGGATCAATGATGGTTATTAACTTGAAACCTTGCTTTTTCAAATCCGCAAGCATTTTAGGCGGATTAGGGAATCTGTTTTTATCCCACGTAAAAACACGGTAACCGTTCATATAATGGATATCGAGATAAATAACATCGCACGGAATTTGGTAATCTCTAAAAGCCTGTGCAATTCTTCTTACTGTTGATTCGGGATAATAACTCCATCTGCTTTGCTGATAACCCAAAGCCCACATTGGCGGAAGTTCTATTCTGCCAGTCAGCATTGTGTAGGAAGAAATTACCTTTTTAATTTCAGGTCCGTAAATAAAATAATAGTCCATTTCGCCTTTATCTGCACCGAACCAGTAAAATTCATTATTGCTTGCACCCATGTTAAAATAAGATTTATATGTGTTGTCGAAAAAGATTCCGTATGCTTTGTAGTTTCTCAAACCAATAAAAAAGGGAATCGAAACATAAAGGGGATCTCTTTTGCTATCGTAAGCTGGGAAATCGGAATTCCACATTGTATACTGGTTTCCGTTTTTTAGAAGCTGGTTCGATTTTTCGCCGAGTCCGTAGAATTTTTCATCATTAAATAATTTTTTAAAACATCTTACTTCGTTATTATCAAAGCTAACACCGTAGTCGCTGTAGTCTTCATTAAGCAAGTTCATTTGTTTATCGTAGATTGAAATTCTGCACGGGTTTTTTTTGATGTGAACAATGAGTTGATCGGTAGTTAAAATAAACCTATCTTTTTTTTCTTTAAAAGAAAAATTAATTTTTTCAGGCTGGTTATAAATTACGGCATAAGACGGCGCTTTTGAAAATTCTTTTTGGTTAGTATATCTAAACCGGATAATGTTTTGATCGACAATGTAAATAATCAGATTTGCATTGCTGAGAGTAAATTCAATTTTATTTGAACCGGCTTTGAAGTTTTTTACTTTACCTACAAAATTAAAGCCTGCGTACAGGGCAGAAAAAGAAAGGAACATTGAAAATAAAATTACTGCCTTAGTCATTGCTGCACCTATATTTGATTTATGACAAATACAAAATATGAATTGTATTTTTTATTTGAAAACAATAGCACATCTCCGCTCTTTCTTAAAGAAATAGTGAAAATCTTTTTACAACTGTAGAGTGTTTATTACAATATTGATTTGAAATATTTTTCGGCTAAAGCCATAGTACTTTGTAGGATCGGTGTAGTGCTAACTATTTGAGCAGCAACATCTTCTTCGTTGCTGTAAAATTATGCTTTCCATTGGATGAAGTGCTTCGCGTTTCTAATCGATAAAAATATATACCTGTTGCAAGATTGGCACTATTAAATCTTACCTCATAAAAATCGGGGACTAAAATTCTGTCTATTAGAGTTTCGACTTTACGTCCCAATACATCGTAAATTGTTAAATTGGTGAAAACTTCGCCTGCAGTTGTTGGAATTGCAAACTTAATTTTGGTCGATGAGTTAAACGGATTGGGGTAATTTTGGAAAAGTTCAAATGCCGAAGGCACGGTGTCATTGATGGCAATATTATTCGAAGCAGTGACGGTTTTTAAAATGAAGTTATCCGGATCAAAAACTAAACTATCCGGCTTAAATTTTACATCGACACTAAACGTCTGTACAAGTGTATTATTAAAAAATGTAATGGTTGTATCAGTGACATTTTTCTTTATAATTTTTATTTGTACCGGCATGGTAAAATAAAGGGGATCAAAATTTGCCGTCTGTGTAATTTGAATCTGCACTTGGTAATTGTCCGGTGAGTTTTGCTGCCAGCCCCAGTTTATAGTGTATCGAGGAAAGCTTACGCCGTAGATCCACTCCGAGAAAAAATAATTAAGATCCAATCCGGTTACTTCTTCGGCAACGTGCTGGAAATCTTCCGTCGTTGCGGAATTATAAGCAAGTTGGGGATCATTCAGATAAGTCTTAAGTATCTCGAAAAATTTTTCATCGCCGACAATTCCACGCAGCATATGAAGTACGGAAGCACCCTTTGCGTAAGAGCGTGCATAATCAAATATTGAATTTACTGAGCTGATATCCTGAACATAAACAGAGCCCTTTGCTTGACGCGCTGTGTTAAATATATTGTCAACTACTTCTCTAAAATTTTTTTTGCCGTATTTATTTTCCTGGTAGATTGCTTCTGAGTAAGTTGCAAATCCTTCATTAAGCCAGATATTCTGCCAGTCTCTGCAAGTTACTTTATCGCCGAACCATTGATGTGCAAGTTCATGTGCTACCAGTGACTCACCAAAACTTGAAGCCGATGTACATGTTTGATGTTCCATCCCGCCGCCCCAAGTAAATTGAGCGTGTCCGTATTTCTCTTTTAAAAAAGGATACGGTCCGTACTTTTCGCTGAAGATTCTTAGAGCATCGAGTGTCACATCCAGCTGAGATTTTACCGAAGCGCCCCATTGCTCCGGATAAGTATAATGAATTACAGGCATGTATTTCCCGGGTTCGTATTCAAAATAGGTGTTGTAAATGTGATAATTTGTCATTGCAATTGAAATCAAGTACGGTGCAATTGGGTATCGTTCTTTCCACTTAAAAGTCTTTGTCCCGTCTTGATTAACTGTTATTTCGGTCAATACTCCATTTGAAACGGAATAAAAACTTGAATCTGCGGTAATCCATATATCGGCAGAATCGGCTTTGTCAGCTGGAGTATCTTTATTGGGCCACCAGTCGCTGGCACCGTACGGTTCGCTTAAAGAAGAAACAATAGGCTGTCCGTTATGATAATCAAAGCTGAAGCTTTGAAAGCCAGAGGTTTGAGGAGTCCCGCTGTATGCAATAACAAGTTCGAATTCTTCTCCTGAATTATATGTACGGTCGAAAGTAATGTTAAGTTTGTTATCGCCTGTCTGATTAAAAGTTAAATTCTTGTTATCAAGTTTAACAGAACTGACAAGCATGTTATTTCGGAGATCAAGGAAAATGGTGTTTAGATTATTCCTTGCAGATTTTGCTTTTACGGAAACAACGCCTGTCAGAATACGATCAGCAAAATTGATCCTCAAATCGAGTTTATAATAGTTAACATCAATATTTGAATCGCCAGGGTAGTTAAGTTTCCCTTCTTTAAGCAGCTTCTTATACAAGTCGGTTTTTCCTTCCGAACAGACTTCTCCGCCGGTTTGTGCAGAAGAAAAATTTAATGTAAATAATAATTCTGCTAGTAATGCATAAATAATTTTTTTCATCGAAACATCTGCTTTATCATAACAAATATATTACTTGATTTATTAGAACGAAAGGAGATTTTGAATGCAAAAATGGGTGAGTGGAGGGTGGGGAGTTAAGAGTGTAGAGTTAAGAGTGTAGAGTGAAGAGTGTAGAGTGAAGAGTGTAATTAATCTCCTTTTACAGTTTTGATACTACTTGTTAACAATCGCTCTAATTCATCGCAATCTTTGAATAAACTCTCAAATTCAAGTTGACTTATGATATTTGTTTTGTAAAAGACAGTAAGCCAGTAATCGGTCTCTCGTCCTTCTTTAAGGGATATTAAAAGTTTGTTCGAAAAGTCTTTTTTAGAAGGAGCGCTTTGAGCTTCAGAAATATTAGCCCCAATTGATGTGCCGGATTTTAATAATTGTATATAAAGCGATTCCAGCGATTTATCTTTTTGGATCAGATATTTAAAGAGTTTCACAATTCTAACTGCAAAGTCAATTCCTTTATTGTATAAAACTCCTTTGTAAAGTACAGAAGGTTCAGATATTTTTTTTTATTTGATGCTCCAATTCGTTTATAAAATGACGTTTCACTCTACGTTCTACACTCTTCACTCTTCACTCTTCTTTTTCACAGAGTTCAATTAGGACACCGTTTGTTGATTTAGGATGAAGAAAGGCGATGTTCATTTTTTCGGCACCTTGGCGCGGCTGGTTGTCAATTAGTTGAATTCCTTTTTCTTCAGTTTGATTAAGAGCCTTTTGAAGTCCGTCTTTAACTGCAAAAGCTATATGGTGTATACCCTCGCCCTTCTTTTTTATAAATTTAGTTATCGGTCCGTCCGGTTCGGTAGATTCGAGTAATTCAATTTTGGTTTGCCCTGCTAAAAAAAATGCGGTCTTTACTTTTTGATCTTCTACTTCTTCAATTGCATAACATTTCAATCCGAGAACGTTCTCGTAAAATTTTATTGCTTCATCGAGATTTTTAACTGCTATTCCTATATGTTCAATATGAGTTATTTGCATATTTTGCCTGTGTGATAATTTATAATTCTGTTAAATAACAACCCTTTCTTTATACTCTCCAAAAACCTCTCTTAACGTGTTCGAGATTTCACCTAAACTTGCATACACCTTAACAGCTTCAATAATGAAAGGGATTAAGTTCGCATCTCCTTCTGCTGCTTTTTTTAATTCGAAGAGTCTTGTGTTTACAAGCTCATTGTTTCTTTGAGCACGAATAGTATTCAAAAATTCAATTTGATTTTTTTGTGCTTCTTCGTCAATCTTTAATATGTCGGTTTTATAACTTTCCTTTTCAACAAAACTATTAACGCCGACAATAATTCTTTGTCCGCTTTCTAATTCGCGGTTAAACCTGTAAGCAGATTTTTGAATTTCAGTTTGTACGTAACCGGCTTCAATAGCATTAATCATACCACCCATCGAGTCAATTTTGTTGATATATTCTTTTGCTTCATTTTCGATGAGATCGGTCAGATGTTCCACAAAATAAGAACCGGCAAGAGGATCAATTGTATTTGTAACTCCGCTTTCATAGGCGACTATTTGCTGTGTTCTAAGAGCTATTTTAACCGACTCTTCCGTCGGCAATGCAAGAGCTTCGTCCTTTGAATTTGTATGAAGGCTTTGGGTTCCTCCTAGTACCGCAGCCAATGTTTGAATTGTGACTCTTACAATATTATTCTCCGGCTGTTGTGCAGTAAGAGTAGAGCCGGCAGTTTGAGTATGAAAACGTAGCATCATGGACTTATCTTTTTTAGCACCGAACCTCTCTTTCATAATTTTTGCCCAAAGCCTTCTTGCTGCTCTGAACTTTGCGACTTCTTCAAAAAGGTCGTTATGTGCATTAAAGAAAAATGAAAGTTGACTGGCAAAGTCGTCTATGTTTAACCCCGATTTAATTGCAGCGTTGACATATTCAATTCCATTAGCAAGTGTAAAACCTACTTCCTGCGCAGCAGTTGAGCCAGCTTCTCGAATGTGATAGCCCGAGATTGAGATTGTATTCCATTTAGGAATTTCTTTCGAACAAAAATCAAAAATATTTGTTATCAACCTCATTGAAGGAGCTGGGGGATAAATATAAGTTCCTCTTGCTATGTATTCTTTCAAAATATCGTTTTGAATAGTACCGCTTATTTTGTTTCTCGGAATTCCTTTTTTTTCAGCTGCGGCGATATACATAGCTAACAATATTGACGCAGGTGCATTTATTGTCATTGACGTAGAAACTTTGTCAAGAGGTATCTGATCGAAAAGAATTTCCATGTCTGCAAGAGTATCAATTGCAACGCCGACTTTCCCGACTTCACCCCGAGCTAACGGGTGATCGCTGTCGTATCCTATTTGAGTTGGCAGATCAAATGCGACTGACAAACCCATCTGCCCTTTAGAAAGCAAATATTTGTATCTTTCATTAGATTTTTTTGCCGTCCCGAATCCTGCATACTGTCGCATAGTCCACAATCTGCCTCTGTACATTGTTGGTTGTATTCCTCTTGTAAAAGGATATTGACCCGGGTAACCGATTTTTTCGTCATATTTTTCAAGTTCTAAATCCTCAGGCATATAAGCAGGTTTAACGGGAGTGAAAGATTGGGTGGTAAATTCTTTTTGTCTTTCAGGATATTGTGAAACAAAATTATCGTAGACTTTTTCCTTCCACTCTTTAGTTTTTTGCCGCATGTTGTTTTTTAGCTTCTCGTGATCCGTCATTTTCTTCCTCCTAATAAGAACTTAACAACTCACCTTATGCAATCAACAACCTTTGGGCAATATTCCAGATTGTGCGTAACATAAGTTAGTAATGTTAAACTAAATGTTTTTGTTAAGTTTTTACTCTGAAGAAAGATAAAGAATTTTAAAAATAATTATTTGTTTTCTTGACAAATGAGGGCGGAAAATCTATTTTTACTACTCAAAATTTTAAGCAAGAGAAGTTCTTTTATCCGTTTTTGGGTTCAACTCTCTGTTTCGAAAGTTGGAGTTTGACATACCAGATAAATTCATTCCGCGTTAGCTCAATGGTAGAGCATGCGGCTGTTAACCGCAGGGTTGTAGGTTCGAGTCCTACACGCGGAGCAAAGGATTTAAGTAGGATACTACTTTTTCCTTGTTTGAACTTGAGCAGTTTGTTGTATTGTTGATTTTTAAATTAACAAGTATTCCGGTGCTCTGTTCGTTTTAATTAAATTATTTTTAACATTTTTAAGGAGCATCTTTAGATGGCAGAACGAGTTAAAGGAACCGTAAAATGGTTCAATAACGCAAAGGGTTACGGGTTCATTCAACGTTCCGAAGGTGATGATGTATTTGTTCATTACCAGGCAATTCAGGGCGAAGGATACCGTACCTTACAGGAAGGTCAGCAGGTTGAGTTCACAATTGCTCAAGGTCAAAAAGGTCTGCAGGCTCAAGAAGTAAAAGTAGTAGAATAATAATTTTGCTTTTACTTGATAAAAGGCGGTTCTAACGAACCGCCTTTTTTATTTTGTTTGTTTCTTTTTCAATACATCCTTAAAGACTTTTTCAAACTTATCCAGTTTGGGTCCTATTACAAATGCACAGTATGGTTTATTAGAATTGTTGCTGTAATAATTCTGGTGATAGTCTTCCGCTTTGTAAAAATTCTTATAAGGCTCGATAGCCGTAACAATTGGTTTTGGATAAGCGCCGGATTTGTCAAGTTCCTTTTTGTATTTCTCTGCTAAGTCTTTTTGTTTTTCGTTGTGGTAAAAAATAACAGAGCGGTACTGGGTACCAATATCATTACCCTGACGGTTTAACGTTGTAGGGTCGTGTGTTTTCCAAAAAACTTTTAATAACTCGTCGTATGAAATTACCGCCGGATCGTAAATAATTTGACAAACTTCGGCATGTCCGGTAGAACCTGTGCACACTTCCTCATAAGAAGGATTTACAACATGACCGCCTGAATAACCGGATATTACTTTTTCTACACCTTTCAGCCTTTGAAAAATTGCTTCGGTACACCAAAAACAGCCCGACCCGAAAGTTGCGGTATCCAACATTTTATGATTATCTGTGATGTACATTCTGTCTTCCTTATTTATTGTTGAATTATCGTTAGGTAAATTTATAATTTTATTTCCAAGCAGCAGTGCGGTAAATAAAACAAGCGGAAGAATGATAATTTTCTTATCCATGAAATTTTCTCTTAAATTTGTTAATTCAATGTATTAAAAAACAACTAATTATCTCAATTCAAAAATGAATGCCAAATCTGCCTAATTATCAGAGATATATTTTCTTTAGTGTTAAATGTTAGTTTATTATATTTAACCGTGTAATGGTGTAAGTTTTTAGTGGAAATAAAAACTTTTAATATAACAAGTAATTATTCAAAAGTTGGGGATGTAAATCTGCAGATAAGAAATTTTCTTCAATTTAATGATGTTGAAAATTTTATCTGTGATCAGATTGAAATTTCCTTGACTGAAGCACTGAACAATATAATTAAGCATGGATATAACGGTGACCAGACAAAAACAATAGAAATTGAAGTGGTAAAAAACACGAAAGAATTAATAATAACTATCACCGACGAGGGAACTCCCAGAAAAAACCTTGAGGTTCCTAAGCTGGAATTTGATCCGAAAGATATTCAAAGCCTTCCTGAAAGCGGCATGGGACTCTATATTATCAGTCAGTTGATGGATAAAATGGATTATAAAATCTCAGAGGGTAAAAATATTTTCACTTTGAAGAAGAAACTGCAATAAGTGCACAAAGGTAAAAGCATAAGTTAGGTTCGAAAGTTGATTCAAGCGGAAAGATTTTGAAAAAATATTTATTACTAATCTTAATTTTGCCGGTTTGTTTAGCTGCCCAGGATACTACAGTAAGCGAGGCATTTAAAACCAATCAACCGCCTAAATATCCTCTTGTACGTGCAAAGTATGTTTCGTATACATTATTGACAAGTTACATATTAGTTCGGGAAGCCAATAAAGCCGACCCGTTTGCTCAGCATGAATTGGGATTGAGATATTTGCTTGGAAAAGGATTTCCTCCCGATACAGTTAAAGCAATTTATTGGATTCATAAAGCGGTCGACCAGAATCTACCTTATGCAAATTATAATTATGCTATTCTTTTATACAACGGAATTGGCGTTCCGTGGAATCCTTTTGATGCATTTTATCATTTTAAAAAAGCTGCCGATATTGGATTGCCCGATGCTCAGTTTGCAATGGGAGTGTTCTACAGCGACAATCTTGTTGTAAATAGAAATTTAGACAAAGCCTATAAATATTTTGAGAGTTCAGCCGATGCCGGCTATGAACTTGCTCGGAAAGCAGTTGAGCAACTTAAAAAAATGGGTTTTGTCTCTAATAGTTCGGACGACAAAGACAAACCGGTTGTTGGGAATATCGATTCTTCGGCTCCTTTAATTGACCCGGGCTGGGATCTGGATTTTTATGATTTCGGAAAAGATTCGGCGGTAATCAATGATTCGTCCATAGAAGAATTGATAACAAAAAACAAAGATGAATTGATTCAATATCTCGGAGTTAACAAAGATTCGGACAACATCAATCCAGCCGATACAAGTGTAACCGGAATAATTGAATCGGCAGCTAAATCGGGAAGCCCGGAAGCACTTTTGATTAAAGCCCGCAGCATGGAAAAAGGAAACCTCTACGAAAAAAATTTGGTTACATCAGCAATGTTTTATTTAAGGGCTTTAAGATTGGGTGCAAATAAAGCCGGCGAACATTTAATTAAAATGGTTCAGAACAAATCCTTTTATGAACTGCTGAAATCGGAAATTGACAAGAATAATCCGGATGCAATGTATGTTTGGGCGGGATTAACCGCTCTTGGATTCGATTACCAGCTAACAAATCAACAAGCATTTGATTTGCTGCTGAAAGCAAGCAAACAAAATCATATACCCTCTATAATTGAATTGGGATTGTGTTATTATTCCGGACAGTTAGTTAAGACTGATAAGAAACAAGCGTTTTATTATTGGCAAAAAGCAGCCGGACTTGGAAGTGCCGAAGCAATGGTTCGAATTGCTTTTGCAAATATTGTCGACAGCACCAGACAAGATTTGTTAAAAAATATTAGAGTACTTCAAACAGCCGCCAATCAAGGCTCGGTTCTTGCAGAAACTGCGCTTGCGTATTGTTACGAAAAAGGGATTGGTTTTAAGGAAAATAAAGGTTTTGCGGTCAAATTGTACCGGCAGGCTGCTCAAAGGGGAAACGAAGCAGCTTATAATTCTTTGAAAAGAATATACGATGAGATTAGACCTAATGATGAAATATTCAGAATCTATAATTAGTCTGATAATTTTAAGACGACAAGTGTTAAATCATCATATTGACCGGCATCGCCTCTGAATGCATAGATCGATTTTAAAAGATTATTTTTTATTTCTTCGGCAGAATTTTCAGAATAAGTTTTAATGATTTTCTTAATGTTTTCTTCCCCGAATATTTCTTTTCTGTAATTCATTGTTTCGGATATTCCGTCTGTGTATAATAGAAGAATATCGTTCTTTTCTGGCTTAATTTTAATCTCGGACAAAGTTTTTTCGAAAACGCCCTTGTCGTTTAACCCTATTCCGATTCCGTTTGAACTGAGTTCTTCCAGTTGCTGATCTTTACTTTTGTAATAAAGTGCCTGCGGGTGTCCGGCGCGTGCTAAATTAATTGTGCCGTCTTCGTTAATACATGCGGTAATCAGGGTAAGAAAATATTCCTTTCTTAAGTTTTTCGAGAAATATTTTTTGATGTTTATCATCAACTCTTTTAAGGTTGTGAAATTATTAAGCAGTAAATGAATTATTGCCTGAACTCTTACCATATAGAGTGCGGCTGCCATACCTTTACCGGATATATCTCCGAGCACAATAAAATTTCTACCGTCCTGACATTCAATAACATCAAAATAATCACCACCCACTTCTCTTGCTGGTTCGTAAGCAGAAGCTATTTCATAATTATTGATTTTTGCCGAATGTTTCGGAATAAGTTCAAGCTGAATTTTTCTTGCTATCTCTAGTTCGTTCTTTGCAGAAAGTTTATCGGCGAGTTCGAATGCTAATAATAAATTTAAGATTATAAATGCGAGGAGTACGTACGGATGCCCGTTTTGAGAAAAACCGATTATAAAGATTAACAATGCAATAAGATAAAAAATTCGCCGGGCAGGGGTTAATTTCATTATAAAAGCGTTAAATAAACTTCTGATGAAAACAAATGTTTTTGCGGCTTTGCTTTTGCCTGGCTCCGGCTTGGGAATGTCTTTTTTAAAAAATTCGTATACTTCTGCGGCTTCTCTTTTGATAAGCTTTTCGATTTCCTGATAGCTTAAATCGCTTGTATAAAGATCAAACAATCTTTTGATTGGATTACTCAAATGTTCCTCACAGTAAGCAGGCTAAAAATATAAATTCTTTCAATATTTTGACGATTTAGTACTGTTTTTGTTTTAACATTCTATTTGGGATAGGCTATTAATACAAAATTTGAGAAAGGTTTTTCTTGAATTCGGGGCTATTGGAAGATACCGTATTAAGAGTTATGCCCCTCTTTGGTTATAAACATAGTGTTTTTTATTTTTCTAACACAATTTATGAACTTATTATCCTTTTTTATTTATCCTTGAGAAAACAAAAAGGATTAATAGATTGGTCTGATTTTTGACCTTTTTATCAACTAAATAATAGCTATTTTTTATATATGGCTCGTAAAGTATTATTATTCGTGTTAATGGCTTACGTAATCGTTTCCGGTATTGCTTATCCCATTGTTCCGCATCCGAAAGCCTGGTATGAGTTTCCAATAATTCCCGGACTTGAAGAAAGGGCAAAAATAATTTTTTTTCATGTGCCTACCGCCTGGCTGTCGGTAATTGCTTTTCTAATGACAATGTTCTACGGTGTAAAGTATTTACGCAAAAAAAATATGGATGATGATGCCAAATCTTTGGCAGCATTACAGCTTGGATTGGTATTTACTATTCTTGCGACAATTACCGGTTCAATTTGGGCGAAATTTAACTGGGGAACCTTTTGGAATTGGGACCCGCGTGAAACTTCAATATTCATTTTACTTTTGATTTACGGTTCATTAATTGCACTTCGTTCTGCAGTAGAAAATGATGACAAACGCGCAAGACTTTCGGCAGTTTATTCCATTATAGCTTTTTTGACAGTACCGTTTTTCATTTTTATTATGCCGAGAATCATGGTCGGTTTGCATCCGGGTTCTGCCAACGACGATAATGCAGGTCCTGTCGTAGATTTTAAAATGAATATCAATATGCAGATGGTGTTTTATTTGTCACTTATTTCGTTTACGCTTTTGTACTACTGGATGTGGCAACTCAGGTATAAAGCAATAATTATTAAAGACAAACTTTCAAAAAGATTGATATGAGGTAAAAGTTGGATGGCGGATTTTTAGGATTTCTGGAAAATAATGCTATTTATATAGTTCTTCTTATTGTTCTTGTAGTGTGGCTCGGTATTTTTCTTTTTATGCTGAATACCAATAAGAGATTGAAGGAAATAGAAAAAGAAATGAAAGGGAAATAATACATGAAAAATAAATATTTATTTGGCGGTGCTATTATTGTGGTTTTTCTTGGTGTAATGATTTATTTGTTTACACAAACAAATGTTCAATATGAAACGAACTTCGATAAGGTAATTGCTTCTGCAAAAACTGTAAAAGCTACGGGAAGCTGGGTAAAAGAAAGAAATTATCAAATCGATAAAGCCAACAATTTATTTATCTTCTATATGAAGGATGAATACGGTAAGATTATGAAGGTAGTATACCACGGCACAATACCCAATAATTTTGAATCGTCTACAAGTGTGGTTGTTACCGGAAAGTATGGTGACGGATATTTTAATGCGACCGATATTCTTACAAAATGTCCTTCAAAGTATCAGGAACAAACAGTTCAAAATGCCGGTTCGTAAACGGCAGATAAGGAGTATTTATGGTTGGAAATATTTTGCTTACAGCAGCTTTAATGTCTGCTGTGTTCACGGTTATAATGTATTATCTGACATATAAAGGTTATAAAAATACATTAGGGTTAGCGAGAATTGGTTATCATGCCACCACTGTTATGGTAATAGCTGCGGCGCTTATTTTGCTTCATGCAATATTGACTCACCAATATCAGTATAAATATGTTTTCGATTACAGCGGTTCGGGCTTGCCGACAGGACTACTTATTTCAACTTTTTATGCGGGTCAAGAAGGTAGTTTTATGCTGTGGACTCTGTTCTCTGTGATTATCGGATTAATTCTGCTTGACTATACATCCAAAAGAGGGGATTTAGAACCGCGCGTAATGATGATTTTCGGATTGGCAATTTCGGCATTACTTGTAATGGTTAGTCCTTTGCTGAAATCGCCGTTCCATTATATCTGGTCGCAAACCGACTTTCTCGATGTTAAATATTTGAACTCTGCTTACCTTTCTCTGCCGTCAATTCAGAATTACTTTTTCTCAGATCCGAATTCGAACAGACATTTTTTCCAGATTAGTAAAGAATCTTATGCAGCACTGCTTTCAAGCGGTGTCTCAATTAATAATTTTATCATTCAGGGAAAAGGACTCAATCCGCTTCTGCAGAATTTCTGGATGCAGATACATCCGCCTATGTTGTTTATTGGTTTTTCAATGTCTGCAGTTCCTTTTTCTTTTGCTTTGGCTGCCTTAATAAAGAACGATTATAAAGAATGGGTAAAGCAGTCCTTGCCTTGGGTTTTGACCGGAAGTATGGTTTTGGGTTTGGCAATTATGCTGGGGGGGTACTGGGCTTACGGTGTTTTAGGCTGGGGAGGATACTGGGGATGGGACCCCGTAGAAAATTCAAGTCTTGTTCCTTGGCTTGTTTCTGTAGCTTCCATTCATACTATGCTGGTGCAGAAAAAAACACAGGACAGCAATGGAGGAAGCAGATTCGTCAAGACGAATTTGATTCTTTCGATAATGATTTTTGTACTGGTCCTTTACAGCACATTTTTAACACGGAGCGGAATTCTCGGCGATGCCTCCGTTCATTCTTTTGTTGACCCCGGTATGACAGTTTATTTGTTCTTAATTCTGCTTCTTGCATCATTTGCAATACTCGGATTCGGCTTTGTTATTTACAGATGGAAATTTTTAACAGAGCATTTTAATTATCAGGAAAATATACTTTCAAGAGAACTTGCATTATTTACAGGCTCGGTTGCTTTGATTGCTTCAGCTATTATTATTCTCGTCGGAACTTCTTCGCCTATCTTCGGACAAACAGTTCAGACAAGCTTTTACGGCGACTTGAATCTTCCAATTGCTGTAATAATAGGAGTTATCAACGGCTTGAGTCTGCTTCTTAAATGGAAGACTACAAATGGCAAGTCTTTGCTGAAAGATTCACAGTTCTCTTTTGTTTCTGCATCGATACTAACTCTGTTAATTGTTATTTTCGGTGGTGTACATGAATTAATGATGATTGTATTAACTCTTTCTACCTCCTTTGCTTTATTTGTTAATCTCGAAATTGTTTTCAAAATTTTTAAGGGGAAAAAGAATAAACTTGGTGCCTACATTGCTCACGCTGGCTTGGCAATTTTTCTTTTAGGTGTAATTGCTACTTCAGGTTATTCTAAAGAACAGCATGTTGAGCTTGTAAAAGGAGAAACGGTAAATGCTTTAGGTTATGATCTTACTTTTAACGGATACAGACCAATCGAAAATGGAACTAAATATGCTTTCGATGTAAAAGTAACAAAAGGAAACAGCTCCAAGATTATCTCGCCTGTAATGTACATTGCTGATTTTAATAATAGTTTAATGAGAGAACCGGATATACTGGAAGGTGTTACAAAAGATTTTTATGTTGAACCTGTAAGTTATTCCGACGGTTCGGAATCTTCATCTTCCGGCGGTACTAAAGTTACATTGAAGAAAGGTGAGTCTTACAATTACGATGGAAAAGAAATTGTATTTCAATCATTTAAGCTTCCGCAGGATGTAATGGCTGCAATGCAAAGCGGTTCGCCTTTTACAATTAGTGCGGAGATAAAAGTAAAAGATTACGAAAAAGAATATTTACTTGAACCCGGCATACAAATGGAAAACGGGGAGCGAAAATCTCTGCCGGCTGAATCCAAAGAAACAAATCTGAAAATAGAGATCAATAATGTTAGTGCAACTTCCGGGCAAGCCGAGCTTGTTATTTCAAAATTGAACGATAAAAATAAACAGCAGTCCTCACCACCAAAAGAAGTTTTGACAATCAATGCCAGCGTTAAACCTTTTATTAGTCTGGTGTGGTCCGGAGTGTTAATTATAGTGCTTGGATTTATTCTTTCTGCTGCGAGAAGAACAAAAGAATCTATTCAATAAAGAAGGTTTTGTTACTTTCGGGACAACCTTTTTTTGTACCGGCTATGAATAAAATTCGCAGTGTTTTACTTTTTACCTTATTTTCTTGCCGCTCTAAAATATTGAGCACCAAATGTTTATTTTATTTTCCATTTCTTCTTATCTCTGCCTGCCTTTTTAATGTAAGTATTTGTGTTTGGCATTTCATTTGTCTTATTTGAGGGTGACCAAAAAGTAAGAATCAACAAAATAATTCGAGAGAATTCCCCGTAAAATACACGGGACAAGCTGCGCAATTAGCGGTTATTGTTCTATTAAAAAGTTACTTTTTGGTCAGCCTCCATTCAGCCACTTAATCAATCAATAACGTTATTTAGGGAACTGAATATTTGTCTGAAGATGTAAATTTATTGATGGAACTTTTACTTTCAATAAAAGGTAAATAATATTACATCCGAGACGATTTTGTATAATGTGGTTTTTACGGGATGATAAGGTAACATTCAACAAAATTTTTCATGGATATGATCGAAATAAAAATAACACTTGATGACGCTATTAAACTTCTTCTTGAGAGGATGAACTTCGAGTTATTGAGCCGTCAAAAAAACAAAGTTATAATAAGAGGTTCAAGGCTCGAAAATCTCCCTTACGATGAATTGATCTCAATTGTGGAAACCGCCGTCTTTGATACAATTATATTGCTTCCGCCGGATCTGCTTTTGACCGATACCAACCTTGGATTAATAATTACAAAAACTATTCAATCACTTGCAAGGGTAATTGGCAGGGAAGAACTTAGTCTTTATTCCTACCGCCGGACACAGAAATTATTATCTCTTGCCCGCCGAAAATTGAAAAATGCTTCTAAAGATAACAGCTTTCAAAATAATTAGTGCTTTCGTTACTAACTGATTCCATTTTATACACAGTTCTTAATTTATGCCTACCGCAAAAAAAAGTAAATTTAGTATTTATGCAGCAAACATGCACATTGATTAATTATAATGGTATCATGTCATCATAATTGCTACTAACCGGTTAAAAAAATGCGCTAAATGTCAATGGGAAGATAACCGGGTGATTAAATAATGTAACGTATAATCAAAAAGGGGATATGTTATGAAAGCCGCAGCAAGAATAATTCCGGGAATCTTAGCAATGCTGTTTATTACCACTCGAATTAGTTATTCCCAGGGAAAAGATACCTCGCATCAAGAGATGCAGAATGAACAGCAAATGATGCATCACATGCGCCCCGATTCATCACAAATGATGATGAACAAACAATATACGAAATCAAACCCGATGATTCGTACCGGCGAGATAGATTTGAAATCTATAGATAAAAACGAGGACGGAAAAGTTTATCAGAATCAAATAGACTGGAATGTAATTTCCGACTCTGCCGGTGTTTGCCCGATTTGCGGTATGAAGCTTACTGAAGTTACAATAAAACAGGCAAAAAAAAATTTAGTCAAACACAATTTCAAAGTAAAAAAAGAATAAACCTTCTCATTCAATGAGGCTAACCTAAAAGCAAGGCTTTTCTTTACCCATTCCGCTTAGGGGGTTGGGAACACAAAATTAGATCCCAAACAGAGTTTGGTCGCCGGACTCCCGACAGGGTCCGTCGAGGTCTGACGACTGGCGAGGAGATCCAGCCCACTATAACAACTATTCAAGACCGCTGCAAAGACTTTCCACAATGTGGCTCGCCTCACTTCGGCGAATTGAGTCAATTCTGAGAAAGTTGCCGTGATATTGAATGTACGCGAAAAGATGGCACCTTTACAAATGCGCAATTTGATTGAAAAAAATGCCATCTTTATATTCTCTAATGTAACTCCACTATGTTAATTTTGAGACAAGCAGTCCGCATAACTTTCCTGTTAAAAAAATTGATACGTAACTGCAGTTTTTCTAATTTATTTTTTACAATACAGACTTGCTTACAAAAAAAATAATTAAGTTTACTTTCTAAATAATTTCTTACGCGTTACACACAGGAAAAAATTTATGACACACCTTCAATGGATTGACATCGCAGTAATTGTCGTTTATTTCTTAATTGTGTTTTTAATAGCAGCTTACTATTCTAAAAAAGCCGGGAAAGATACCGGCGAATTTTTTCTTTCCGGCAGAAATCTTCCTTGGTATTTGGCGGGAACTGCAATGGTTGCCACTACATTTGCCGCAGACACACCGCTTGCAGTAACCGAACTTGTAGCACGCAACGGAATTGCAGGCAACTGGCTTTGGTGGAATATGTGCATTGGTGCAATGCTGACGGTTTTTCTTTTTTCAAAATTATGGCGCCGTGCCCATATTATGACAGATGTCGAATTTGTTGAACTTCGTTACGAAGGAAAAGCTGCCGCAGTGCTTCGCGGATTTAGAGCTTTATATCTCGGTTTGCTGATGAATGCAATCGTCATGGGGTGGGTGAATAAAGCTATGGAAAAAATCTTTACCGTTGTGTTCCCTGCTTACGATGCTTTTTTGCTCGTGGTAATTACTGCAAGTATAATAGGTATTTATGCATCTGCCGCAGGATTGCTTGGAACAGCACGAACAGACAGCTTCCAATTTTTGTTTGCTATGGCAGGATGTATAATTCTTGCAGTAATTGTTGTTGAACTTCCGCAAGTTGGCGGTATGGTTGCAATGAAAGAAAAACTTGCACCGCAGGTTATGGATTTCCTTCCTAAAATCGGAAAGATAAGCACAGAGGGAATTACAGGCGGAGTACTTGCACTGGGGATTGGCTCTTTTGCTGCTTACGTAGGTATTCAATGGTGGTCAAGCTGGTACCCGGGCGCTGACCCCGGAGGAGGCGGTTACATCGCCCAGAGAATGATGTCGGCTAAAGATGAAAAACATAGTTTGTTCGCTACATTGTGGTTTACAATTGCTCATTATACAATTCGTCCCTGGCCGTGGATTTTAGTTGCCCTTGCAGCACTTGTAATTATGCCGCGGTCACAAAATGTTAACGATATAAAAAATGAAAATCCCGCGCTTTTTGCAAAGGTTACTGAAGCATATAACAATAAATCGCTGCTGCATTCCGATGACGCGGTTTATCAAAGCGAAGAGTTTAAGCAGGTTTATGAAAAGTACGAGAATACAATAGATCCGGGAGTAATGTATCCCAAACTGATGGTTAGGTATCTTCCCAAAGGTCTGCTTGGTCTGTTAATTGCTGTTTTTTTAGCTGCTTACATGTCAACTATTTCATCACAGTTAAATTGGGGAACGTCTTATATCATTAACGATTTTTACAGAAGGTTCATCAAAAAAAATGCAGAAGAAAAATACTATATAAAAATCTCCCGCATTTCGGTTATTTTGATTACTATTTTTTCTTTGCTTCTTACAAAGTATGTTTTAACGACAATTTCCGGCGCGTGGGAATTTATTATTAATGCAAGTGCAGGAATGGGCGCTGTTCTTATTTTACGCTGGTACTGGTGGAGAATAAATGCATGGTCGGAAATTACGGCAATGATTGCCCCTCTTGTTATCTATCCTATTGCACGCTATGGTTTTGGTCTCGAGCCGCCTTTGACTTTGTATCCTACTGTTTTGGGAACTACTATTGTTTGGATAATTGCAACGTACTTAACAAAACCAACTCCGGAAAAGAAGCTGCTCGAATTTTACAGAAGAACTTACCCGGGCGGAAGAGGATGGAAAAAAATTGCAGAAAAAATGCCTGAGATAAAATCCGAAACCGGATTTCCAAGAATGATACTAAGCTGGTTCCTCGGTGTTGTGATGATCTATTCCGCTCTGTTTGGAATTGGAAAAATAATTTTCGCAGATTTTGTGATTGGCTTTGTTTTTGTCTTGATTGCTTTAGTCTCTGCTTTTTTCATTTATGTGAATTTAAGTAAGGTCGGATTCAAAGCTTTGGTTGAATAAATTTTATAAGATAGCTGCTGATGCTTTATTAACTCACGTTACTAAAGTTAAAAAACAAAATAAGGTTTTTGTAGTTACATATATTTTTTTAGTAACCCTAATAAACACAAACGAATCGACCTTGTTAAAGCCATATATGAGTAACTCACCGCTCGTACTTCACTTTTTTAATTTTTTTATTCGCGTATTCTCGACTGAGATGAAAAAATCTAAAAAAGACTGGAATTTCAAAGAATCTTTTTCTATTATTCAATAGTACAATTGAATAATTTATTAATAGAGTGTAATGACAGGCAGAGAATTCAAAGATTTATCTTTCCAGCATTTCGCATTAATTGCAAATTCATTTGCTCATCCAAAACGACTCGAAATTATTGATATTCTATCGCAAGGCTCACGTGACGTGGATAAACTTTCCAAAGAGACGAATATGAGTTTTGCTAATACATCCCGCCATCTTCAAATACTAAAAAATGCTAAACTTGTCACCACTCGTAAAGAGGGTGTCCGTATAATTTATTCTCTTGTAAATGAAGATGTTATTAAATGCTGGAAAAACCTTCAGTCGTTAACCGAAAAAATTGCGATTGAAATAAGAGAAGCAGCAAGACTTTTTTTTGAGGAAAGAGCAACTTTGAATCCTATGCCGGCTTCCGAACTCTGGGAAAAATTAAAAAACAACGAAGTCACATTAATAGATGTTAGACCGAGAGAGGAATACTTAAATGGTCACCTTCCCAATGCTGTTTCGCTTCCGTTAAAAGAACTTAAAGAAAAAATTGATGAGCTGCCTCACAATAAAGAAATCGTAGCTTACTGCCGCGGTCCTTATTGTGTGCTTGCTGCCGATGCAGTAAAACTTTTAAGAGAAAAAGGATTTACTGTTACTCTCTCAAAAGATGATGTAAACTCATGGCGTTATGCCGGGTATCAAATAGAAAGGTGATTTCTATGAGTAAACGAATCGACAAATTGATCAGTGAACTCTTTGCCGACTCTGTATATATTGAAATACTTTGCTCTATTTATGAAAATGAAATAACATCAGCATCAATAGCAAAGATGCTGAATTTAAACAAGGATGAAGTAACAAAAAAAATAGATTTTCTTGTTAAACATAACTTAGTGGTTCGCACACTGAAAAATCGGTCTTACACTTTTACTCTTAAAAATCCGAAAGTATGTGATTCTATACTAATGCTGAAAGATGCAATTTACAGTATACAGTAATTTGAGAAAAGAATCGATTATGAATAAAGCGAAAGTAGTTATTCTCGGCGGCAGCATTGGCGGGATTGTAACTGCGAATCATCTTGCTAAATTGCTTCCGCATCAGTTAAAGAAATTGGTACACCTGTTAAATTTTAATACTTATATTATTCGGAAAGAAAACATGGAGGGTTAAGTAAAAAAGGACGTAATAAAAAATTCGGTGTTCGATGAATATGCGCTTGAGTACGATGCATGGTTTGATGATCATTCGTTTGCTTATCAATCTGAAATAGAAGCAATTAAATATTTTATTCCGGGAAATACCGTAGGTATAGAAATAGGAGCGGGCACCGGACGTTTTTCAATTCCGTTTGGTGTAAATATTGGTGTTGAACCTTCCAAACCTATGGCGGCGATTGCACGTTCAAGAGGAATGAATATTCATATCGCTTGTGCAGAAAAACTCCCTTTTGATTCCGGTTCATTCGGCTTTGTGTTGTTAGTAACAACTATTTGTTTCGTGGATGATATCAGACTAACTTTAAGAGAAGCTCATAGAGTGTTAAAACCGGAAGGTAAAATTATAATAGGATTTGTTGATAAAAATAGTTTCCTAGGCAAAATTTATGAAGCACAAAAAGATTCTGATAAGTTTTATAAAAAAGCAAAATTCTATTCAACTTCCGAAATAATAAAACTTGTTGAGCAGACAGACTTTAGCGGCATCGAAACCTGTCAAACAATTTTTTCTAATCCTGAAGAAATGACTGAACCGGACATAATAAAAAATGGATCCGGCGAGGGTGCATTTGTTGTTGTATCTGCTGTTAAACATGATAAATCATATAACTAAAATTATTATGGAGAAATAAACATGAAAAAACTAAATAATGTGAACATAGATGGCGTTCAAGCTTTTGAGGCACAAATTAAAAGTGATCCTTCAGCAGCAAGAAAAACTCAAGCAATTGAAGGTGAA